>JAJTDZ010000061.1 GCA_021298245.1 Algoriphagus sp. | reverse complement strand
CGTAGGAATCGTATCCTTTCAAGGTCACCCGGAATTCCCCCTTTTTGCCATAGGTATGGGTTGGATTTTTTTCAGCCGAAGAAGTGCTATCTCCAAAATCCCATTCCCACTTTACTATCCTATCTTCGGAAAGGTCTTTAAATTCAATTACGTCATCTGGAAATATTCCTCCTCCTGTATCATCTTTGATGCCTGTACCCTGCACTCCAAAATCAAAATCTACATTCAACTCCTTTTCCTGAATATAGACCTCCACTTTCACCGGTTCAGAGTAGCAGGTAAATGATTTAGGTTTTACTTGCAATTCATACATCCCAGATACAGCTACTTTTTTCAAGGCTTCATTTTCTAAGACCAATCCTCCAAGAGATAATCGGTAATCGTAAAGGGATGGATTGTAGCCATTAAGTGCAGCAGTGATATCCAAGGTTTGCCCAGGAGTACATCCCACCAGAGGAGCTCTGAAAGTTAGTTCGGGATAGCTGACCCACTTTGCCCGAATTGGATTGCTTATGGCAGGGCAATTTTTGCGGTTGTAGCCAATGACCTCATACACTCCCTCCTCTTTTATGCGAAGTTCTTGCTGAACCTCCCCAGGAAGGATCACTCCATCTTTTTTCCATTCAAATCGTTCATATATTTCGTTGCCTTGACCGCTCAGGATCAACTCTGATCCTTTGCAAAAAGACACTTCATTATTTTGTACTTGATTTTGTCCAAGCACTTTCAGCGTAATGGGATCGGGAGATTCCTTGATGGACAAGGTCATGGCATTGCCTTTGGAGGTTTTGCCGTAGCTATCGGTAATGGTGTAGTAAACCGTGACTTGCTTGTCTATAAAAGACTCGTTGGGAAAGAAAGTAAATCCTCCCTCTTGGTCACTTGCCCTAAAAGTACCCTCTGGCAAGACCAATGTTCTATTTTGTTCCAAGCATCTGGCCTGAGTGCAAATATCTCCTGACTCGGCTTCAATAGCATCCAAGGAAGGATAAAATTGCAGGCAGCGAATTTTACTATTTTCATTGGGTAAAACCACTTCTTCGTCGGTGATGTAAAATTGATTTTCTTGACCGGCACAAGAGGCAATATCCGAAAAATCAATTCCTTGAGGATCCTTGAGTTGATCGTCAGCAGCCACCTGAACAATAAGGTTTCTGATTTCATGAAAATTGGTAGATCCTCCTGTAGAAGCAGCGAAGCCAATTTTCAAATTTTTTGGAGCAGGAAAATAATAGGGTCGATCAAAAATGGTGACCATCCTAGGTTGATTCAGTACAGTAGTTACCTGCATGGTTAGGGTGAGAAAAAAACCTGGGCCTTGGGTATTTGGCTGCAGTTCCAAAAACACTTTTCTATATCCCGGTTTGTTGGGATCAGTCACTCGAAAGGTTCCTGCTCCTCCCGAGCTAATAGTAAATTGCGCCCCTGGATTTAGACCATCTTTATCGGCTCCTACCATATTTGTTCTTCTCCCTACCACAAAGGCATAGCCTGAAAATTGATTTCCAGGTCCACGCACGACTACCGCATCTGCAGCCCGGCCGTTGGCGTCCAAGGTGTTGAAAGCTCCAGTTCTACCCTCTTGACTGTTACCAAACCCTCCATATTCATCAAAGCCAATTCCCATGTAGGCATTGGAGAGCCCGGGCTCTTGATTTCTAGGAGCATAACCCAAAGATCCTCCAAATCCTCCCGCGTTGAATACTGGAGTATCTCCATCAAAGAAAAATACGGTCAAGCCATCTGCAAGGAATTGGCCTGTACCCCCATAGCTAAAGTATTCAAACTCTGCCTTCAGTCCGTAGGTGGAGGGAAAGGGAATATCCAAGTATACGTGGCCTCGCTGGTTTAATTGATTGTTGGTCAATCGCAATACCCCCTCCGTTAATCTAGCATCTCCCCCAAAAATTGTGGTGGCTTGGGTATTAGGGGTTTGAAAACTTTCGCAATAGGGAAATCCTACCTGGGCTACTCCAGAAAAAGAGCAGAGGCAAAAGACCAGCAAAGCGAAGAGGTTTTTTAGCACGCTAGAGAAGATATAATTGCTAAGTAACGAAAGTGTATGCCCAAAAAAAAGCCCTTGGCCGGATGAACCAAGGGAACTTTATTTTGGAAGTTTACCTACGTATGGTCTGCACCCTATCGGGACCTACAGAGACCAAGGCTATGGGGACTTGAAGAGCTTCTTCAAGATACTGCACGTAGTCTTTCAAGGCTTGAGGAAATTCCTCATAGGTTCTGACCTGATCTAAGGCACAATGCCAGCCTTTCATTTTTTTATAAACGGGTTTTACCTGAGTTTCTGTGATTTCAAAGCTAAGGGTATCTATTTTTTGTCCATAAGGCAATTGGTAATCCGTACAAACGAGGATTTCATCAAAAATATTGAGTACGTCGGCCTTCATCATGAAGAGTTTCGTGACTCCATTGATCATGATGGAATATTTCAAAGCAGGGAGATCGAGCCATCCACAGCGTCTAGGCCTACCTGTGGTGCTACCGTATTCATTTCCTTCCTTGCGCATGGCGTCCCCGGTAGCATCTAGAAGTTCGGTGGGGAAAGGTCCACTCCCTACACGAGTGCAGTAGGCTTTAAAAATCCCAAATACCTCCCCGATTTTGGAAGGAGCTACTCCCAGTCCAGTACAGGCACCAGCGGTCGTGGTGGTAGAACTGGTTACGTAGGGATAACTTCCAAAATCAATGTCCAAAAGGGATCCTTGAGCACCTTCCGCCAAAATTCTTTTGTTGGATCTTAAGGCTTCGTTGACCGTGTATTCGCTATCGATAAGAGAAAGCGTTTTGATAAAATCCACAGCTTCAAAAAATTGCTTTTCCATCTCTGCCAAAGCATCGATTGGAAATCCATAAAAAGATAAGGTACTCTTGTGCTTTTCTACCAAAGCCTCGTACTTCTCCTTGAAGTCTGATCGCAGAATATCTCCAATACGGAGTGCTGCACGTCCAATTTTGTCTTGGTAGGTAGGTCCTATTCCCTTGAGAGTAGATCCAATTTTTTTATCCCCTTTTGCTTGTTCAAGGGCTGCATCTAGCAATTTATGGGTAGGAATAATGATAGTAGCTTTCTTTGAGATTACTAGATTTTTCCTAAAGTCTATAGAAAATTTACCTAGTGCGTCTATCTCTTTTTTGAGAATAATAGGATCTAAAACAACCCCATTTCCTATAATATTTAGGATTTGAGATCGAAAAATTCCAGAAGGAATCTGATGAAGGACGTGTTTGATGCCATCAAATTCTAGGGTATGGCCCGCATTAGGCCCCCCTTGAAATCTGGCTACCACTTCGTACTGGGGGGCCAACACGTCTACAATTTTTCCTTTTCCTTCATCTCCCCATTGGAGACCTAGCAATACATCCATCTTCATCTTACGCGTGTTATCCTATGGTACGATTTTTAAAGCTCGAAATTTGTGATTCGTGAAAAGAAAACCAAAGAATGTCCCCTTTTATTCGTTAAAATTTTACTCCTATAGAGAAAAATTATTTTTGGATCTTATCGATTTTTTTGATGAAAATCCTCCATGCTATCCAGTATGGTGAAAATCCCAGAAAGCTTGGTTATGGCCAGCAGCTTACGGACATGCTCCGAAGGGGATACGAGGACAAGTTCTCCACCTGCATTCTTCATTTTGGTAAGCAAAGTGATCAAAAGTCCTAGCCCGCTAGAACTGATATACCTTACCTTTTCCAGATCAAGAACATACGTAATAGCACCCGCCCTAAGAGCGTCAGTGACAAATTCCACTATTCTAGGACCTACTTCTTCTCCAATTAAATCCCCTTCCATCAAGAGAAAATGTGTTGTTCCCTCGTTTTTTCTACTAAAACTTAGTTTCATGCAAGCTCTTTTTTGAATTCACAATGTTCTTTCTTACACTTTCCATACAAAATCAGGGAGTGATGCGCTACCTGAAAATCTAAAATATCGGCTACAGTATTTTGAATAGTTTGTATGCGTGGATCACAAAACTCCAACACCCTACTGCAATCCACACAGATAAGGTGGTCGTGTTGCTTGTAACCATACGATTTTTCAAACTGGGCCAAATTTTTGCCAAATTGGTGTTTGGCTACCAGGTCGCATTCCACCAAAAGATCTAGGGTATTGTAAACTGTAGCTCGGCTCACCCTATAATTTTTATTCTTCATACTGATGTATAATCCTTCTACATCAAAGTGACCCGTACGACTGTAAATCTCTTCTAAAATAGCATACCTTTCCGGGGTTTTACGGAGTTTTTGATCTTCCAGGTAGGCCGTAAATAACTTTCTAACTTCTTCGAAATGCGAGGGATTCAAAGACATGGGTAGCTAATTTTTCCAAATATACGGTATAGATTCCTATTTCTATTTCCTAGTCAAAGCGGGAAACCTTGAGTATTCCTTCAACCTGATTGAGGTTGCTGATCAGGTGCTCTAAATGTTCAGTATTATTTACATAAAGCTTAATCGTGCCTTCAAAAATCCCCGCATCTGAATCGATGGTGATGGACCTCATGTTTACCTTGAGTTCGTTGGAAATTACCTTGGTGACATCATTGACTAGGCCTACTCTATCGGTACCGATGATGCGCAAACCAGCCAAAAAAGCAATTTCTTTTTGGCTGGTCCATCTTGCCTTAATCACCCTATTTCCGTGGTTGGAGAGCAATTCCAAAGCATTGGGGCAAGAAGTCCGATGAATTTTTATCCCCTCGTTGATGGTAACAAAACCAAAAACTTCGTCCCCTGGAATAGGATTGCAACATTTGGAAAGGGAATAATCCACCACGTCCATATCTTCTCCTATGAGGAGTTGGTCATGATCTGGACCTTTAAGGTTTTTTATTTCTTTAGTAAAGGTGGATTCATCCTTTACTTTTTCGACAACCTTGGATTTACTTTTCTGCTGTTCCTTAAATTCTTTAAAGGATTTGATGGAAGTAGGATCAATGATGCCTCGTCCTACCCGGTAATAAAATTCATTGGCCGTCTTCAGATCAAAATAGGCACGCAGTTGCTCAATTAGTTCGGAAGTAAGGTCCATCTTCATGGATTTTAACTTCCTCTGGACAATTTCTCTTCCATCCACAGTGGCAGACCTTTTTTCTTCCCTCAAGGCATCTTTAATTTTTGCTTTGGCTCTTGAAGAAACCACCTGTTGCAACCAATCTTCGGTAGGCTTCTGTTTGTTGGAAGTCAAAATTTCCACTTGATCCCCGTTTTTCAGTTTGTAGCTAATGGGAACTAGGCGCTGGTTGACTTTTGCTCCAATACATTTTGCTCCTACTTCGGTATGGATCTCAAAAGCAAAATCCAGGGCAGAGGCCCCATTGGGTAGGACTTTTAGGTCACCTTTAGGGGTAAAAACAAATACTTCATCGTGGAAAAGGTTGCCCCGAAAATCATCCATAAATTCTATGGCACTACCGTCGTTGGACTCCAGCATGCTTCGTACTTGATTGATCCAATCGTCCAATCCAGGTCCTGATTTGCCAGGAGTCTCTTTTTCTTTGTATTTCCAATGGGCCGCATAACCTCGTTCGGCTATGTCATTCATTCTTTCGGTACGAATCTGCACCTCTACCCATTGCCCGGTGGTACTCATTACGGTGGTGTGAAGGGATTCGTAGCCATTGGAGCGAGGAGTGCTGATCCAATCTCTCAGGCGGTTGGGGTTGGGTCGATAAAAATCAGTAACGATGGAATATACTTGCCAGCAATCCGCCTTCTCATTTTCCAATGCACTATCCAAAATGATTCGAATCGCAAATAGGTCAAACACTTCTTCAAATGGAATCCCCTGCTTCTTCATTTTGCTAAAAATGGAATACACCGATTTGGGCCTTCCCTTGATAGTAAATTTGAATCCTTGACGGGTCAACTCCTCCTCTATGGGTTGGATAAAGGTTTTGATAAACTTGTTGCGGTAGCTTCTCGATTCATTTATCTTCTTTACAATATCCTTGTAGGCCTCGGTGTCGGTGTATTTGAGATACAAATCCTCTAGTTCCGATTTGATAGCATAGAGTCCCAAGCGGTGCGCCAAAGGCGCGTACAGGTACATGGTCTCAGAAGCAATTTTTAGTTGCTTGTTTCTCGGCATGCTCCCCAAAGTCCGCATGTTGTTGAGCCGGTCTGCCAGCTTGATTAGAATTACCCTTACGTCATCAGAGAGGGTCAATAGCATTTTTCGGAAGTTCTCCGCTTGCTGAGAACTCCCATAATCAAAGACTCCGGAGATTTTGGTAAGCCCATCGATGATGGTCATGACTTTGGTGCCAAAATCACGCTCAATGTCTTCCAGCTCGAGGTCAGTATCCTCTACCACGTCATGTAGTAAGGCGGAAATGATGGAAGTAGTCCCCAAGCCAATTTCCTCTACGCAGATCAGCGCTACCTCCAGGGGATGGTAAATGTAAGGTTCTCCCGATTTCCTTCGCATGTCTTTGTGCGCTTCTAAGGAAATGGTAAAAGCCTTTTTGATCAATTTGGTATCCCCAGATTTCAAGACAGGCTTGGCCTGCCGAAGGAGTCGACGATACCTCTTGAGAATTTCTTGCCGTTCTTCTTCTACATCCACTTGAATCATTAGCAGGGAATTTTATGCCAAATTTGAGCGGATATCGAATCTGAGTCCACTGTTTTTAGAAATATTTTTTTCACCGCATTGCGGATATTTAGAGAATGTCTGTACCTTTGCATCCACAATTGAGTAAGAGACCTATTTCATTTTAAATCTCTCCTCTCTTGGTCCATTGCGGATGTGGCGAAATTGGTAGACGCACTAGACTTAGGATCTAGCGCCGCGAGGCATGGGGGTTCGAGTCCCTCTATCCGCACCCCACGAGCCCTCAATCCCTCCACTGTCTTTGAGATAGGAAAGAGATTGGGGGTTTTTAGTTCAACACCTGTTTAATTCTTTATACTGTGGAAATTTCTTTAAACAAGCATTCGAAAAACCAAGCCTCAATTAAAATTAAACTAATTGAAGCAGATTACCAACCCAAGGTTGACAACAAACTAAAGGATTATGCTAGAAAGGCAGTGATTCGAGGGTTTAGACCTGGTAAAGCACCACTTTCCATGGTCAAAAACATGTACGGTACTTCTCTCCTGGTGGAGGAGATCAATACCTTATTAGGTGAGTCCCTCAATACCTATTTGAAGGAACAACCCTTTAAAGTCTTAGGAGAACCCTTGCCTTTGGAAAAGGAATCTCCTGCTATCGATTGGAAGACCCAAAGAGAATTTGAATTTGAATACAGCATTGGATTCGTAGAGTCCATTAAAATTGAATTGTCTTCCGCACTCAAGGGAGTAAAGTACAGCATCAAGGTAGATCAAAAACTAATTGACGAAACGGTAGACAACCTGACTTCCCAATATGGAGAAAGCACCAATCCCGAGCTTTCCGAGCCTGGAGATTTTATCTATGGGGATTTGAATGCTACTTCAGGAGATTTCTCCAAGACCCTTTCCCTAGATACTACCCAGCTCAATAAAAAGCTAGCATCCAAATTTATCGGAATAGGCAAAGAAGCGGTAGTTTCTTTTGAAGCCAAAGAAGTCAAAAAAGAAGAATGGGTGGCGGCATTTGGATTGTCAGAACAAGAAGCCAAAGACCAGAAATCAAGCTACACCTTCACGGTAAAAAATATCAATAGAAAGGCAAAAGCATCGCTGAACCAAGAGTTTTTCGATAAAATTTTTGGGCCAGATCAAGTAAATTCCGTGGAAGCATTCCATGAAAAAGTAAAGCAAACCCTAGAGCAAAATTACGACAGGGAAGCCAAGGTATTTACCCAAGAAGAACTCAAAAAAGTAGTCCTTCAAGCCGCCTCCCTTTCTCTGCCCGATGCATTTCTCAAAGAGTGGTTGCTTCGTGCCAACGAAGGTAAGGTGTCTGCTGAAGATGTGGAAAAAGAATATCCTATCTATGCCAAGCAACTTTCATGGACCTTGGTAGCCAATCAAATCGCGAAAGAACATGGGCTCCAGGCAGAGCATGCCGATGTCATCGAAAAAACAAAAGAAATGATTCGGGAGCAATTTGCTTCCTCAGGACTTGGGGCACAATTGGAAGCCAGCATGGACATGTTTGTAGACAACTACCTCAAAGGAAACGAAGGACAAAACTACATGAACATGATGACTTCGGTTCAAAATGAAAAGGTATTGGCATTGGTACAGGAAAAAATAAAAATTACTGAAAAGAAGGTCAGCATTGATGAATTTAAGCAACTTTTAGAAAAGTAATTGAATTATCAGCTTATATTGAAAAGTCCTTTTAAAAGGACTTTTTTATTTTTGTATACAAAGAACACGTACGACGATGATCAACAAGGAAGAATTTAGAAAATACGCCATCCACAACCAGGGCGTCAGTGGTACGGCTTTTGACCAGTATGCACAGCAGATCGAAAACATGACCCGATCCGTGATCGAGGAAAGACCCCAAAATTTCAGGGAAATAGATGTCTTTTCCAGATTGATCATGGACAGAATCATCTTTTTAGGCACGGGTATAGACGATCATATTGCCAATATCATTGTAGCACAACTCCTATTTTTAGAGTCTGTAGATTCCAAAAAAGATGTGCTGCTTTATATCAACAGTCCTGGAGGCTCAGTCACGGCAGGTTTAGGAATCTACGATACCATGCAGTACATTGGTCCAGATGTAGCCACTATTTGTACAGGAATTGCTGCTTCCATGGGTGCAGTATTACTTGCTGGGGGCGCCAAAGACAAAAGATCGGCACTTCAGCATTCTAGGGTGATGATTCACCAGCCCTCAGGGGGCATGCAAGGGCAATCCAAAGACATGGAGATTTCATTGAAATTGATTTTGGCCATGCGCCAGGAATTGTATCAAATTTTAGCCAACCATACCGGAAAAACATTCGAAGAGATCGAACGAGATTCGGACCGAGACTATTGGTTGAAAGCTCCTGAAGCCAAGGAATACGGATTAATTGACGAAGTCCTTGTTAAAAAACCAAAGTAATGGCTCAAGTAACCTGTTCTTTCTGCGGTAGAGCTAAAAAAGAGGTGGAAGTCATGGTCTCAGGGATTTCCGCGCATATCTGCAATTTTTGTGTAGAACAAGCGCACGTGATTGTGGGGGAAGATGAAAAAACAAAAAGAGCTGCAGCTCAGCCTACCTTTCTCCTAAGAAAACCCAAGGAATTGACTCGCTACTTGGATCAGTACGTGATTGGCCAAGACGAAGCCAAGAAGGTACTTACTGTGGCTGTCTACAACCATTACAAGCGTTTGCAACAGAAAGAAGATCCCGATGAAATTCAGATTGAAAAATCCAACATTATCATGGTGGGAGATACAGGAACGGGTAAGACCTACCTTGCAAAAACTTTAGCCAAAATTTTGGAGGTACCCTTTTGCATTGCAGATGCTACCGTCCTTACTGAGGCAGGCTATGTGGGCGAAGATGTAGAAAGTATCCTTACCCGATTACTTCAAGCTGCAGATTACAAGGTAGAAGCTGCTGAAAGAGGTATTGTCTATATAGACGAAATAGATAAAATCGCGAGAAAATCAGAT
>JAJTDZ010000009.1 GCA_021298245.1 Algoriphagus sp. | reverse complement strand
AAACCTAAGCCATATAATCGGCATCACCCAAGACGGGGTGTACAAAATTTCAAAATCCCAAGCTCAGCAACTCGGTTTTCAAGGGCTCACGAATCTATCCATTTATGGATACCCAGGACCCCTACCGCAGGTGCTAGACTCGGCGCAGCTAGCCTTGCAAGAGATTCCTTCCTGGCAAGGAGGAGATGATCTATACTTTTTTTTAAAAGGCCCCCATCGGCAAGGGTTTACCGAAAAAGGTACGCTTACCTATGCCCACCATCCTTACACAGACACCCTTCGCTACCTTCTTGGCAAAAATCCCAAGCCTATTCGCCTTGAAGAAATGACGGGAACGGGAGAACTGCCCCCCTCGACTCAGACTTGGTACCAATTTCGTTCGATAAAAGAAGAAAAAATCAATATCCTCAACTCAGGAAGAAGTTGGTACTCAAATCCCATACGTCAAGGGCAAAGTCTAACCGTCAACTTTGGCCTTAGCTCCGAAAGTAAAGCGCCTTGGCTGCTTCAATTCCGCGTGATGGGACAATCTACCGGCTCTTCTTCCATGCGTGTATATGCCGATAATGAAATGATTCAAGACATTTCTTTTTCTCCTTTGCTTGCCACTCCCTACAGCATCAAAGGAAGTGAAAAGAGTTACGAAGGGGAATTTTCACCTAGCTCAGGAAAATTAAATCAATTGAGATTTGGATACCAAGGTACAGGATCTGGGCATGTAGACTTTGCCTTGGTAGGCATTCCTTTTGAAGGCCTGAATTTACCTGAAGGCATCTATTATGGTAAAAATCCCGCCTACCTTCCTTTACCCCTAGGAAAAAAAGTATGGGAAATCAGTGATGTTCATAGGCCACAAGCATTTGGCTCTGGAAAGGGTGCTTTTGGGAAAAACTGGCTTGTTTTTTCACCTTCAACCGCCAAATCACTACAAACTGTTAAAGCCCTAGAACCGTATTCCCTACCTGAGCCTAGAGCGGAGCTGATCATCCTCACTGTTCCTGCCTTTAAGGAAACCGCCTTGAAACTGAAAGCTCACAAAGAAAAAATGGGGATTCCTACCGAGGTAGTCCTTAGTTCAGCAGTATTCACAAGGTATGGATACGGCAATCCAGATCCGACCGCCATCAGAAATTTTTTAGCCTCTCAGTTTCACATGGGAAAACGTTTAAAAAATGTATTACTGCTTGGCAAAGGAACCTTTGATTACAAGGGAAAACTTGGAGGAAGGCCAAATCTCCTACCTATTTATACCAGCAGGTCAAGCTTGGATCCTTTGGCAACTTACAGTTCCGATGACTACTTTGCTCTCTTGGATTGGGGACAAGGGGAATGGACAGAAAGTGAGGTAGGCGATCGCCCATTATCTCTTGGGGTCGGCAGAGTCCCAGCAATCACGGTAAGCGAGGCAGCTATCTGGGTAGATAAAGTAATTCGCTATGGACTTTTGCGTGAAGATGAGCCTTCACTCCCCAGAATCTCCTTGTTGGCAGACGATGGGGACAACGGGGTACACATGAGAGATTCAGAAGTGCATGGGGATTATTTGGAAAAAAATCACCCCTTCCTTCAAGTAGAGAAGCTTTACTTGGATCAATTTATTCAAGAAAAAAACGATTCCAAGCAAAGCGCTCCAGCACTTAAAACAGCTTTGGAAAAAAGCCTTGTTCAGGGTACACAGGTACTCAATTACGTTGGGCATGGAAATGAAACCACCTTGGCTGCTGAAGAAATTTTTAACGTACAAGACCTAGCTAATTGGCCAGAGCAGGAGAATCTTCCTCTTTGGTTTACCGCCACCTGTGAATTTGGGAGGCATGACAATCCATTTATACGGTCGGCGGCAGAAGAACTTTTATTCGCGAAAAATAAAGGAGCAATCGGAATCATGTCTTCAGGTAGGCCGGTTTTTAGTAGCATTAATTTTGGGATCAACCAAGCATTTATTCAGCAACTTATTGATCCAGTTGGCAGGCGCAACTTGGGTGAAATCTTTAAAAACACAAAAAATAAAAGCTTGAAAGGGGTATACAATAGAAATTTTTCACTGTTGGGAGATCCCAGCATGGTGGTAGATTTTCCCCAAGCAGGAATTCGCCTTGAAAAAATACTTCCCCTTGGCAAGCAAAATCCAGTGGACACGCTTTACACCTGGGGACGCTACCAACTCAACGCCGATGTGGTCGACCTCACAACCCAGGCAACTCTCTCCAAATTCAATGGAAAATTTTTGATCGAGTTTTGGGAAAATCCTAGTGTTTTCACTACTCGAGGAGATGAGAATGCTCCTTTTTCGTACAAAGCTGAGGATCAGAAATTATTCGTAGGAGAAGGGAAAATACTCCAAGGGAAAATTATTGCCCAATTTGTAATTCCAGAAAGGAAAACGAAAGAAATTGAAAATTTGAGGATCCGACTGCATGCTTGGGATTCTCTACAAAATGTCCAAGGAGTGGGGGTGTATGATGTCCCTGTAGGAAGCGGCACTTTTCCACTGTCACAGGATAAAAAGGGACCTGAAATACGGGTGGAAATCGGAGGAAAATCTCCAGAGCAAGTGCGCTCCATAGCTACTACCCAAGTGGAAATGGACCTATTCTTCTTCGATCCAAGTGGAATCCATGCCGCTTCTAGCCCTAAGGAAAGAGAAATGTATGTTCAAATCAACGAGCAAACTCCCAGTCCTATACCGAGCCAGTACCGAGCCTTGGAAGGAAGCTTCGAAAAAGGAAAAGCAAAGATCCTGTTGACCGGTTTGAAAGAAGGTAAAAATTCGATTAGAATTTTTGCTTCCGATCTGCTGGGAAATTTTTCAGAAAGTAATATCTCCTTAGTAGTTGCAAACAGTGAGCGATTCCAAGTACTCTCCCATCAGGTATTTCCAAATCCCTCTTCCACTTCTACCAGCTTTTCTTTCCGACACAATAGACCCGATCAAACATTACTAGGTACCTTACGCATCTATTCCCCTTCTGGGCAACTCGTAGTTACCGATACAAAACGCTTCCCAAGGGCGGCTGAAAATATTACGGCATGGGAATGGATTTTTTTCACAAACAACATAAGAAATCCAGTAAAAGGAAGTTATATTTACATACTAACAATTCAAGCAGAATCTTCAGGTGAACGGGATACTGTAAGCGGAAAACTGGTCATTCAATGATAAAAAATGCCATTTTAGGGAAATATTCGTTTCTTACTTTAATTTTTGTTTTGGCTGGGTTTTCTTCTTATGCTCAAAACAGTGTGATTATTTCTGGGCAAGATCCTAGTAGGAGAGTAATTACTACCGCGGTTCCTTTTTTAAATTTTGCTCCAGACTCCAGGCATTCGGCTATGGGAGATGCGGGCGTGGCTACTTCCCCAGATGCCAATTCTGCGCATTGGAATGCAGGCAAACTTTCCTTTATCAAGGATGATTACGGATTTTCCATTTCCCACTCCCCTTGGCTGGGAAAGTTGGTGAATGACATGTCTTTGAATTATTTGTCAGGCTACAAAAAAATTGATGAAAATTCTGCCTTTGGACTTGACCTCCGCTATTTCAACATGGGAGATATCCTGCTCACGGACGGAAGAGGAAATTCCATAGGTGAGTTTAATCCCAGGGATATTGCCATAGGAGGCACTTATTCTAGAAAATTATCGGCCAATTTAGGTCTTGGAATTTCTGCACGATTCATTCATTCCAACCTTTCTGGTAACATTTCTTCTGCCAGTGGGGCAGAATCAAAGCCAGGTACTGGTGTGGGAGCTGACATCGGTATTTACCATCAAAAAGCAATCGTTGCAGGTAAAAAAGAAGGGATGTGGTCCTGGGGGGCGACCATAACCAATATTGGGCCAAAAATTACTTACAACAGTGCTGCAGATTTGGATTACATTCCTACCTCTTTGCGATTAGGTACAGCTTACAAAGTATTCTTTAACCCAACCAACTCCATCACCTTTGTCTTAGACGCCAATAAATTATTGGTTCCTACTCCTCCTACGTACAAAACAAATTCTGACGGCACCCTGGCCACAGATGCCAGCGGAAACCTCATCATATCAGAGGGGAAAGATCCTGACAGACCTTTACTTTCAGGGATATTTGGTTCCTTCTCTGATGCCCCAGGCGGGTTCCAAGAAGAATGGAGTGAATTCACCTTTTCTTTAGGCATGGAATACCTCTATGCAGATAAATTTGCCTTGAGAACAGGCTACTTTTATGAGGACGCTAGCAAAGGAGGTAGAAAATACTTCACCATGGGTGCTGGATTTACCATGAAGCGCATTGGATTAGATTTTTCCTACCTAGTACCACAAGTACAAAATCACCCCTTAGCTGAGACACTTCGATTTTCAATGAAGTATTCCATTGCTTCCAAGTGATGCCGTTGGATAGAACAAAAGCTCCACTATTTTCCTTACCTGTTGATTTTAGCTTGCAAGCTCCACAGCAACTTGCATTAGCTTGCGGTGCCACACTATTTTATGTGCCTACTCCAGGTATCGATGCAGTCAAACTTGAAATCATTGGAAAAAGTGATAGAAATGCTCTGCCCTTAACCCAAGCATTGGTGCCTTATTTCACCCTGCAACTCCTTCAAGAAGGTACACACGGAGCCAGTTCTAGAGAGATAGCAGAATTTTTTGATTTCCATGCGGCAGAAGTACATCCCCTGTTGAGTTATTCCCATGAAGGATTGAGCTTATTGTGCTTAAAAAAACATCTAAGTAAGCTTCTTCCTATGTTTATTTCTCTTTTCTCTGAGGCTACTTTTCCAGCAAATTTTGTCGAAAAACGAAAATCACAGCATAAACTTAGCCTAAGCCTGGAGAGGGAAAAAACCTCTTCCCGAGCAGGTCAGCTTTTCAAAAAATGTTTGTTTGGGTCTCAACATCCTTACGGACAAGAAATCACCGAAGACCATGTAAACCTCATCACTCCAGAGATTCTTCAATCTTATTATTCCACTCGTTTGTGGAAGTCATGTGATCTTTTTCTCTGTGGAGATTTTACAGACTCCGAATTGTACCACTTATGCAGTCAACTTAATGCTTTGCCATGGAAAAGTGCCGTAGAAAATTCCGATACAAAGCAGGTGGCCCGCGAATCAGATATTTACGAAGAGCGTCCTTTAGCTTCCCAAAGTAGCATTAGGATTGGTGCCTGGTCGATTTCCAAAAAGCACCCTGACTTCCCCATGCTCTCTATCGTTAATGCTCTTTTTGGAGGATTTTTTGGCTCCAGATTGGTCAAAAATATCCGGGAGGAAAAAGGCCATACCTATGGCATCACTTCCTCTCTGATGCACTTGGCTGATTATAATTATTGGGTGGTGGCTGCGGATGTCAAGAAAGAATTTAGAAAGGAAGTAATCGGCGATATACACCAAGAAATGAAAAGACTTCAGGAAGAATTGGTCTCAGAGGAGGAATTGGAGGTATTGAGAAACTACCTCATCGGTCAATTGATCAATAAGTTTAGTTCTCCCTTTGATACCATAGATCAATTCAAAGCGGTTTACCAATCAGGAATGGATTTCTCCTATTACGATAAGCGCTGGAAGCTCTTGCAGTCCTTTACAGCGGAGGATATCCTGCACACCAGCAGATGTTACCTTCGAAACGAAGCATGCATTGAGGTTAGCGTGGGGTAAAGGGTAGTAGAAATATTCCTACGCCATCATCTTCTACAAAAATTATTGACTTAGAAAGCCCTCTTCTTTTAGCACTTGAAAAATCTCTAAACAGGCCCAAGCGTCTGTTGCTGCATAGCGGCACTGCTTTTCGGTGAGAACATTAGCTTCCCAGTTGGACACTTGTTCGGCCTTTGAAATTCTGATTTTAAGTACCATCCCACAAAGGTTTCTTACGCCTACATTCTGAAAACCTATTTTTTTCAGCTCCTCGTTTAAATCAAAAAAAGATTGCGGAGAAAAAGAGTTGGTAAGTTTGCCCAGAGCCTTTAGATCATCTTGTACGGCTGCTCCTACTTTAATCACATTTTCCTTTTCCAACAAACTCTGCAAAGCAGGAGGAAATCCAATGTGCTGTAGTCGAAATAAAAATGCCCTAGAGGAAGTAGAAAGCTGCAGCAAGGAAACTTGATTAAATTGCCCTTTTCTAAAAGAAGGCTTGGTCTCTGTATCAAAACCAAGCAGGGATTGGTTTTCTAAATAATCTACCGCATCCTCCACCAAATGAGGCTTATCGATCAGATGAATTGGGCCTTCGTATTGACCCAGAGGCAATTCGTTAACTTCTTCTTTACTGATACTGTAGGGAATCATGCCAACTCTTCTTCCTTTTCGTAATAGTTAATGCCAATATTGAGGTAACCGTACAGAATCGTCATGATGGGACTTATGATATTAAAAAAGCAATAAGGCGCATAAACAAATGTTTCTACCCCCAAAACAGCTTTTTGGGTGGCTCCACAGGTATTCCAAGGCACCAACACAGAGGTTACGGTTGCGGAATCCTCTAGGGTACGGGATAGATTTTCAGGCTTAAGCCCTCTTTTTTTAAACTCATCAGCAAACATCCTTCCTGGTACCAAAATCGCCAAATACTGATCTGAAGCCGTGATATTGAAGAAAATACAGGTCGCTGCAGTAGTAGCAATTAGAGATCCAACCCGATGCACCTTTCTTATGATGGCTTCTGTTAATACCTTCAGCATGCCACTCTCTTCCATTATCCCTCCAAACACCATGGCGCAGACAATGAGCCAAATGGTATTGAGCATTCCTGCCATACCCTTAGTTTCAAGTAATTTATTGACCATTTCATATTCAGTCACTACGCTAATCTTACCAAACAAGGCCATCATCACCCCCTTAAATCCAATGTAATAAAACGGCCCATTCTCCCCTACAATTCGAGTAATGATTTCGGGTTGAAAAATCAGTGCAAAAACTCCTCCTAATAAGGCTCCGACTAATAACGCAGGCAAAGCAGGCACTTTTCTGACTATCATAGCTATTACCAAAAGGGGGACTACAAATAGCCAGGGCGTAATATTGAAAGTAGAGGCTATGACCTTAGAGAAAAGTTGCGCATCGGACACATTTCCTTCCGTTTCATAATTAAAGCCGATCACTAAAAATAGAATCAACGTGATGATCATGGTCGGGGTGGTCGTCTTAGCCATGTGCCGAATGTGGGTAAATAAATCTGTTCCTGCCATAGCGGGGGCTAGATTGGTGGTATCTGATAGTGGAGACATTTTATCTCCAAAATAGGCACCCGATATAATGGCTCCCGCAATAATTCCTTCCTCAAAGCCAAGAACTTTACCAATGCCAAGCAAGGCCACACCCACAGTAGCTACGGTAGTCCAACTACTTCCTGTAGCAGTAGAGACTATAGCACTGATAAAACAGGCTGCAAACAAGAAAATGGTGGGGCTCAAAACCATCAAACCGTAATAAATCATGGCTGGTACAATCCCACTCAAAAGCCACGTTCCGGCCAAAGCACCGATCAAAAACAAAATAAGTATGCTACTCATGGCCGAGCTGATGCTTTTTACCACTCCCTCTTGGAGCGTCTCCCAACTATAGCCTAATCTGAAAACAGCAACCAATCCAGCAATTGCTGAAGATAAAATTAAGACAATTTGATTGGGGCCCTCTAGCCCATTATCTCTAAATACAATTAAGCTAATAATTAAAAGCACAACCAAAAAAACTAAAGGAACAAGTGCGTCGAGGACTTTCGGTACTTTGGGAATTGAGTTCATTTGGTTGGAGTAGAGTGTTTATAAATCATGAAACTAAATAAAAAAAATCAATTACATGTCTGAAAGTACTTCGGCCACTTCTTTTCCTGCCTGCCAACCCAAGGCTACACCCATTCCTCCCATGCGAACGGCCACAGCTGTTTTTTTTCCAATGGATTGAATAATTGGAGATTTTTTGGGTCCAAAGGCCATAATTCCTGTCCATTCCATTTCCCATTCTAAGGTTTTTTCAGGGAAAATAATCTCCTTAGCGAGACCTTCCAAATGGGCCTTTATGGCTGGATTAACTGCAAATTCCGTGGTTTTCTCTTTTTCAAAATCTTTATTTCTAGCTCCTCCGATCAATAATCTTCCTTCAACTTCCCGGAAATACACAAACCCTTTATCCAAATGAAAAGCTCCCTTCCACGGAATACCGCCTGCTATGGGTTTGCTTAATAAGATAAGTCCTCTTCCTGGCTCTATGGGCGATTCTGGCCATAATTTCTGCGTAAATGCATTGGTACATACGGCCAACTGATTACCTGTAAATTCAAAAACTTCTTTTTTATCCTTCTTTTCTGCAATAACCCTGCCTGAGTCCTGATCAATCTCCACCACCGTAACTCCCGAAAGAATCCTTATTCCCATTTTTGAAGCCTTGGACCACAAGGCATTGAGGTAAGCTCCAGGATCCAGTTCACCTTCATAACGATTTTTTACCACCGCTTTTACCTGATCTGAAAAACCTAATTTTTTAATATTTTTTACTTGGCTAAACACCTCCTTTGCAAACAACTTTTTCAATAATCGATTGATGCCTGGCAATTCATCCAAGGTTTTTAAGGATGCTTCGGTCAGAATTTCATAGCCATTTCTAGATTGGTACCGCAAGGCCTTGTCCCCAAATTCCTTTCGAATTTGTTTGAGTCCAGAATACCTTCTTTCTACCAATTGAAGGACTTCATCTGGCGTCATGGTCCAAAAATCATCCACCAATTCGGACAAACTACCAAAACAAGCAAAGCCTGCATTTTTTGTACTGGCCCCAGTAGGAAAAACTCCACGATCTAGCACCAGAACTTTCGCTTTTTTTCGCAAAGATTTAAAATGTATGGCTGCAGAAAGACCAGTAAATCCTGCTCCCACGACAATCAGGTCATAGTCTAGAAAATTTTTTTGTTCCCAGTAACTTAACATCAACGATTTGAATTTATTTTTTTGGTAAGGATGATTAACTTGTAGTCCAAGTAATGCATTTAAACCCAGAATCCCATGAGAAAAATTGATTCCTTACTTGCAGAATATGGCGAAAGCCACCAAAATAAAACCAACAAGCTGATCCATTGGTTTTGTGTCCCCGCTATATTCTTCAGCGTAGTTGGTTTGGTGTATAGTATTCCTTCTGGCTACCTACAAACCTGGATCCCTGCGCTTGGTAATTTTGCAAACTGGGCTACCATAACCCTAGTCTTGGTGCTCCTGTATTACGTCTCCATCTCGGCCCCACTTTCATTGGGCATGCTCTTATTTTCTTCTTTCTGCCTTGCATTGGCCAACTACCTGACGCTTATATTTCCTGGAAAATTACCTCTCATCAGTTTGGGAATATTTGTATTGGCATGGATAGTTCAATTTTATGGCCATAAAATTGAGGGCAAGAAACCATCGTTTTTGAAGGATATTCAATTTTTATTGATCGGGCCCGCTTGGCTCATGCATTTCATTTATAAAAAAATAGGTATTACCTATTAAAAATAAAGAAGATAATACTTACTGCCTTTGGCAACTAGCCTTGGTCAAACATGCTTCCTTTTTTAGGGTGTGAATACTGCTTAGGATAGAAAGCTTTTCTTTATGAGTCAAGAGCCAATTGAGTGAGGTCCGTTGCGGCGCTGTTCAGTTGCTAAAATTGTGTTCAGCATATCACTGCAAAAGCTTTCTATTCTATTTAAAAAAAATTAGCCCGTGATTTCCAATAAATTAGATAGCGAATGCTCGCTCACTCCTCAATTTTTTATGATTCTATAGTACCCCTTTACCAGAGATGAGGTAGATTCGGAAATAAAATGAAACAATAATGAGAACCTGGTTTTTGTGTAAAGTAAAGTATGCCAAAGAGACGGAAGAAGGTCTTTTGAAAAGTATTTCGGAACAATACCTGGTGGATGCGATCTCCTTTACCGAAGCAGAAACTATCCTGTATGCGAAGCTCAGCGCCCAAATTCGAGGAGATTTTCAAGTCACCGGGATAAGCAAAAGCAATATTGTGGATGTCTTTTTTTATAAGGATGCAGAGATTTGGTACAAGTGCAAGGTGACCTACTTGATCGCAGATGGGGATAATGGGAAGGAGAAAAAGGTGACCCAATACATGATTGTGACTGCAGAGGATGTCAAGCAAGCTTACGATAGAATTCAAGAAAGTCTTGGCTCTATGTTGGTGAGCTTCAGGGTGCCTGATATTACAGAAAGCGCCATCTTAGAAGTATTTCCTTTCGAAAAATCAGAGCTGAGCCCAGATCTTCCTCCAGGAAATTTCAAACCTATAACTCAGGAATTGGAAGAAGAATAAAAAAGGGCCGCAATTGTGGCCCTTTTTTATTTTAAGCCAGATCAGTATCCCCTTGGTTAGCTACCACAAATGCGATCAAATCATCCACAGGAATGGCAGCACGCTGGGCAGCGTCTTCAATATCTTCCCGACTTACTTGGGCCGCAAAGGTTTTGTCTTTCAGTCGCTTTTTCACCCCTTTCACTTCCATGCCCACATAGCCTTCAGGACGCATCAGGGAGTAGGCATGTACAAGTCCACTGAGTTCGTCAAAGGCATAAAGCATTTTATCCATCTGGGTCCGGGGCTCCACTCCAAAATAACGAGGACCATGGCAGGCGATAGCTCGAATTATTTCCGGATCGATGGCTCTTGCCTCCAGTTCTTCGATGATTTTTCTACAATGTTGGTCGGGCCATTGGTCCCAATCCGCATCGTGAAGGAGTCCTGCCAAGTGCCATTTATGGGCTTCCGTGGCATCAAAACCCTTGTCTAGTGCATAGGCTTTCATCAGATGCCCCACTTGTTTCATGTGCACCTTCAACCGCTCATTTAGTACCCACTCATTCAAAAGGACATTAGCTTCTTCCAAAGTAAGGACATTGCCTTTGTTGATCGGATCTCCAAACTCCTGACGGTTCAGATTCAAAGATGGGGTTTGCATTTGTTGTAGTTGACGAGACTATTTTAAATTACTGCTAATTGAAAGGTAAAAGATTGCCGGAGTACTAGGCTCCTCTAATTTTCAATTTGGCTTTGACATAGCCCCAAAGTAATTTGGGGCTTAGGGCTTTTTTCCTCGAGATGCCTCCATCATATCCCACATTTCTTGAGGCACCATTTCTAAATTATTAAATTCTCCAGCACCCTTCAACCATTCGCCTCCATCGATCGTAATCACATCTCCGTTGATGTAGGCAGAAAAATCAGATACCAGATAAGCAGCCAGGTTGGCCAACTCCTGGTGAACCCCTACTCGTCCAACCGGCACTTTTTTGGCAGGATCAAATTTCTTCACCAAATCACCTGGAAGGAGCCGACTCCAGGCACCTTCTGTTGGGAATGGCCCTGGGGCAATTGCATTGGATCGGATGCCATATTTGGCCCACTCTACTGCCAATGATCTTGTCAAAGCCAAGACCCCAGCTTTGGCAGCCGCAGAAGGTACCACATAGCCAGAACCCGTCCAGGCATAGGTAGTTACAATATTTAAAAATACCCCCGGTTGTTTGGCAGCTATCCAGTGCTTACCAGCAGTTAAAGTCACTTGGGAGGTACCTTTGAGCACAATGTCCAAAACAGTATTGAAGGCATTCGCAGAAAGGCGCTCAGTAGGACTAATAAAATTCCCTGCTGCATTATTCAATACCGCATGGATTTGACCAAAAGCAGCTATACACTGTGCCCACATGGCTTCTACTTGAGCAATATCCCGAACGTCACAAACCAAGGGAATAACCTTTCCTCCCGATTTCTTCATCATTTCTTGGGCTGTTTGCTCCAAAACATCTAATTTTCTAGAGGTAATAATTAGGTTGGCCCCCAATTCCAAAAAATACTCCCCCATGGCCCGACCTAAACCAGTTCCCCCGCCTGTAATCAATATGTTTTTGCCCTTCAAAGACCCTTCTCGGAGCATTCCTTCGGTATAATTCATGTTGTTTCTATTTTTTTTTCAATATACTCCCCTTTGTACGAATTGAAAAGAAAAAAGGAGCTCCAAAAGAACTCCTTTTTTTAAAGATGTAATTTAACGGTTAATTGTTTAACTGGGTAACCTGCCTTCGGCAGACAGGTTGGTTAACTGAAATAGAATGGTTAAGCGTTAAAGGCCTGCCTGCCTACGGTAGGTAGGCCTGCCGCAGGCAAGTTAAAATGTTAATTCTGAATGGAATTACGAATGTAGCACCTTAACGTTTAACCCTTAACATTTAACAATTTCCCCTTCCCAAATTCCCGGTTTCAACAGTTAAACAGTTAACCAATTAAACCTTAATATCTATAATACTCCGGCTTAAACGGCCCCTTCACTTCCACGCCGATGTACTTGGCTTGGTCGTCAGAAAGGGTGTCTAGCTGTACGCCCAATTTGGCCAAGTGTAAGAAGGCAACCTTCTCGTCCAAGTGCTTGGGAAGTACGTACACCCCAGGGCTGTAGTTCTTGTAGTTGGCCCACAATTCCAACTGTGCCAAAGTCTGGTTGGTGAAGGAGTTGGACATCACAAAAGATGGGTGACCTGTAGCGCAACCCAAGTTTACCAATCGGCCTTCCGCCAAGATGATGATCTGTTTGCCATCTACTTCGTACAAGTCTACCTGAGGCTTGATCACGTTTTTCGTATTGCCATAATGTGCGTTCAACCATGCCATGTCGATCTCGTTGTCGAAGTGGCCAATGTTACACACAATCGCCTTGTCCTTCATCGCCTTGAAGTGAGCTCCCGTGATGATGTCCTTGTTACCAGTAGCAGTTACCACGATATCTGCCTCTTTGATCGCATCGGCCATCTTCTTTACAGCAAAGCCATCCATGGCAGCCTGTAGCGCACAGATTGGGTCGATTTCAGTCACGATTACGCGAGCGCCTGCTCCGCGAAGGGAAGCAGCGGATCCTTTTCCTACGTCACCATAACCAGCCACAACGGCTACTTTTCCCGCCATCATTACGTCAGTCGCGCGACGGATCGCATCTACTAGAGATTCCTTACAGCCGTACTTGTTGTCAAACTTGGACTTAGTTACTGAGTCATTCACGTTGATGGCAGGCATAGGAAGCGTGCCATTTTTCATGCGCTCGTACAGACGGTGTACACCCGTGGTGGTTTCTTCAGAAAGACCTCTGATTCCTGCCACTAAGTCAGGGTATTGGTCTAGGACCATGTTGGTCAAGTCACCCCCGTCGTCTAGGATCATGTTGAGTGGCTGCTGGCCTTCGCCGAAAAATAGCGTTTGCTCGATGCACCAGTCAAATTCCTCGGCAGTTTGTCCCTTCCAAGCATACACCTGGATACCCGCAGCAGCGATGGCTGCAGCAGCATGGTCTTGGGTAGAAAAGATGTTGCAAGAAGACCAGGTCACCTCAGCGCCCAAGGCAACCAAAGTTTCGATCAACACGGCAGTTTGGATGGTCATGTGAAGACAGCCGGCCACGCGTGCACCTTTCAGGGGCTGGGATGGGCCAAACTCCGCACGAAGAGCCATCAATCCTGGCATTTCGGCTTCAGCCAAACGAATTTCTTTTCTTCCCCACTCCGCTAGGGAGATGTCTTTGACTTTGTAAGGGATGTAAGTGGAAGTGGACATAGATATGTTAAAAGTTAAATATGTTAAAGCGTTAATTGTTAAAAGCCTACCAGAGGTAGGTTTATCTGCTGAAAGCAGGCATGCTCACCTTTTTCGCGAGGCAAAGGTATTGGATTAAATTGAGATTTTGAAGTTGAATCAGAAATTTGGAAACTTGATTTCCTTGATACCAAAACTTTTAAGCGTTCCATCCAACAACTCTAGGTATAAATCCCCTGAATTGCTCAGTCCTACGATCTTCCCTTCCACCTCTTGTTGGTCCACTGTATACCTAGCTAGCTCCTTATACAAATAAAGATGGTCCAGATATTCTTGTGTGATTTCTTCCATGTATCCATTTTTCAATGCCAAATACGCCGATTCTATGTGGTGAATAAGCTCTTGGAGTAGGTCAGACAAAGCAAACTGTTTTTCCGTGAGCAGGGACATGGAAGTGGCTTGAGGTGCACCAAACTGTCTTTGATTTACATTGATACCTATCCCAACGATGGCATAATCCCAGGAGGTACCACTCAAGATATTTTCGATGAGGATGCCTCCTAATTTTCCGCAATGGGCAACGACCAAATCATTTGGCCATTTCACTTGAATTTGAGGGATGTATTTTGAAATACATGAACGAATAGCATTGGCAATTGCCATATTTAGAAATACTTGAGCACCTATTTCTAAAAATTTTGGTCTCAAGACCAAGGAAAAGGTCAAGTTTTCTCCAGGGTTGGTTTCCCAAGTATTTCCCCGTTGTCCTTTGCCTTGGGTTTGAAAATCAGTGATGACAATACTGCCCTCTCCCAAGGTGCCCTGACGAAGGCACTGCATGGCTATGTCATTGGTAGAATGACACTCTGGCAGGAAAAAAACATCTTTCCCCAAAAAAATCGTGTTGGCAAGAATTTTATACATTATTTTACACTTCTTAAATCAAAGGTACCGAAGGCAAGTCTTAAATCAATAGTATGACATCAGAACAGCTGAGTAAGGTTATTTCCAAGGGTATGTCGGAAAAAAAAGCAGCTGACATTTTGGTCATGGACCTCAGAAGCATAAAAGATGTGGTAACAGATTTTTTTGTGATTTGCTCAGGAAATTCCGACACCCAAATCGATGCAATTTCAAAATCCATTGAGGAAGAAGTGAGTAAAACAGGAGAGCCTCCTGCATGGAAAGTAGAGGGGAAATCTAATGGTCAATGGGTAGTGATGGACTATGTCAACGTGGTAGCACACATATTTCTTTCTGAAAAACGAGAGTTTTATGGATTAGAAGAGCTTTGGGGTGATGCAAAGACTACAAAAATTGACTTTGTATCAAAATGAACTTTCCTAGTACCAATCTGTTAAATCAATAGAAGAGAATTATCTAAAAAGCAATGAGCGAAAAAAATAAGAATACGAATTTTACCCCGAAACCTCCACAAAAACCGAATTTTCAACTTTGGCTAATTGTAGCCGCTGTTTTGGTTCTATTGGGCTTGACATGGATACAACAGCGTGGTTCGGTGATTGATATTACCCAAAAGCGTTTTGAAGACATGTACTTGGCTGGAGATGTAGAAAAAGTTGTCATTGTTCGCAATATGAATAGGGTGGATGTGACCTTAAAGAAAACTTCCTTACAAAACACAAAATACAAATCGGAGCTAGAGTCCAATTCTACTTTTTTTAATCCTGACGGCCCCCATTATGCACTACAAGTGACCACTGCAGATAAATTCCAAGGTGACTTTCAAGATTTAGAAGAAAAAATGCCTCCAGGCTCTGAAAAAATAGGTTTTTCTGTTACCAACGAAGAAAATTGGAGCAGTTATTTTGGAAGTTTTGGATTCATGATCCTTCTTTTTGTGCTGTTTTGGTTTTTGATGCGAAGGATGGCAGGTTCTGGTGGACCGGGAGGGCAGATTTTCAATGTTGGAAAATCCAAAGCCCAACTATTTGATGCAGAAAACAAGGTTAAAATCACCTTTGACAACGTAGCTGGCTTAGATGAAGCCAAGGAAGAAATTCAAGAGATTGTAGAGTTCCTAAAAAATCCATCCAAATTCACCAAACTGGGTGGAAAAATTCCTAAGGGTGCCCTTTTGGTAGGTCCTCCCGGTACAGGAAAAACCCTACTCGCCAAAGCAGTAGCCGGAGAGGCTGGCGTACCATTTTTCACACTCTCCGGATCTGATTTCGTAGAGATGTTTGTAGGGGTAGGTGCAGCAAGGGTCAGAGATTTGTTTAAACAAGCCAAAGAAAAAGCTCCTTGTATCATATTTATTGACGAGATCGATGCGATTGGTCGCTCACGAGGAAAAGGGCAAATGCCAGGTGCTAACGATGAACGTGAAAACACGCTCAATTCCTTACTCGTTGAAATGGATGGCTTTGGTACAGATTCAGGAGTCATTGTCCTAGCCGCTACCAACCGTCCAGATGTATTGGACAGCGCCTTGCTGAGGCCAGGACGATTTGACCGACAAATCTCCATAGACAAGCCAGACATCGTAGGAAGAGAAGCTATTTTCAAGGTTCACCTAAAACCCATCAAAATAAAAGAAGAGGTAGATCCAAAGAAATTGGCAGCTCAAACTCCTGGGTTTGCTGGAGCAGAGATAGCTAATGTTTGTAATGAAGCCGCACTAATTGCTGCCCGTAGAAATAAGGAGGCGGTAGATATGCAAGACTTCCAAGATGCCATTGATAGGGTAATCGGGGGCTTGGAGAAAAAGAATAAGATCATTTCTCCAGAAGAAAAGAAGATTGTTGCCTACCATGAAGCTGGACATGCTGTAGCAGGTTGGTTTTTGGAGCATGCAGATCCCTTGGTAAAAGTATCCATAGTACCTAGAGGAGTAGCTGCCTTGGGGTATGCCCAATACTTGCCCAAAGAGCAGTTTCTCTACCAAACCGAACAATTGGTAGACGAGATGTGCATGACTCTCGCAGGTAGAGCGGCAGAAGAAATCATTTTTGGAAAAATTTCCACGGGAGCACTTAGTGATTTGGAAAGGATTACTAAAATGGCTTATTCCATGGTGTCGGTTTATGGAATGAACGACAAATTGGGGAATATTTCTTTTTACGAAAGCAAAAGCGACGGATACAAAATGACCAAACCCTATTCGGAGGCCACTGCTGAGATGATTGACCAAGAGGTTTCCAAATTGATTCAGTTTGCTTACACTAGGGTCTTGGACTTGTTGAAAAAAAGAAAATCCGAACTCGAAACCTTGGCAAAAGAACTGTTAGAAAAAGAAATTCTTTTTCAAGCCGATTTAGAAAGGTTGATAGGGAAGCGTCCATTTGATAAAGAAACAACTTACCAGGCCTTCACCAATAAAAAAGAAGGTAGCCCTTCAGGAAAAAAGACCAAAAACCCTGCTCCTGAAGAAAAAGAAGGCGAAAAGGAAGAAACTCCTCCTCCGACGGAAGAAAAAGTATCTACCTAAGAAAAAAGCCCCATTAGCTCTGGGGCTTTTTAATTTTAAGCTTACCCCCCTATCTTTAGCGCATGCAAGGCTCCATCGCAGATCTTCCGCTCCACGGCAAAAAGTTATTTTTCGCCTCAGATTTTCATCTGGGCGCACCCAGCTTTGAAGCTAGCAAATTACGGGAGCAACGGATCATCCAGTGGTTGGACTACGTTGCCGAAGAGGCTGCTGCCATATTTTTGGTGGGAGATATCTTTGATTTTTGGTTTGAATACAGGGAGGTAGTTCCCAAAGGATACCTTCCTTTTTTGTCCAAGCTATCCCAATTGAGAGATAGGGGAATTCCTATCTTATTTTTTACTGGCAACCATGATTTATGGATGAAAGAGTATTTTACTCAAGAATTAGGAATACCAGTTTACCATAATCCCCTAGAGATCCTAATCGAAGGGAAAAAGGTTTTGGTGGGTCATGGAGATGGATTGGGGCCAGGGGATAAAACCTACAAACTTCTCAAGAAGATTTTTACCAATTCCCTTGCAAAATGGCTATTCCGCTGGATACACCCCGACCTAGGCATCGGCTTGGCAAAAGCCTGGTCAAAAAATAGTAGGATCAACCACAGCACGAAAGACGAACAACGGTTTTTGGGAGAAGACGAATGGCTTTGGTCCTATTGCAAGTCCTTGGAACAAAGTGCTCCTCATGATTATTATATTTTTGGTCACCGGCATTTGCCGCTTCAACTCCCCGTAGGAAAACAAGGTACCTACTTCAATCTTGGGGAATGGGTAAACCAAAACACGTATTTGGAATTCGATGGGAAGGAAGCAAGATTACTAGAATTTACTAATTCTCCTGTTCCCGCAGGAAAAGCCTACTCCAGCTTATCTCAAGGAAAATAAAACCTCCTAGAGATGTAAAACCTTTCTCTTTTTATCTAAAAAAATGCTTTTTAAGAGATTGATACCAATTCAATATCAAAAATAAGGTCTTTTCCTGCTAGCTCGTGGTTTGCATCCAGGGTGATTTTTTCTTCATCTACCCAAACTACAGTGACTGGCATGGGTTGACCTCCTCCACCTTGTAAGACCAGTTGAAGTCCGATTTCTGGAGTAATGTCTGCAGGTACTTGGACCAAGGGGACATCAAACATCATGTCTGCTTTCCTTTCGCCATAGGCCTCCTTGGCCAGGATAGTTACCGTTTTTTTGTCTCCAATGACCATTCCATATACGGCTTGGTCAAACCCTTGAATCATGTTGCCATCACCTAAAGTAAAACTTAGCGGAGACCTCGATAGGGAGGAGTCAAAAATACTTCCATCTTCTAATCTTCCTGTGTAATGTACAGCTACAGCATCTCCTTTTTTTGCAGACATGGTGGTTTGTATTTGGTAAGCGACAAAGGTAGGGATTAATGTCAAGCTCCCAAATGATTGCCATGTGTTCGAAAAGGTGATGAAAGTGTACATTTTCGAACATATTTTTTGCCATATTGGGGCCTGGAAGAAGAAATAGCACTTGGCATTATTTTTCCATTGGACTAAGTAAAAAAATTATGGACGAGCAAGCACTCGGAAAAATATTAATCATCGACGACAACGAGGATCTCCTTTTTGCAGCAAAAATGCTGTTGAAAAAGCACGCCAAAGAAGTGCATATAGAAAAAGATCCAAGAAGAATCCCTTTTCTGATCAATACCCACCGCTTTGACGTGATCCTACTGGACATGAATTTCCGAGAGGATACGACCTCAGGAAAGGAAGGTTTTTATTGGCTCAATCAAATCAAATCCTTGGATCCAAGTGCAGTCGTAATTCTGATTACTGCATTTGGAGACGTAGAAATGGCAGTACAAGCTTTAAAAGAAGGGGCTACAGACTTTATCTTAAAACCCTGGCAAAACGAAAAGTTGATTGCTACATTATCTGCAGCGATCAAACTAAAGGAAAGCTACACCCAAGTAGAGAAACTGCATAAAAAACAAAAAACGCTACAGACTGACTTAAGTAGACCCTATACGGACATCATTGGCAGTTCTGCGACCATGAAAAATATTTTTTCCATCATAGATAAAGTAGCAGAAACCGACGCGAATGTGTTGATTTTGGGAGAAAATGGAACGGGTAAGGAACTTATTGCTAGGGCCATTCACGAAAGGTCACTGCGAAGAGACGATATCTTCGTTGGGGTGGATATGGGAGCTATTACGGAAACCTTATTTGAATCCGAACTTTTTGGACACAAGCGCGGCGCCTTTACCGATGCCAAAGAAGATAGAGCCGGCCGCTTTGAAGTAGCCGACCAAGGAACCCTCTTTCTGGATGAAATTGGAAACCTTTCCCTTCCTTTACAATCCAAACTTTTGACCGTTTTGCAAAAAAGAGAGGTGACGCGCATAGGAACCAATACTGCCATCCCCATCGATATACGACTCATTTGCGCTACCAACATGCCCATACATGACATGGTCATGGAGAATACTTTTCGCCAAGATTTGCTTTACCGAATCAATACGGTAGAAATCTATCTTCCCCCACTTCGAGAAAGACAGGACGATATACCCCAACTGGCCAATCACTACCTGCACCAATACGTGCAGAAATACAGAAAAAAATTCACTGGATTTACTCCTCAGGCAGTAGAGGTGCTACAGCGCTACTCCTGGCCTGGCAATATCCGAGAACTGCAACATGCCATAGAGAGGGCCATCATCATGGCTGAAGGAGAAAATTTGGATAGTAGAGATTTCTTCTTTTTATCAGCCAAGCCCGGACAGGAAAAAATGGGGACTGCTCTTACCTTGAATTTGGATGATATGGAGCGAACTACCATTCAAAAAGCCATAGATAAAAATGGGGGAAATATCTCAAAAGCAGCCAAAGAACTTGGACTTACCCGTGCTTCTTTGTACAGAAGATTAGAAAAATATGGATTATAGGGTAGGTCTATTGGGTAGAATTTTCGTCTTGGTGGCGACACAAGTATTGCTGGGCATATCCATCACAGAAGATTGGGGGGTATTTCTTACTTCACTCCTTTTGCTCGTTTTCCTTGGTCAACTTATTTTTTTGATCAAGTATTCGGAAAGCTCATTTAAAAAGGTGCGTCTTTTCCTAGACAACATCAAAAAAAATCAGTACAACCAAGTCTATCCTGTAAAATTTGATGGATCGGAAACCGACGATTTGCATATTGAGTTCAATGCCATTTTGGCCAAGCTGAAGGAAGATCAAGCAGAAAAAGAGGCCAACTACCAGTATTTTAGGTCTGTATTTAAACACCTTAGCATCGGCCTGATCACCTTTGGAGAGCAGGGGGACATTCAAATCCTCAACACCGCTGCCAAACGCATGCTGGCCATAGAGGAAATTCACCATATCAAGGAAATAGAGGGAATCAATAAAGAACTACACCTTGCCATACAACATCTTAGGACGGGAGGTAGCGAACTAATAAAAATTGCTCATCCGGATGGGATCATGCAATTGTCCGTATATGTGATCGAGCTACTCATGCGAGGCGAGCGATTTAAATTAGTATCCCTACAAAATATACAATCGGAATTGGAAGAAAAGGAGATGGAAGCCTGGCAAAACTTGGTAAATATCCTAACCCATGAAATCATGAATTCTATTGCTCCCATAAGTTCTTTGGCAGGTACCCTTAAAGAGGATGTAGAACAGAAAATGAATCAGCACCAGCCCCTACTCCTGTCAGAATTGGAAGATTTTCTAATGGGTATCCGCACCATAGAAAAGCGAAGCGAGGGATTGATCAGCTTTGTATCTGATTTTCGCAACTTGGCCCACGTCCCCCTTCCCAAGTTTGAAAGTATATCCATTTCCCAACTCTTTGAGCAGCTTCAAACCCTTCTGCATCAGCAGTTGGAATCCAATGGAATTACCCTTCAAAAGCAATTACAACCTAAGGAATTGATTTTGTTTGGAGACCAAAATCAAATCGAACAGGTGCTTATCAACCTTATCCAAAATGCGATTCATGCCCTGGAAGAAGCTCAGGAGAAAACCATCTACCTACAGGCGTATATTGATGAAGCAGGAAAAATCATCCTTGAGGTTCGCGATACAGGAAAAGGGATTGAAGAAGAGGCATTGAATAAGATTTTTATCCCTTTTTTCACTACCAAAAAGAAGGGGGCAGGAATTGGACTGAGTCTATCCAAGCAAATCATGCGAAGACACAAAGGGAATATTCAAGTACGATCGATTCTTGGAGAGGGAACTACTTTCAAATTGATTTTCAATGGGTAAGGCCTAAGAGTTAGGGGATATTTTCGAACTATGGAACAATTAATCTCTCTTTAATTCGAATAAACTATTTAAAAGGAGGAAAAATCTTCTCTTCTCTTTTGAAAACAAACTTATCTGGAAGTAGTTTTAAACTCAATATTTAAAAATTTTAATCAATCATCTAGTTCATATGAAAGGGTTTATTTTTCTATTGGTTTTTATTGTTTCTTTCAATGTAATGGGTCAAACCAAAGTAAAGAACGCATACAAACAATTTGTTAAAGGAGATTACGATAAGGCCAGTGAATTATTGGCCGAAGTAAAGCAAGAAGATATCAGGATCGAATTTTATTACGTTCGTGCCCTATGCAATCTACAATCAGCAAATTCTAAAGAATTATACTTCTCGATTTATGAGGATCTTTTAAAAGGCAACCCTGAAAATGAAAAAGATCCAAAAGAAATAGAAAATCTTTTTAAAGATTTTGATTTAAATGCCGATAGTTATAATTCTTCAAAAAATAAATTTTTTGAATCCGTTTTTAACTTTTACAAAGGATTAGACCAAACAGATTCCTGGAAAGATCACAATGAAAAATATGCCTCCAGTCCATTAGTGAAAGAGGCGTACAATCTGGAAAGTTTAGCTGCATTGAGAGATGCCCTTGCTAATGGCGGAGATGCGCAAAAGCTAAAAGCTGTATATCTAGATTACAAGGGAATGGAGGCTTCGAATAAAGCCTATGATGCCTGGGGAGAGCTAGAATTTAGGGCAGTTTCCGCACAAAATAATTCCGAGTCTCTACGAAAGTTTTCCTCAGAATTTTCTATTCATGCTCGGAGCAAGGAAGCATTTGCGCTAGCACGGTCCATGGATTACAAAGTTGCCATGGCTGATATGACTATTCCCGCATTAGAAAAATTTTTAACCTATTACGAGGACGGAGAGGAGCATAAGTCTGTGTTTAATGTTCTTGACTCCCTGTATCACAAAGATTTAATCCTCAATTTCAAAGATGTCTCTTTTGAAGCCTATGCAAAAAGATTTACAGAAGGTCCTCGCCGTCTTGAATTGGACTCTCTCTTCAATCAAATTCTTTTTGAAAATCTTAACGCTGGGAATTGGGAGTATGTACAGGATTGGCATAAGAAAATTAAAAGGAGTACCTCAAGTTTCGGATACGAACAAGTAAATCGTCTAACAGAAAATCTGGAAATTTTTATTCTTCCGTATCTAGAGGATAGAAATAGTTATTCTTTGGGTTCAGCATCAGGAAGATCACTTTCAGGCGAGGCTGCTAATTTTAAAGCAAAGACAATTTTAAGGGATGGTGACGCTTTATATAGATATCAAATTGGAGATAAATGGGGAATTTTATACTTAGATGCACAAGGAAAAGTCAACCAATTAACCCAGCCTATTTATGATCAAATAAGCGCCTTAAACAAACAAGTTTATCAAGTAACCATCAATAAACCTGACGGAAACAATCTAAATGGATTTTTAAATGTCTTAGGGGAATATGTAGTTCCCTTAGGTAACTATGAGATGATTACCACATTAGGTAATGGAAATATTTTAGCAGGAAAAGGAACGAATTTTTCTTTGATTCACCCTTTGCGAGGAATTGTACAATCTTTCTCAAACAGGGTTGAACTAACTGACGGGATATTTGCCGATGGGTTATTAGCAGAATACAGTGCAGGAGAAAATATTAGCGCTTTGTACAGCTATTCAGGTAAGCTTTTAGCAAAAGGAACATCAATCAGTGTCAAAAATTTAAACCAAACGATAAATTTAAAAATTGACGGAAAATCCTTTCTTGTAATTAACGATAGTCTTATATCTAGTCCAAGCACAGAATTGATTTCCTTTTACTTAGACTCCAAAAACTTCATCTCCAGTAAAAATCCAGATGAGGGAAAGTATTCGATTACTTCAAATGGAATAAAAGGGAGTGAAATGAGTTGTGATTATTTTGAAGTCACAGATAAAGTTATAATTTTTAATTTGGCAGCTGGTGGGCATAAGATTGTTTCTAAACAAAATTTGTCTAAAGTACTTGATGATGTTAAGACTTTATCCAAGTTAGGTGAAGGTTACCTTACCTCAAATTCTAGTGGGGACGTGCAATTTGTTATACCAAATCAGAATGCTTTTAATCTAATCCCTCTACCCTATGTAAATACCCCTGAATACGGTGATGAATTCTATGGAGGCGATGAATATTTAGGTGACGGATATGAAGGAGAAGGCGGTTCTGAAATATTTTGGATTAATGATTTAGAAGTACAGTACCATAGCCTCTCGAACCCTAGGTCTACATTTAGTTGGACTACTAAGGTTACGGATCTTATGCCTGTTGAAATTGGACCTACCTACGGATATATAAACCAAAGTGGAGAACTTAAGATACCAAGTCAATATTCCTATGCTTCAGAATATGATGGTTGGGTTGCTCAAGTCATGGATGAAGAGTTTACTCAATTTTTAATTGACAAATTTGGCAATACCATCTCAGAAGGATATTTAGTCAATTGGGTTAATCCAAACACCTTTCTTTACAGCGAGGGAAATACCATCAAAGAATTTACTTCCAATGAGCAATCCGCAACGAATGGGAAAATAACCGAAATTTGTTCAAACTGCTCCATTCGTCAAGTAATCGGGCCAGGTATTTATGAAGTAGATTTAGATAATTTCGTAGGTTATGTGACCAATAAAAACAATAAGACTCTATTCTTGGGAAAATACCTTAGCTCTCCCTACAGAAAATTCAAAGTGAATTACGATAAACTTGTCGCTAATTACTGGACTACAGAATATGATTATTATGATTTCAGTCAACTTATTGATGAACTGAATGCTCCAAATGACCTAAAATATAGTATGTCACTTGTAAAGTTAAGAGTTGCATTAGATAAAGGATTTACTGATTTCTCCTCTATTCTTGATGAATTAAATAGCTACAATAATTTTAATCTAGAAGAAAAAGAATCCGTTTATTCTCTAATTGCTACATCCTTATATGAAACAGACAACTATTACGAAGCAGCTTCCTATTTTAATGAATTAAAACTTATAATGAACTACGATAGATTCATTGAAAATTATGGATTAATTGCTGGATACACTTACTCCCAGATTAATGATAGAGCCCAAGCCAAAAAAATCTATGAAAGCTATATCCCATATGATGAAATTAATAGTTGGGATAACTTGGGCCACATTTACTTTGATGAAAGTAATTATGACATGGCTATAAAAAGTTGGTATAACGCATTGACGGCAGCCAAAAATCAGAATAATGAATTTTATTGGAATAATGGAAATGTATTTTTGAATTTAGGTGCTGCCTATGCAAATCAAAATAATCGTGCACAGATGTGCCAAAATTTTAAGGCAGCCATGGGATTTGGAAATGAGGAAGCTACTAGAAGATATAATGATTACTGTAAATAAAATCAAAAAGAGTTTTTAACCTCTAGCCATTACTTCACTTCAAAATAGAAAGCTAAAGCAGGAATTCCCCCTATTTTTTAAAAAATATAGGGGGAATTTTTCATTTCTTGAACATAAACTTTTGGTTTAAACTCGAGATAAAATTGAAAGGAAATTAATTTTTATGTGTCAATCAAAGATCCAACAATACATAGAAGTGAAATCCTTCAGCTAGTTCAAAAAGAAAAAAAATTGTAAAAATTCGAATTCGAACGGTATGCTAATTTTTCTTTTGGAAACTTAAAAATAAAAATAGTAAAAGTAATGAAGCCAATTAAATCAATTTTCTAGAATTGTAACTAGCTTATCGCTTTCAAAAACCGCAACGGGAGAAATGACAGATTCGTTTAAAGGGATATTATTTCCATAACGATTCCTAATAATTTGCTGCACAGTAGAACTCGTTAAATCAAAATCTCCAAGTTTTTCAAGCTGACCCAATTCGATACCAGCAGCTCGCTCGTAAATTTTCCAAATGAGTTCAGAGCAATACATTTTATCATCTGACCATTCAAATGCTTTATCGTATGCTTTGCCATTAAATCCCCTTCCAATTTCCATCATTTTACTAAGAACTTCAGGCGTTAAAACTTGATCTGCACTTTTCAATCTTTTTACGACATATTTTCCATTTTTCCCACTAGCAATCCAATCAGAGAGAAGCGTTCGCTTTACTGGCCCTACGGCCTCAAAAACATAGAAAGTATTTCCTTCTTTAAATAAAATTCCACAATGTGTGTATGCTGATTTAGTAGCCAGCTGAATAGCTTCACTTTGAGTTGAAAGCGAAGTATGAAAAATTAAATCCCCATCCTTTAATTCATCCCCTATAGAAGAATAACTTTCTCTTTCATTCCAAAAGTCCAGTCCAGACTTATTGCTGATTGAATAAGTCGTAAAAATAATTAGAAAAATAACTGAGATAATGATTATAGCAAAAATGGATTTTTTCATAATAGGTGATTTTAATAATACGAATTAGTCTTTTTATTAATTTTTAAAACAATTCATTCCTATTGAAATCATTTAAGTAGAAGCATGGCCTTACTTAAATCTTTATTTACCTTATTTAAAATTGATCTTTTTTCTAAATTATCAGTTATTTCAAAGTTTTCGCCTTGTAATTCATTAGAACAATCTTCGTTCTGCTGTAACACTCTAATTATACCCCCAAAAACATCAAAATATATTCTATACCTCTTCAAACCGCATTCCGAATGGCTAACGAAGTAAATGAAAAATAATTTTGCATTTTTATAATAATATTCTCCATCTGATGCCCATTCCCTGCCTTCAAGGTTAAAACTAATTTTTGAATAACCTTCAGAGAATTGGCATTTTCTAGCTCTTTGCGTATACCAGGTTGTGGAAAAACCAGTATCTGAAGGAGTTTTTTCACTTTTATTGATGCAATTTTCTGCTGAAGCTGATTTCTCAAATTTATTCACAGCCGCATACATGCTTCGAATTTGCTTTACCCTTTCCTCATTCGTCTGCCCAAAAATGGTGACGGAAAAAAAATTAGAAATAAAAAACCCTGAAAAAACAAAAATAAAATATAAAGCTGATCTTCTCATAATCAATGATTTAATCAAATATTTAATTTTTATACACTAATTTAAAAAAGCCCATTTCTATAAGGAAATGGGCCGATGTAGCGTACTTACTTGTCTTTGGGCTTATCCCGCTGCATTTCCATCATGTCTACAGGTGGGGATGTAGTTTGACCTAACAAATGGGTCACAAAATAGTCCCCCATTTTCCAAAAGAAGTATTCGGTCATATCACCGTACCCGTGTCTTTGACCCGGCAAGAGAACAAACTCAAATCGCTTTCCTGCCTTGATTAAAGCATTTGCCATGCGGATGGTTCCCGCTGGATGCACATTGTTGTCAACATCTCCCGTGCTCAGCATCAAGTGGCCCTTTAAGTTATTGGCCAAATCCGGATTTTTCTCAATTTGGTAGACAAAGGTGGTGTCCCCGTTGGGCATCACACGCTCCACTACCCCATGGTGCTTTTCTGACCACCAGCGATTGTAAATGTTGTTTTCGTGATTTCCTGCAGAGGAAACGGCTACCTTAAACACGTCTGGATACACCAACATGGCAGCAGTAGACATAAACCCACCACCCGAATGGCCATGAATACCTACCTTATGACGATCGATAAAGGAATGTTTATCAGCCAATTGATCTACAGCAGCCTTTTTATCGGCTAATCCATAGTCACGCAAGTCCCCATAGCCATAATTATGGTACCATTTGGAACGAGAAGGGTGGCCTCCCCTATTCCCTAGGGTCACCACAACAAATCCAAATTGTGCCAATCTATCCGTACGATCCATCCCTCTTCCAAAAGATTTATTAACAGACTCGGTTTGAGGACCGGGGTACACGTACTGGATCAGCGGATATTTTCTAGTAGAATCAAAGTCATAAGGCTTGTACATCACCCCATAAAGATCCGTGATTCCATCGTCTGCTTTGAAGGTAAAGGGCTCGGGAAATTGATACCCTGCCGCAAAAAGTTGGCTCAAGTCGGCAGTCTCCAAGTCCATTATTTTCGCTCCATTCCTATCGTAAAGAACTGCGTTCGGGATAGTATTAACTCTCGAATAATTATCCACAAAAAAGCTTCCTGGGTCATTCATGCTGACCTCATGATTGAAATCTCCTTTGTTGAGCAGGGCCAGAGGACCACCATCGAGGGAGACCGAGTACAAGTGCTCGTAATAGGGGTCCTCTCCTTTTTCCCTACCATTGGCCGTGAAATATACTTTTCTTAGCGAAGCATCTACACGCACAATTCCTGCCGTATGAAAGGGACCAGAGGTAAGTTGTCGCTTCAAAGAACCGTCCTTACCGTAGAGAAACAAATGCCCCCATCCGTCACGCTCCGACCACCAAATCATTTCATTTCCTACCAACTCCAATTTTTCAAAATCAATGTAGGTATTGCTTCGCTCTTCAATTAGTACTTCTTTCTGTCCTGTTTTCAAGTTCCACCTCAGGACATCCACCCGCTTCAAATCCCGAGAGGTCAAGGCAAAATAAAATTCACTTGGATTTCCTAGCCAGGTAGTCGGTCTAAACTCATCGTCTCTGGTATTGACTGCTGGGGTGCTTGACCAAAGGCTTACCGTTTGGTCCTTAAAAGTAGCTATAGGCAAGTTGCTGAGCTTTTGATTTTCAAAAGAATAATGGATCAATTCCGTTTGCGGTTGTTCCTTTTCACCTGGCATGGCATACTTGTAAGTTTCCAAGGTCGGTCGTGGGTCTCGGGTATGGTGAATTACCCAAAGGTCCTTCACCTTACGCTGGTCGGTTCGAGTAAGGATAAACTGCTTGCTATCTGAACTCCAAAGTACTGGAGCACGCTTGCGATCATTTTTCTTTTTTTCCACCTCCACTTGGTCATCCCCACGATCTCCCCAGCCATACTCGTAATCGGCCACACCATCTGTAGTCAATGCCTGTTCTACCAAAGTAGTATCCTTCAAATCTTTGACTGCCTTCAAAAAGTTGGCTTTATCCATCCAATACAAATTGTAGTTTTTTACATACACCACCTTGGAGGAGTCTGGCGCAATGTTGGCCCATGCGAGACGGGCAGGCTCCTTTACCGTTTCAATTTCCTTAAGTTGCTGAGAAATCAAGTTGAATTGAAAGGTATGTACCTTCTTTTCTAGGGAATCTTTGGCATTCTTATTTTTTGCTTTTAACTCTGCCCAATCCTTTTTCAGTACATCGGCTGTACTTTTTACGGTGAATTGAAGGGTATTCTCATCACCGAGTAACTTCATATTATCTAACTTGAGGTGCTGCCCGTCAAAGGGATCTTTGACTGCTTTGGTGAGTTCGGCCGCAAGTTTGTCTACATCAAAAAGTGGGATTTTAGTTCGCCGAACTGGGTCAACAAGCACCCATTTCTTCCCTTGGGAAGTTTCGTATTCGTACCAAAATCGATCGGATTTTTTCATCCAATGTGCATCCACACTAGTAGAGAAAATCATTTTTTTCAATTTCTCTGGAGAAAAACGAGATGCCAACTCGTAATTTCCTTTTGGACTAGACTCTTGGGCAAAGGTGAGCGGCGCAACCATCAGGTAGGCCAGGGCTATGTAAATGAGCTTCTTCATATTAATCATTTTTCTATGTTACGAAACTAAAGCATCCGAAACAAGGCTTCAGACCGCTTACGTAATTTTTTCTTTTCAATGATTTTTTTAACCCCTAGAGCTTGTCATTCCTCAATCAGAATAGTAATGAGTTTTCATATTTCCTTAATGAATAGATAACTTTTACCAAATAAAATTCTGTTTAATACACATAAACATAACATTTTGAAAACGATACATTGATTCTAAAACCCTAGTTTTCGAAGCAAAAGAACTGCTGTGAAGACCTGCTATAAAACTATCATCGTATCAGACGTACATCTGGGGACTAAGGGCTCCAAAGCAAAGGAAATAGTTCGATTTTTAAAGCAATTTCAATGTGAAAATCTGATCCTTAACGGTGACATCATCGATGGATGGCAATTAAAGAAGTCGGGGCGTTGGAAAAGAAAACACACTCGTTTTTTTAATGTAATCCTGAAAATGATAGAAAGCCAAGAAACTAGGGTGTACTATCTGAGAGGCAATCACGATGATTTTCTGGATCAAATTCTTCCGCTTCAAATTGGAAAGCTTCACATCTTGTCAGAAATGACCTATCAAAGCCAAGGGAAATCGTATTTTATTACCCATGGTGACGTATTTGATAGTATTACCACCAACCTTCGATGGATTGCTTACCTAGGAGATGTAGGATATACTTTTCTACTATGGCTCAATCGAGTAGTAAATTATTACCGATTCCGTAAGGGTCTTCCTTATTTTTCTCTTTCTCAATTCGTAAAAGGGAAAGTTAAACAAGCCGTTTCCTACATCGACGATTACGAATCAGAACTTGCCAAAATGGCCAAAGCGAAAGGTTGCGATGGTATCATTTGTGGACACATCCATAAGCCAGAAAATAGACTGATAAATGGGATTCACTACATGAACTCTGGGGATTGGGTTGAATCCATGAGTGCCTTGGCTGAGGATCATGAAGGACATTGGGAACTTATCTTCTTCAATCAAATGGATTTTAGAAAAGCTATTGAAAGACCAGAGTACATCCCTAGTAATAGGTATAAAAATGTACAAGAAGATCCTCTACCACAAGTTGCATTTTCTAGTGTAAATGAAATTTCCTTTCAAACCCGGTCTATTTCATAAGGATAAAGATGAAATTTATATTTATTATTCAAGGGGAAGGTAGAGGACATTTGACACAAGCACTTTCCTTTGCTTCTTTGCTACGCTCTCAGGGTCATGAGATATTAGGTGCAGTAGTTGGAAAAAGTCAAAGAAGAACCTTGCCAGATTTCTTCATTCAAAAAATAGGGGTTCCCATTACGCTAGTAGATAGTCCAAATTTTGAAACTGATGGGATAGAAAAGAAAATCCTCCTTGGAAAAACAGTTTGGAAAAACACATTGAAACTTTCCCTATTCTGGAAAAGTATTCAAGCGATCCACAAACTCCTTAAGGAAAAAGAACCTGACGTAATCGTTAATTTTTATGAAATCTTAGGTGGTATTTATCCTCTATTCCATAAAACAAATGCAAGCATTTGGGTTATTGGTCACCAATATCTAGAGAGACATCCCGCATTTGCTTTCGCACCCAACCGGCCAATAGAAAAATTTTTATTTCGAATGCATACACGACTCACAGCAAATCGTGCACATCAACAGTTGGCCTTATCTTTTTTACCAAAAGAAAATACAAAAGAAATTAAAGTAGTACCGCCTTTACTTAGACCTGAAATTCGAAATTTACAGATTTCTGAGGAAGGCTTTTTTCTAGCATACATGGTAAATCCTGGATATGCGGAAGAGGTAATTCGATTCGCTAAAGAACATCCTAATCGGACCATTAAGGCCTTTTGGGATAAAAAAGAAGCTGCAGAAATTGAGTATCCACTTCCTAATTTAAGTTTTCACAAGGTCAATGACCAAGGATTTTTGGAAGCCATGGCTTCTTGTTCAGGATTAGTGTGTACTGCTGGATTTGAGTCAGTCTGTGAGGCCATGTATCTTGGAAAACCAGTAATCATGGTCCCTGTAGCTGGACAATACGAACAGGCATGTAATGCTCTAGATGGAGAATATTCTGGGGCTGGCTTGGCCTCAGACCGTTTTGATTTTGAAAAATTAGCCACTTTGTCTTCGAGTGAATGTACTTCCCACCTGATGAAAGCTTGGGTAGATCAATGGCCCAAAAAATTACAGGAATTAACCGCTGAAGAAAGGGTAAATTTCCCTTTCATTTTCCAAAGTCAATTGGCTTAGCAGTTCATAGAATTCCTTTCTTCTTCCGTAAGGTCTTCCCATTTTTTGTAAACCAGCTGACCCCCTGAATTTATTTTTGCATAAGGAAAAACAACCTTTTTTACCTCTCTTCGCTCCTCTAAAGATAATTTTTCATAAAGGGATTGAAGCTCCTTGGCCTCTTCATCCAACCGGATAAGGAAGTCCTGGCTGGGCTGGGTAAATAAGCGGTTTTGGTTGGCTTTGGTCTGAAAACGAAGGTATTTTTGGGTATATTCCTCCAGTAGTGTGGAAGGGAGCGTCTGATCCGGTGTGAGACCTAAACTTGCTTCATGACCCTGGCTAGTAGTTTTAAAGGGATAATACTGCAGTCCAACAAGCAAAAGCAGAATTAAAACGAAGAAAAGACTCAGTTTTTTCATGGTTTTATTAATAAAATTAACCTTCACTTCAGTAAAGGCTATTTCTTGATCATAAGATATTTTTTTTAAAAGTATAGGATATTTCTATGGATCACAAGGTACAGGACTACATTTCCTACTACCCCCGAAGTAAGTACAAAAATCAATCGATTTCCTAAGGCACCTCTTGGAAGAAGGTAGGGAGACGGTATAGCGTGAGGGGCTTTAGCTAAAAATTTGTTTTGCATTCTATCGATTTTTATTGCGCTGAAATGGCTTGAAAATGATAATTTCACCCTCCGCTTAATGGGCTAAGGTGCATGTCTGCAGAACAAAATAGATTACAAGAGGATAAGGAAAGAAAAAAGCATTGGAAGAAATGGGGGCCTTACCTTACCGACAGACAATGGGGTACGGTAAGGGAAGATTACAGTCCTGATGGGGCAGCATGGGAAAATGTACCCCACGATCATGCCCGAAGTAAGGCTTACCGTTGGGGAGAAGAAGGAATTGCGGGAATGTCCGATCACCGGCAGCTGCTTTGCATGGCCTGGGCCTTTTGGAACGGCAAGGATCCGTTTATTAAAGAGCGATTTTTTGGACTAACTGGCAACGAAGGAAATCATGGGGAGGATGTCAAAGAAATCTACTACTACCTAGACGCCACACCCACCCACAGCTACATGAAGATGCTCTACAAGTATCCTCACGGGGAGTTTCCCTACAAACAGTTGGTGGAGGAAAATAAAAAAGCAGGCAAGCACCATCCCGAGTTTGAACTCATTGATACAGGGTTATTTGACGATGACCGGTACTTTGATATTTTTATCGAGTATGCCAAAGAAGATGTAGAGGACATGGTGGGGATGGCAACCATCCACAACAGAGGTCCTGAGGCAGCGAAAATTTGGGTAATGCCTACCGTTTGGTTTCGCAAATTTTGGTTTACTGGGGATGAACCCTTCATGCCAAAGATTACCAAGCAATCGGAGGACTCTATAAAGGCCTTCAATCCCAAATCAGGAAACTATTTGTTCCATTTTTCCAATCCCAAAGAATTGGTTTTTTGTGACAATGAAACCAATAGGGAAAGGCTGTATGGGATTCCTAACGAACGCGCCTCCACCAAAGACGCCATCAATGACTACCTGATTTCAGGGGATAGCTCCAGGCTTGCTTCCAAGCCTACAGGGACCAAGGCAGCAGCCATCTATGAACTGGAAATTCCCGCTGGTGGGCAGGCCCAGATACACTTTCGAATGCAACACCACGCTGGTGAAAATCCCCTTGCCTCTTGCCAAGAAATTATAAAAAAGCGTCAAGAGGAGGCAGATGAGTTTTACCAAGATCTCCAGCAAAAGGTGATTCAGGAGGACCATAAATCCATACAGCGTCAAGCCTTTGCGGGGTTACTTTGGTCCAAGCAGTTTTATTACTACGATGTCAATCGCTGGCTGGAGGGAGACCCCGGGAGATATAGTCCTCCTCAAGAACGAAAAAAAGGAAGGAACCACACCTGGACCCACCTTCAAAATTTTGATATCATTTCCATGCCAGACAAGTGGGAATACCCCTGGTATGCCGCATGGGATCTGGCATTTCATTGCATTCCTCTCGCACGAATCGATGCGGAATTTGCTAAAAATCAGCTTTTGCTTCTCCTCAACGAGTGGTACATGCACCCCAACGGGCAAATGCCCGCCTACGAATGGAATTTTTCAGATGTGAATCCACCCGTACACGCCTATGCCGTGCAGCGAGTTTATCAAATTGACAAGAAAATCAATGGTGGCAAAGGATATCAGGAGTTCTTAGAACGTGCCATGCACAAACTCATGTTGAATTTTACCTGGTGGGTCAATAGAAAGGATTCAGAAGGCAATAATATTTTTGAGGGAGGATTCTTGGGCTTAGATAATATTTCTCTCTTTGACCGAAGTCACGCACAGTACTACCAGGGTAAATTAGAGCAAGCTGACGGAACCTCCTGGATGGCGATGTTTTCACTCAATATGCTACGCATTGCGCTTGACCTTTGCGAATTCAACACGGTATACCAGTTCAGTGCAACCAAATTTCTAGAGCATTTCCTATACATCGCCGGCGCAATGAATACCATTTCCTCCGAACAAATTTCTCTTTGGGACGATGAGGATAATTTTTTCTACGACATTTTCCATTACCAAGGCAAAGATCCGAAAAAACTCAAGGTTAGGTCTATTGTAGGACTCATTCCCTTATTTGCAGTAGAACCTATTCGGGAAGAGATGTTTGACAACCTCCCCGAATTCAAGAAGCG
>JAJTDZ010000060.1 GCA_021298245.1 Algoriphagus sp. | reverse complement strand
TGGCACCCAGCACGATCCCTTAGCCCCGAGACTTCAAGCAGGCATTGCGCAAGAAGATTTACTTCGCTTGCAGCGGTTTTATGATATGGCTCCAGAGTACCCAAAAGTAGACTGGAAAGCTGCCCTATCCCACCTACCGGTTCAAGACATCTTGAAAAATGTGAATGGCCCGAAAGGAATCTATGAGGAGATGATTACCCGCAAACCCAACGACCCACGCTGGTACCAGGGTGGACTTTACCACGACAACATGCCTTTTGACACGCCCAGCATGTGGTTTGTTTCCTGGTATGACGTCTCCTCCTCTCCCAACATTGCCTTGTACAATCACGCCCGCAACAATGCTATCAGCCAGATGGCACGGGAAAACCAATACTTGATCATCGCTCCTGTCCTCCACTGCTCATTTACCCGAGCTACCGAAAATACCGTGGTTGGACAGCGAAGCATGGGTGATGCCCGCTGGAACTACGATGAAGTGATAACTGCCTGGTTTGATCAATGGCTCAAAGGAGAGAAATCTGAAGTAATCGCAAAACTTCCCAAAGTCACCTATTTCACCATGGGTAAAAATATCTGGCAGTCTTCCGAGGTGTGGCCCCCTAAAGAGGCAGTGATGACGCCCTTCTTTTTGGACTCCAAGGGAAGTGCTAATTCCCGCCATGGAGATGGAAAATTGCTTACAAAAGCTCCAAAAGTGGAGTCCAAAGACACCTTCACCTACGATCCCATGAATCCTGTGCCTTCCAATGGAGGAAATGTGTGCTGTACCGGCAATGCAGTACAGGGAGGGGCCATGGACCAGCAGGAGATGGAACTTCGAGAAGACATTTTGGTCTACACCACAGATCCTTTGGAGGCAGGAATAGAGGTTTCTGGATTTATTGAAAGTTACCTTTACCTCTCTTCAGACGTCAAAGACACGGATGTAACCATCAAATTGATCGATGTGTACCCAGACGGCACCGCCTACAACCTAGACGAAACCATACAACGCGTACGCTACCGAGAGGGATATGAAAAAGAAGTGTGGATGGAAAAAGGCCAAGTCTACGAAATCCAACTTACCCCTATGAGTACCTCCAATTATTTTGAAAAAGGGCACCGCATCCGCATCGAAGTGAGTAGTTCCAACTTTCCACGCTTTGACCGTAACCTGAACACAGGAGGTAACAACTACGACGAAACCAAAGGAATTGTAGCGAACAACTCCATTCACCACGGAGGCAAACAACTAAGTAGAATTGTCCTGCCCCTAATCAAAAAATAAATATCTTGACTTGATAAAAGGCCGGCCAAGCGTCGGCCTTTTATAATTTCACCCTTCCCTTGCTCCGTAGGAATTTAATTAAACAAGCAGGATGGAGCGAGGAACTTGTGGAGCCATATTCCCTTTTTCTGCTATTTTTGCAATTTCAATAATAACCTGAGTATGTCTATTGCCAGCAAATATGATCCGGCATCGGCCGAGGCCAAATGGTACAGCTATTGGATGGAGCACAAGCTTTTTTCCTCCCATGTAGATCCTAGCAAAGAACCTTACACCATTGTCATCCCTCCCCCCAATGTCACTGGAGTGCTGCATATGGGACACATGCTCAATAATACGATCCAAGACGTGCTCATTAGAAGGGCAAGGATGCGAGGAAAAAATGCATGCTGGGTACCTGGAACGGATCATGCCTCCATTGCCACCGAAACTAAGGTGGTGCAGCTGCTAAAAGAAAAAGGCATAGATAAAAAGGAGCTCACCCGAGATCAGTTCCTGACCCATGCTTGGGAATGGAAAGAAAAATACGGAGGCATCATCCTGGATCAATTGAAAAAACTTGGAGCTTCTTGCGATTGGGATAGAACCGCATTTACCATGGATCCGGGACTGAGCAAGGCCGTTATTTCCGTATTTGTAGACCTGTACTCGAAAGGAAAAATCTACCGGGGTATTCGTATGGTCAATTGGGATCCAAAAGGTAAAACAGCCCTTTCGGACGATGAAGTGATTATGAAAGAGGTAGCGTCCAAGTTGTACTACATCAACTACCGCATAGAAGGAACTTCCGATAAATTCCTCACCATCGCTACTACAAGACCTGAGACCATCATGGCCGATGTGGCCATTTGCATCAATCCAGAAGACCCGAGGTTTACTCACCTGAAAGGTAAACGTGCCATCATCCCACTGATCAACCGGAGCATCCCAATCATCGAGGATAGCTACGTAGATATGGATTTTGGAACGGGATGCCTTAAGGTAACCCCAGCACATGACCTCAATGACTACGAATTAGGACTCAAGCACAAACTAGAAGTCATTGACATCCTCAACGACGATGGTACGCTTCATGAAAAGGCGCAAATTTTGGTTGGTGAGGATCGGTTTGTTGCACGTAAAAAAATAGGCAAGCTACTGGAAGAAGCAGGACAGCTTCAGAAGGTGGAAGATTATACCTCCAATGTAGGGCACTCCGAGCGCAGCGATGCAGTCATCGAACCGAAGCTATCCATGCAGTGGTTCTTGAAGATGGATGAAATCACCCAGCCCGCCCTCAAGGCAGTCATGGAGGACCATATCCAATTGCACCCACCCAAATTTAAGAACATGTACCGGGTATGGATGGAAAATGTTCGTGACTGGTGTATCTCACGACAACTTTGGTGGGGCCACCAAATCCCGGCCTACTACCTTCCCAATGGTGAATTTATGGTAGCTAAAACAGCGGAAGAAGCCTTGGCTCTTGCCAACCGCAAGTACAATACCCAGTATAGTCTTTCCGACTTAAAGCAAGACGAAGATGTCTTGGATACCTGGTTTAGCTCCTGGCTGTGGCCAATTTCCGTATTTGATTCCGAAGTATTTACTACAGGAAAACCCAATAAAGAACTTAGCTACTACTACCCTACCAACGATCTGGTGACGGCCCCTGAGATTTTATTCTTCTGGGTAGCCCGCATGATCATCGCCGGTTACGAATACTTGGGTGAAAAGCCCTTCAAAAACGTATACCTCACGGGTATCGTGCGAGACAAGCTCGGCAGAAAGATGTCTAAGTCCTTGGGCAATTCCCCAGAACCCTTGGAGCTTATCGCCCACTATGGTGCAGATGGCGTGCGTACAGGGATGCTCTTTTCTTCCCCTGCGGGCAATGACCTACCCTACGACGATAAATTGGTGGAGCAAGGAAGAAACTTCGCCAACAAAATCTGGAATGCCTTTCGCCTAGTGAAAGGCTGGGAAATAGATCCAAGCCTCGATGGCGCCGCCAATGCAGCAAGCATGGAATGGTTTGAACAGCGATTCTACCAAAGTTTGGCTGAGATCAACGAACATTTCGAAAAATTCCGTATTTCCGATGCCTTGATGGCTACCTACAAGTTGGTCTGGGACGACTTCTGCTCTTGGTACCTAGAAATGATAAAACCGGCTTACCAGCAGCCCATCGATCAGGCTACTTACGATAGAACTATTGTCTTATTCGAAGGAATACTCAAGCTTTTACATCCATTCATGCCCTTCATCACGGAGGAGTTGTGGCATCAAATAAAGGAAAGAAAGGTAGAAGAATCCTTGATTGTCTCCTCTTGGCCTAGCAGTAGATCTTTTGATTCCAAAATTATCGATGAAGCCGATCAGGTATTCGAAGTAGTCTCTCAAATTAGAAACCTAAGGGCTTCCAAGGGCCTGTCCCCCAAAGAATCCTTGACCTTAATCGTTAAAACAAAAAACAAAAGCGTATATACCTCATTTGAATCGGTGCTGAGCAAACTCGCCAACCTTTCTTCCATTTCCTACGGGGAAAAAGTCGAACAGGCCATGAGTTTTGTGGTGAAGGGTGACGAGTGTTTCGTTCCCATGAGCAATTCCATTGACCTGGCTGCAGAGAAGGCAGCATTGAACAAGGAACTTGAGTATACCAAAGGGTTTTTAGATTCCGTGCTTAAAAAATTGAGCAACGAGCGCTTTGTGGCTGGGGCTCCCGCCCAGGTATTGGAAATGGAAAGGAAAAAACAAGCAGATGCCGAGGCAAAAATTAGGGCTTTAGAGGCAAGCTTGTCGCAACTTGGCTGATTCTAGCGTAGTTCGCGAATTTTGATGGAGCGAAATAAAACTCCTTGCCCCTCGCTTTGCAAGCCAATATAACCTTGTTTCAAAGGAGTTCCATCCACCTTCATGGCTGGATCGAATCGATTGGCCACCCCTCCTCCGATTTGAGGTTTTGAATAGGTCAATACCGTATCTCCATTTACCACATGGTGCACGATGGAGTCGTTGTACACAATCAATTCTGCCTTGACCCATTGATCCCAAGGGAAGGTGGGAGAAGAGGAATTGATGCAATGCCGAGGATCCATTTTGCCTTCAAATACGATGTCTGTTCCTGGGGAACACATATTCCCAGTAGGTCGGGACACCCCCTCCTTTTCTTGCGCTAGCATCTGATATTCTACAGAAATGGGCCAATCTTGTTCTTTCAAAATCGTTTCAGGCGCTTGAGAATGAAACATAACTCCAGAGTTGCGGAAGGTATAGCTTGGAGAGGTACTTAAAAATTGATCCGTAAACCGGTATTCCCAGACCAAATGAAAATTGGAAAAAGGTTTTTCATAAAATAAGTGACCAAACCTATTCTCAAAATCTCCATACCCGTCGTAATTTACCTCAATGGCTCCATCCCGAACACGAAAAGTATTGGCGTAATTTTCCCCCACCTCGTGGTGGTGAATTTTTGGAATCCATCCCTCTAGGTCTTTCCCATTAAAAAGTACTTGCCAACCGAAGGATTTTTTTTCTTTCAAAGGATCAAGCTCCTTGGGCTGGGAAAGCGAAGCTGAAGCGCCTAAAAAAAGAAACAAGAAATAAATCAAATGCATATAGGGTAGGTGCATGGGTGACTGGGGTTAAGTTAGTGCGTCCAATCGTAGCTATCCATTTGCTCCAAACAAGCTACCAAGAGGGAAATGGAATCAGCAATATCTAGGCTGCCAAGAAATAGCCTCTTTGCTGGCGATATCTTTCATAAATGCTACCATGCGGTAATCGCAGATGGTCATCGCATCCATGATTTTGATGGCCGTACCCTTGCCCAGTTCGGTCACCTTCTCGTGTGGAGCAGCCCCAGGCACATCAAAAGCGATGGTGGTATCTAGGGCGATTCCAAAATCTGGATTGATTTGGTGTGCCGCTACATTTGCTCCGCGAATACCCACCTCTTCCTGTACGGTAAAGGTAGCATAAACATCGTAGGCCGGATGTTTGAGTTGCTTCAATGCCTCAATGACAATAAAAACTGCTACGCGATTGTCAATAGACTTGCAATTGACACAGTCTCCCATTTCGATCAGTTCCCGATCGCGGGTCACAGGATCGCCGATGGTAATGTACTTCTCTACTTCTTCTTTGGGCATACCTAGATCAATGAAGAAGTCGGTAGTCTTGGGAAGTTTGGTTTTCTCCTCGGGTGTCATCACGTGGATAGGCTTGCTGCCCATTACCCCGATCAGGTCTTTTTTGCCATGTACAATCACCCGTTGTGCGGTGAGCGTTTTCGGATCAAATCCACCCAGGGTATTGAATCGTAAGAAGCCTTGCTCGTCAATATGGGATACGATAAATCCGATTTCATCTAGATGTGCTGCCACCATGACCCGCTTGTTTTCTGGGTTGCGGGCACCCTTTTTAAGAGCGATCACATTTCCTAGGTTATCGATACGCACTTCATCTGCAAATGGAGTGACTACCTCTACCACCAGGTCTCTGATTCTTTTTTCAAATCCAGGAGCTCCTGGCATTTCGCAAATTTGCTTGAGCAGAGCAACGTTGATATCCATGATAAATTCTTGATTACTGTAAGTTTTAAAATAAGGTGAATAAAAATATTAAGTCAAAAAACATGATTCACGAGAAAGGTGGGACGCACTTCTCTCAGGGAAAAGACCTGTTGATCAATACGATCTCACTGTCTTACCTTCCATGTAATTGACAAAAGCTTTATTGACTACGCGAGTGCCTCCTGTGGTGGGATAATTTCCAGTAAAGTACCAATCTCCGGCATGATTGGGGATACATCTATGCAAGTTGTCTACCGTTTGGAAAATTACTTTTACTTCTGCTCTTATTTCAGGGGTAGTGACAATCTCAGCGATCTTTTTCGAAATTTCTTCCTCCGAAAATGCAGCATAAACTTGCTTGACAAAATTTTCTCCATGGTCCGGTTGCGCCTTACACAGCTCGTACACTTGATCCAAGGTCTGTTCCATTTTGCGATCCTGAAGGAGGGCAATGGCCGCCCGAAAGGCAACAAATTCCTTCATCCTAGACATGTCTATCCCATAGCAATCTGGGTATCGAATTTGAGGAGCAGAAGACACTATCACGATGCGCTTGGGATTCAATCGATCCAAGGTGGTCAATATACTTTTTTCCAAGGTGGTGCCGCGCACAATACTATCGTCTATGACTACCAGGGTATCAATTCCAGGCCGAATGACCTCGTAAGTGGTGTCGTACACACTGGCTACCATGGAATCTCTATCCTGGTCGCTGGTGATAAAGGTGCGCAGCTTCACGTCCTTGCTCACCAACTTCTCTACGCGGGGACGGAAACTCAAAAGTTCATCCAAATCCCCTACGTGGGGCTTTCCATCCAAAAGTACTTCTTTCCGCTTGGCTACCAGGTATTCGTCTAATCCCTCTATCATCCCTAAAAATGCCGTTTCTGCCGTATTGGGGATGTAAGAAAATACGGTGTTTTTCAAATCGAAATCAATGGCTTTCAGGATTTGGGGAATCAAGGCTTTACCCAAATTTTTCCGTTCTTGGTAGATACCTGGATCAGTTCCCCTTGAAAAATAAATACGCTCGAAGGAGCAAGACTTCTTTTCACGAGCAGGCAAGATCTCTTCCTCGGCATAGGAGCCATCCTTATTGATGACAATTGCATGTCCCGGTTTAATTTCTTTAATGGCCTTGAAGTCTATATTGAATGCAGACTTGATGGCAGGTTTTTCTGAAGCTACTACAATCACTTCCTCATCGGCATAGTAAAATGCCGGCCGTATTCCTGAAGGATCCCTGACTACAAAAGCCGCACCATTACCGATTAAACCCGCCATGGCATAACCTCCATCAAAATCTCGACAGGATCGACGTAAAATACGCCCTACATCCAGTTTGTCTTCAATGATATGCGTCAATTCCTCGTTGGAATAATTCTCCTTGAATTGATCAAAAATGCGTTGATTTTCTTCGTCCAAAAAGTGGCCAATTTTCTCCATCACAGTGACGGTGTCGGTCTTTTCTTTGGGATGCTGTCCTAGCTCCACGAGTCTGCCAAAAAGTTCCTCGTTGTTGGTCATGTTGAAATTACCCGCCATGACCAAATTCCGGCTTCTCCAATTGTTTTGCTTGAGAAAGGGATGGCAAGTTTCGATGCTATTTTCCCCATGGGTACCGTAGCGCAAGTGTCCTAGCCACACTTCTCCAGAGAAGGCCATATTTTCTTTGAGCCATTCTCCATTGGAAAGCGCCTTTTTACCTCCTAGCTTTTTGGCTTTCTTGTATTTTCGGTTGATTTTATCGAAGATATCATTGACTGCCGAAGGCTCTACGGAGCGGTACCTGCTGATGTAGCGCGTACCGGGCTGGGTGTCAATTTTGATATTGGCCACCCCTGCCCCATCTTGTCCTCTATTGAGTTGCTTTTGCATCAGTACGTACAACCTGTTGGCAGCAAATGCAGCTGTTCCATAGGTATCGATGTAGTATTGAACTGGCTTTCTGAGCCGAATTAGGGCAATTCCACATTCGTGTTTGATCGCGTCACTCATGGAAGAGTATAGGAGGTTTATTTGGGAGTTTAAAGGTAAAACATTTCAAAAGAATAATACAGGAGAATCCAGGGTCTAGCATAAATTTATCCCTTCAGGGAGGTAGGGATACTTAAAACTTGAGTACCACATAGCCTTGAGGGGCATAGGTAGTGATGGTGGTAAGGGCAGAATGGGCTACGCTAACGCCAGGCCAGAGATCTGTGGTCTTTAAATTTCTAGCAATTAGAGACTGTCCACAAACCAAAATCTCAGCACCCGCTTCTTCTAAGGCTTCAAATACAGCAAGATTGGGATTATTCACCTCATATTTTTCTTTGTAATTTTCATCGTTGAGCAGTGCAAAAATTCCTCCTCCATGCAAGACCACTTTCACCTTGATTCGATCTCTAGTGACCCCAGCCAATCCATGCAGATTCATCATACGAGCCACATTGTCTACAAATCGAGAAATTTGCTTGGGATCTTCCGAAGGAGAGGTCAAGTCAACCAATATTTTATATTCCAAACTTCCATCTGGACGCTCGGTGGCATCTGGAATTTCATAAATACCACCAAATTTTTTGACTATTGGAAAATGGGGCGTTTGCGCTACCGCGGTAAAAGTTAGCAAAAGCGTTGCACAGATAATGAATAGGAAGGAGATAGGCTTCATGCGTTGTAGTTTGTTTCTAAACTAAGGATTTTTTACAAATAATTTAAAAAATCACCGCCTCGCTTATCCAGATCAAAATTAATAGATTCCAAAGTGGTTCGCTACTTGCCTGTAGCTTAGCTAGAATTATATCATCCGTGCCCTGCTAAAGGAAATGCTTAAACTTTGTACCAATAAGTAAGTCTAAACCGTTATAAAACTGATATTTTTAGTCAACTTGGATTTGAAACCGAAATCACCTATGAAAAGAATATTTCCTGAGATTATGTATCTCTTGGCATTGGTTTTTTTATTTAGCGCCTGTACCCAGGAATCAGAACCCAAATTTGAAGCCATTTCTCAAACCTTTGGTACAAAAATAAATCCAAGCTCCCTGCATAGCTACTCTAACCAAAACGTACCCTCTTATATTTTAAAAGACAATACTAGAACTAACCCTATCAGTGATGAGAAGGCCACCCTAGGGAGAGTCTTGTTTTACGATAAAAATCTGAGCATTGACAATACCATTGCTTGTGCCAGCTGCCACAAACAAGCATTTGCTTTTGGAGATACTGCCGTAGCGAGCAAGGGGGTTCAGGGGGGACTGACCTTGAGACATTCCATGCGCTTGGTCAATGCCCGTTTTTCGGAGGAAGCCAAGTTTTTTTGGGACGAAAGGGCAGCAACCTTAGAAATTCAAACCACTACCCCTATTCAGGACCACGCAGAGATGGGATTTAGCGGGCAAAATGGCCGACCCAATCTCATTGCCTTACTCACCAAATTGAGTAACCTGGATTATTACCAGGAATTATTTCAGCTTGCCTACGGAAGCCCACAAGTAACCGAACAAAGAATCCAAGAGAGTTTGGCCAACTTTATTCGAAGTATGCAATCCTTTGATAGCAAATATGACCAAGGTCGGGCCCAAGTTCCCAATGATGGAGCACCATTTCCTAATTTTACCCCTCAAGAAAATTTAGGGAAACAACTTTTTCTAAGCCCTCCTAATTTTGATTTAACTAGCAATAGAATTGCTGGAGGTTTAGGTTGCCAAGCATGTCACCGAGCCCCTGAGTTTGATATTGATCCCAACAGTAGAAATAATGGGATTATCAAACGGATATCCAATACGGGAGGACCAGACCTAGGTGTCACAAGATCTCCTAGCCTGAGGGATATGGTTAACCTTGCAGGGGAATTGAATGGACCCTTGATGCACACGGGAGGCTTTAATACCCTTCAAAATGCTATTGGACATTACAACACCATCGTTATAGTACCAGGGAATACCAATTTGGATCCCAGGCTTTCCCCAAGGGGAGTTGGCCAAAATTTAAACATTACTCCAACAGAAAGAGAGGCTTTGGTTGCATTTCTAAAAACGCTCACCGGAAGGGAAATTTATACCCATGAAAAATGGTCTAATCCTTTCTAAAAAACTTCTGCAATTTTTCGAATAAAAACCAATAAAAAGGCGACCCAAGTAATGAGTCGCCTTTTTTCTGTGCGCATGAGAAGATTCGAACTTCCACACCCGAACGGGCACCACCCCCTCAAAGTGGCGTGTCTACCAGTTTCACCACATGCGCGATTGGGGATTGCAAAAGTAGAAAACCATGCTTTGGGAAGCAAAGCTTCCCTCCGCTTTTCTTTACTTTTTTTAAAACTTAACCGAAAACCTTTTTTTCAGCGGATTGAAGGGTGTTATAGAGCAAGGCCGCAATGGTCATGGGGCCCACCCCGCCCGGTACTGGCGTGATGGCAGAAGCTAGGGCTGCGACTTCCTCGTACTTTACATCTCCAATCAGGCGGAAACCTGATTTCTTGGTTTCGTCTGCGATGCGGTGAATACCTACGTCGATAACCACAGCCCCGGGTTTGACCATATCGGCCGTTACAAACTCCGGCTTGCCGATCGCCACGATTAGAATATCTGCCGTTTTGCAAATTTCTGCTAAGTTTTTGGTTTTGGAATGGGTTAGCGTGACGGTGGCATTACCAGGATAGCCATTGCGAGCCATCAAAATACTCATGGGACTGCCTACAATATGGCTTCGACCGATGACCACACAATGCTTGCCTGAAGTTTCGATCTGGTAGCGCTTCAAAAGTTCTATTATCCCATAAGGAGTAGCCGCCACATAGGCTGGCCAGTTGAGTGTCATTCTTCCCACATTGGCTGGGGTAAACCCATCCACATCTTTTTCAGGAAGAATACGATTGGTCACCTTGTCTACGGAAATGTGAGCAGGCAGGGGAAGTTGAACGATCAATCCATCGATGTCAGGATTTTGGTTGATCTCCTCCACGGTGTGCAGCAGATGTTTTTCTTCCACATCCGCTGGTAAGCGTATGAGGGTAGAAGTAAATCCTACTTCTTCGCAAGCCTTCACTTTAGCTCCTACATAGGTTTGGCTGGCACCATCTTCCCCCACCAGTATGGCTGCTAGGTGAGGCTGCTTTCCGCCTGCTTGTTTAATTTCTGCTACCCGCGCAGCAATTTCATTTTTTATGTCTTGCGCGGTTTTTTTTCCATCGATGAGTAGAGTCATACCAGTTATCAGGTGTCTTGAATTAGTTAAATACGAGGTACGAAATACGACCAAATAGGCCTTTATTTTGTAAAATTCAATCGGGCAGTTTTTAAACTCGCTACAAAAATGGAAATCAATTCGTCTACTTCTTTGGTCAGTCGGTAAATTTCTGGATGCAGCTGCTCATTACTGTTGATTTTACTGAGTAGTTCCAAAAAGAATTGGCTTTCATCAGCCTCTTCTTCTACAATTTTTAATTTATTAATGAAATCAGCGTTTGACTTCGCACGAATTGCGGCTCGGTAATTTGCAGCGATTGAACTAGAACAACGCAATAGTTGATTCACGTAGTTAGTATACTCTCTAGTATGGGGTAGTTGAGAACACAGATACCAAACATCAAGTGCGAATTTTTTAGTTCTATCCTTCAATGCCTGGCTCATCGCTTACGCTATTTAACTTTCCATAATCCCTTATTTCGCAACTCGTGATGTCGTATTTCGTACCTCGCCTGCCTGCCGCAGGCAGGTACTTCTTACTTCATCAATCCAGCTTCAATACCGCCATAAATGCCTCCTGAGGGATCTCCACATTCCCCACCTGACGCATGCGTTTCTTCCCTTTCTTCTGCTTTTCCAGAAGTTTGCGCTTACGCGAAATATCCCCTCCGTAGCACTTGGCCAACACGTTTTTACGTAAGGCCTTCACCGTTTCTCTAGCGATAATTTTTTGGCCAATCGCTGCTTGAATCGCGATTTCAAACATTTGCCGAGGAACCAACTCCTTTAATTTTTCGCACAGCCGTTTGCCCCATTCGTAGGCTTTGTCTCTATGCACAATAGCAGAAAGCGCATCCACGGCTTCGCCGTTGAGCATGATATCCAAGCGTACCATACTCGATTCTTGAAATCCCTTCAATTCGTAATCCAAAGAGGCGTATCCCCTAGAAATGGTCTTCAAGCGATCAAAGAAGTCAAATACAATTTCAGCCAGCGGCATATCAAACTGCAATTCAACACGATCGGCCGTCAGGTATACCTGATTCTTGATTTGACCCCGCTTGTCCATGCAAAGGGAAATCACAGGACCCACGTATTCCGCAGCGGTAATGATAGATGCTTTTACAAAAGGCTCTTCAATGTGTTTGAATCGCGTAGGATCAGGCATATCCGATGGGGCATTGATGACCTGGTACTCGTCGTTGGTCATGAGCGCTTTAAACTGCACGGAAGGCACCGTGGTGATCACCGTTTTTCAAAACCTTTGATGGCTTCCGCACAAGGGTTCTTAACATGCGTCACGGTATCCCCTACCGCTACCTCCTTGGCTACTTTGATGCCCGAGATGAGGTAGCCTACATTGCCCGCACTCATGGTCTGCTGGGGAATCTGATTGATCCCCAAAATCCCAATCTCGTCTGCAAAGTATTCCTTGCCTGTATTGACAAATTTGATCTTGTCTCCTTTACTCAAGGTACCATTGAAAATCCTGAAAATTACCTCAATCCCTCTAAAGGAATTGAACTGAGAGTCAAAAATCATGGCTTGAAGTGGAGCCTCAGGGTCTCCTTTGGGCGGAGGAATGTTTTCAATCACCTTCGCCAGAATATCTTCGATTCCGATTCCCTCCTTGCCAGAAGCCAACACAATATCCTCACGCTTACAGCCCAAAAGGTCAATCACCTCATCAGCTACCACCTCGGGATCTGCGCCTGGGAGATCAATTTTATTCAATACCGGGATGATTTCAAGATCATGGCCCAAGGCCAAATAAAGATTGGAAATCGTCTGGGCTTCTACCCCTTGTGAAGCATCTACAATCAATAATGCTCCCTCGCAAGCAGCTATGGAGCGAGAGACTTCGTAGGAAAAATCTACGTGGCCTGGAGTATCAATCAAATTGAGAATATAGGGTTCTCCCTTGTAGGTATAGTTCATTTGAATGGCATGAGACTTGATCGTGATTCCACGCTCACGCTCCAAGTCCATATCGTCCAACAGCTGGTCTTGCATTTCCCTTTCCGAAACCGTATTGGTCGTCTGAAGTAATCTGTCGGCTAGGGTACTTTTCCCATGGTCAATATGGGCAATGATGCAGAAATTTCGAATGTTTTTCATAAGCTTTCGTCACGCAAAAGTAGGAAAAAAAAGCGTGCTTGAATAGGAAACCCAAGAAATTGCTCAAGGGTTTGGAAGGAGGAGCCACGCACAGCGTTTTGAATAAAAATCCTTTCAAAAAACTTTCTTTAAGGGAATAGAATTGGGAATTTCAAGCCAACTTTTTGGAGGCCTTACAAATTACCTACCTTTGGCAAGAAAACACCCCTCAGCATGAAAGCTGTTGCAGATAGAAAAAAAGCAGAACATATAGGAGAATACCTGATCTATATGTATCAAATGGAAGACCTAATCCGGTCCTACCAAGGCAATATGGAGGATATTTTTACCTATGTCATATCCCATTACCCCGTGTCAGAAGATGAAAAAATTGAAATCAAGGCCTGGTTTGCAGCGCTCACGGATCAAATGCGAGAAGAAAACCTACTAGAAAAGGGTCACCTCAAGTCTCTCCAAGAAATGGTCAGCAACTTACTAGATTTGCATTACCAATTGCTTAAATCCAATGCAGGTTATGTGCAAACCTACCATCAGGTCAAACCTCACCTGCTTGAGGCCATTGAAGCTGCAGGAGTGGAAGATGTAGGTAATGAGGTTCAAATCTGTTTGAATGGAGTTTATGGTCTTCTCCTCTGCCGCTTACTTGGCAAAAAGGTAAGCGATCGCCAACTCCAAGCTGCGGAAGCCTTTGGGAATGTTTTAGGCCAATTGGCATTTTACTACCATCAAAAAACAGTTTTTTCTTACAATTGAAAAATGCATTTCTTGCTATTTTAAGCTGAAAATGGGAAGGCGGCTATCCTTTTCCTTCATTTCCCGTAAGTAAGCATTAGAATCCTTATTTTTAGGGAAGTATTTTTTGAATTATGATTTTTTACCAAGCAAGTCTCCAGCAAATTTTTTCTTTTTTAGACTCTTCCTCCCTCGGCTTGGATGAAAAAGAAGCACAAAATAGGTACAAGGAGGCTCGTCCAAATGAACTCCTAGAAACAAAAAAACAAGGCGTATGGCTCCTGGTATTGGATCAGTTTAAGGATGTCATGATTCTTATTTTGGCAGGTGCCGCCCTGCTGTCTAGTTGGATTGGAGATCAAACTGACACCTACATCATTTTGGTTATCCTTCTTTTAAACGCCTTTCTAGGTTTTATACAAGAGTATAGGGCAGAAAAAGCCATTGCCTCATTAAAAAAACTATCCGAAACCCAAAGTCAAGTACTCCGATCGGGCAAACAAGTATGCATTCCTTCCAGACAACTGGTGTTGGGGGATGTAGTCATCCTAGAAGCTGGTAACCTCGTACCGGCTGACTTGCGGTTTTTAGAAACTTATTCTTTAAAAATTGACGAATCTAGCCTGACCGGGGAGTCTATCCCCAGTGAAAAAGTCTGCAATGCCCTAGACTCCTCCTCCCTTAGCCTCGGTGATCAGGTCAATATGGGATTCAAAGGTACTTTGGTCACGCAAGGCAGAGCCAAAGGGATGGTAGTAGCCATCGGTATGGATACGCAAATGGGGAAAATTGCCCAATTGCTGGAACAAAAATCTCCTATGACCCCATTGCAGCGACGCATGCAGGCCTTTGGGAAGGTGATTTCCTTGGTTGTTTTAGGAATTTGCGCAGCCGTATTCTTGGCTGGACTAGCTCGTGGGGAAGAAATCTTCTCCATGCTGCTACTTTCTGTAAGTTTGGCCGTGGCTGCCATCCCAGAAGCCTTGCCTGCTTTGATTACCATAGCGCTATCCCTAGGTGCCAAAAGGCTAGCTAAGCAAAACGCCCTGGTTCGTAAACTTCCTGCAGTAGAAAGCCTGGGATCCATCACCTACTTGTGCACGGATAAAACGGGAACCATCACCCAAAATAAGTTGTCCGTCAGCCGCTGGGAATCGGTTAATCAATCCAGGATTGTGGAGAACTTCAGCAACCTAGAACTGGGCCTAGCCCTCTGCCACGATGTCTTGCTAGAAGCCGAAGGTCTTCCCCAAGGCGAGCCTACAGAAATGGCTTTACTCACCCATTTGGTAAAAGAAATAGGTAAAGAAAACTACCATGCCCTGGTCCGATCCATGCCTCGAGAAGCGGAAAATCCTTTCGATCCTACAAGGAAACGAATGAGTACCGTACACCGAGTAGGCAAGCGGTACCTGGTCCTGTGTAAAGGAGCTCCTGAATCCATAGCTTCAATCCTTCAAGACCATGAAATGGCAAAAAATCTGGTGAGAAGCGGGGAGGTTTGGGCTCAGGAAGGGGAACGGGTGCTGGCATTTGCGGGCAAACTAATGGATCAGCTCCCTTTGCAAAAAGACCTTTTAGGTAGTGAATCTCAGCTTAGCTATTACGGGAAAGTAGGCCTAATCGATCCTCCAAGAGAAGGAATAGCAAGGGCTATTGAATCTTGCAAAAGAGCAGGCATTACCCCGGTCATGATTTCGGGAGATCATCCCGCCACAGCAAGAGCCATCGCTGAGGAGGTGGGAATTTGTAAACCAGGAGATCTTCTACTAGAAGGCCGCGCCTTGGATCAATTATCCGAAGAAGAATTTGATCAGGTAGTAGAACGGGTTTGCGTCTATGCTCGGGTAGTACCCGAACAAAAACTACGCATCGTGCAAGCCCTACAGCGAAGAGGACATTTTACCGCCATGACAGGAGATGGGGTCAACGATGCCCCCTCTTTAAAAGCAGCCACCATTGGAATTGCCATGGGCAGAATCGGTACAGATGTGAGTAGAGAAGCTGCTCATTTGGTATTGCTTGACGACAATTTTTCAACCATTGTCACAGCCATAAAAGAAGGAAGAAGGATAGTAGACAATATTATCAAATTCATCAAATACATATTGACCTGCAATGGTGCTGAAATTTGGGTCATTGCTTTGGCTCCCTTTTTGGGCCTGCCCATCCCCTTGCTCCCCATACATATCCTATGGATCAACTTGGTAACTGACGGTCTACCCGCCCTAGCCTTAGCTAGTGAAAAATCAGAACCAGATAGCATGGTGAGGAGTCCCCGCCACCCCAATCAAAGCCTATTTTCCCGTGGAGTGGCGTACCATATCCTGTGGGTAGGCATGCTGATGGCTGCAATTACCCTTGTTACTCAAAGCCTCGCTATTTCTCAAGGCTGGCATAGTCAAACTATGGTATTTTCTGTGCTTTCTTTTAGCCAATTGGGGCATGTATTTGCTATTCGAAGTGATCGTACCTTTCTTTACAGGCAAGGCTTTTTAAGCAATAAGCCGCTATTTTTAGCAGTAAGCTTTACCTTACTTCTCCAAATGGCAGTCATTTATCTCCCTTCTTTCAATGCTCTATTTAAAACTGAAGCTTTGTCTTGGATAGAGCTGGGAACTTGCCTCGTATTCTCTCTACTAGTATTTCATGCAGTGGAACTTGAAAAATGGGTAAGAAACAAATGGTACCCTTTGAGAACTTCTCCAGTCACTAAATAACCTAAGAAAAAAAATAGAGAAAGCTAGAACTACAGTAGGACGAAGTGTGGAGTACTCCACAAAATTTAGAACTTTGCAGCATGGGCAACAACGACATACTGCGTATCCTGAGGTACACTTTTCATTACCACGATTACAAAATGAAAGAAGTCTTTGCTCTGGGAGGCAGGGAAATACCGGTAGAAGAACTCGGAAATTGGCTCAAAAAAGAAGAGGAAGATGGTTTCAAAAAACTACAAGACAAGGACTTGGCCCACTTTTTGGAAGGCTTGATTGTGCTGCATAGAGGTAAAAAAGAAGGAGAACAGCCGGCAATACAGAAAAGCCTCAACAACAATACCGTCCTGCGTAAACTCAAAATCGCATTGCACTACAAAGAAGAAGACATGCTAGAAATTTTTGCGCTACGTGGCTTTCGTCTGAGCAAGCACGAGCTGAGTGCCTTTTTCCGAAACCCCTCGCAAGCCCAGTACCGCGAATGCAAGGACCAGGTGTTGCGGAATTTTTTACTGGGATTGCAGTTGAAATTTAGGGGAGTTTGAAGTATTTTTTGGAGTCTAATATCTTTTAAAAAACTTTTTTATATTAACTTTCTCATTCCCAACAAACTAAGGGATTGAAGTACCTAAATTCGTGAAGGTATGTTCCAATTCACCCCTCTCAAAGCTGACTTAGGTACCTTGGAATTTAAAGGCTTTCTTACAGCCTTATTCCTACTTATTTCAAGTCATTTTTGTCTCGCCAATATGGCTTCTCCCTTGCGGGAAGGGACCTTTTCCAGCTCTGCCTTCTCCAGTAGGGACATGGATATCCTCAAAGAGAATATTCGTATTACCTTACGATCTGATGGTAAAACAGCTGATTATCAAATTGACTACCACATCCGGAACTACGAAGAAGGGAAGCAAATTCCCATGCTATTTCATGCCAAGGACTATCAAGGAGAATTTAAAATTTGGGTAGATCAAAAAGAAATAGCCTTGCAAGACCTGCCGGAGGAGTACTTGACGGGGAACAGTACGGCCTTGGAGAAATTCTCAGCTTATTTTCATAAAGACTTCGGTCAAGATCAACCTGAAACTGTAGTCTTGTATTGGGAAGATGGGACTGGCTACATCTATTCCCTTCGAGATTTAAGTTACTTTGAACTTGATCTCCTTCCCGGTGAACACCATATCCGAGTAGAATACACGGCCAAGGCATGGACCGATGTCTCGGATTGGATCAAAGAATATAGTTTTCGCTATTCTCTATCCCCCGCTCAACAGTGGAAATCCTTTGGTTCCTTGGAAGTCACCGTAGATGCCAGCGCCCTTGGCATACCCATCACCACCAATCTTGGACTCCCCACATCGGGATCCTTGGATGGAATTGCAAAGTGGCAATTTTCTAAACTACCAGGAAACTACCTCACCCTTAGCTACTCCCCCGCAATAAGTCAATTTGCTCAAACCCTTATTCAGATTGGGCCTTTAGGCATGGGCATAGGGGTAGCCTTACTGCTAATTGCAATACATATTGCTTTAATCAAGCTCTATCGCAAGAAAAATCCTCAACGAAAATTTTCCTGGGTGCTTGCGGCAGGAAGTCTTTTGGTGCCATTCCTTGTCCTAGGAAGCTATCAACTCTCCTACGACCTGATAGATGGGGTGATAGGAGAAGACGCGTCCCGATTTCACGGTTATTCTTTTTTAGTCCTTTTTCTTTATCCCTTATTTCTGCCTTTGTATTGGATTATTCTTTGGGTAGTGGACCGCTGGTTTGCCTCTAGGATCAAGAATCCTCCAGCTAGATAAAGTATCCTGAGATTAAAATAAATCCTCCTGAATTTACCATGGAATCCTTGGGATTCCCTTCCTATTCATCTATTTTATTGCTAACTTATCCTTTCATCTTTCTACAAAGCCATGGAAAAACTCAACAAAGCTGACATTCCACAGGAAGCCTTTGACTTGTACGATTACTACTGTCACAACAAGATCGATCGCAGGACTTTTGTAGAAAAACTATCCGTCTATGCTGTAGGAGGAATTACCGTGAGCGCCTTGCTGAGTAGCATGATGCCCGATTACCTCCACTCCCAAACAGTTTCTCCAAGTGACGAGAGGCTTCAAGAATCTAATTACCTCATGTACCCTTCACCCAAAGGAGGGGGAGAAATCAAGGCCTTGTGCTCTATCCCTGAAGGCAAGGGTAAATTCCCAGGCATTGTGGTAGTTCATGAAAACAGGGGGCTTAATCCGTATATCGAAGACGTAGGTAGAAGGTGTGCGGTAGCAGGGTTTATCTCCCTTGCGCCCGATGCCTTGACTCCTCTGGGAGGATATCCGGGCAATGACGATGAGGGCAGGGCCATGCAAGCCAAACGTACCCGAGAGGAAATGTTAGAAGATTTTATTGCCGCGTACGAATACCTCAAAAGCCATCCTCGGTGCAATGGAAAAGTAGGAGTGGTGGGCTTCTGCTTTGGAGGCTGGATTTCCAACATGATGGCCGTACGGATCCCTGAGCTCAAAGCGGCAGTACCCTTCTATGGAGGGCAACCTGAAGCAGCTGATGTTCCTAGCATCAAGGCTCCTTTATTGATCATCTATGCTGCTTTGGATGAGCGCGTCAATGCGGGATGGGCAGCATATGAACAAGCACTGAAGGAGCAGGGAAAAGCGTATGAGATGGTCAACTATCCGGGAGTCAACCATGGTTTTCACAACAACACTACTCCCCGATACGATGAAGCAGCTGCCCAAGCAGCCTGGGAAAAAACAATCGCCTTTTTCAAAAAACACCTTGACTAAGGAAAGCTCTAGAGCAAGGATTCCATTCTAAAAAAAATTATTTCAGGCAGGGATTGGGGAGATCATTGATCCTTCCTAAATAGTTAGTCCCTTATTTTTTACCATGTTTTTATGAACGAACTCCTCTTAGATACTGGAACCTACTCCCTTTCCTATGGTGATTTTTTTATTCGCCTTTTGGTAAGCTTAGGAATAGGCATGGTCATAGGCTTAGAAAGACAGTACGCTGCCATGAAGGAAGGGGTACAAGGGTATTTTGGCATACGAACATTTACTTTTTTCTCTCTCCTTGGTAATCTCTCAGGGATAGTTTGTTTTCTTTTTTCTCCCTGGGCCTTTATCGCCATCTTCTTGGGCACCATTAGTTTAACCTCTGCAGCCTATTGGCAAGCTGCACTCCAGGGAGACCGCGGACTTACCACCGAGCTTTCTGCATTACTCACCTTCGTTCTTGGTAGTCTAGTTTCCTATGGCCTCATCTCCATCAGCTTGGTCATTACCGTAGTGGTACTGGTATTTTTATCTTCTAAATTTCGGCTTAGAACTTTTGTAGGAAAAATTACCACGGAGGAACTCTATGCGTTTATACGCTTTGTCATTTTAGCGCTACTGATTTTTCCTTTTTTACCCGATACACCTTTTGGACCTTATCAGGCCCTCTATCCCCAGGAGATAGGTTGGGTAATCCTGCTAACCTCAGGATTAGGTTTCTTAGGCTATATTCTAACCAAAACTTTTGGTGGTCACAAAGGCATTCTACTCACCGGCCTACTAGGGGGGCTTGTGTCTAGCACAGCCATTACCTGGGTTTTTGCTAAAAAAAGTAAAGATAACCCCTCCATGTCTTCCCCCTACGCCACAGCCATTTTGGGTGCTTCGAGCATGATTTACCTTAGGGTATTATTTTGGACTGGGCTTTTTCAGGGAGCCTTATTCCGCGACCTACTCCTTCCCGCTCTCGTTTTATTTGTAGTGAGCACAATCGTCACATTTTTTACCTATACCAAAGGAAAAAATCAACTTCCATCTTCTGAAGAAGTACCTTTACAAAAACCCTTAGACCTCCGTAGTGCTTTCTTATTTGGCGTACTGTATTCAGTCATCCTCCTCCTGGTCACTTATGCCAACAAAAATCTAGGTCATCAAGGCACCTTGGTTTCCAGCACCTTAGCCGGCTTTACCGATATCGATGCGCTTAGTATTTCTATAGCCAAACTTTCAGTAAATACCCTTTCTATCCCATTGGCTACGCTTGCCATCCTGCTTGCCTGCTTATCCAATACTGTAATCAAATGGGCTTTGGGTAGTTATTGGGGCAGCCCCAAACTCCGTAGCCACCTGCTAAAAGGATTTGGTATGAGCACCGCCGCCTGCTTGTTAATCCTGCTTTATTTTCTACTTACTCCAGGCGAGGTTTAGGTAAATGTAAGTACCTCAGTCCAATTTGGGTTTCCACTCAAAAAGAAAATGTTTAGGATTAATCTTTTTTTAGTAGATTTTCACATCAACCCCGACGCCCTCACTCCACCCTAGACCTAATTGATCCCATGCTTATTTTAGTTTTGATTTTACTGGTTCTGGCCTTGATCTTGGTAGCTATCATCCGCTACGATATTCATCCCTTTTTAGCCCTTTTCGGAGGAGCGATTGTCTATGGACTAGCTGCGAGGATGGAAACAGATAGTATCCTTAAATCCATCACCGAAGGATTTGGAGGAGTAATGGGCAATGTGGGATTATTGATTTTATTCGGAGTCATCTTGGGTACCTTCTTAGAAAAAACAGGTGGAGCCATGGTGATTGCCGAAAAAGTACTCTCCTGGGTGGGGGAAAAATCCATCAACCTTTCGTTGATGCTTAGCGGTTGGGTACTCTCCATACCGGTATTCGGAGACAGCACCATTTTGATGATGAATCCCATTGCCAAGTCTTTATCTTCAAAAAGTACGGTTTCCTATGCCGCTACCATCGTTGCGGTATCTTTGGGAGCCATGGCAAGTCATTCCCTAGTCCCTCCTACTCCTGGGCCCATCGCTGCCGCCGGAATTCTGGGTGCTGATCTGGGTCAAGTCATCCTCTATGGAGGCATCGTTTCCTTGGTAGCCTTGGTTCCCTTACACTTTTTCGTTCAAAAATGGGTTAGTAAAATTCCCTTACGACCCCTTCCTATAACATCGGAAGAGATCCCCCAGCCCCAGGACAGGCCTAATTTTCTCTTTTCCATGCTTCCCATTGTGCTGCCCTTGGGATTGATCATCTTGGCTTCCATAGCCAATTACCCTACCCAACCTTTGGGCGATGGCCCCCTTGCAGAACTAGTAAATTTTCTTGGAAGTCCAGTGATTGCCCTTTTGATTGGAGCTCTTCTTTCCTTTTTTCTTCCTAAAAAATTCGATAGAAAGCTTCTTTCCTCTACGGGATGGATTGGAGAATCTATCGTGGCGGCAGCTCCTGTCATCATGATTACGGGGGCAGGGGCTGTA
>JAJTDZ010000059.1 GCA_021298245.1 Algoriphagus sp. | reverse complement strand
AATAAATATGAAGATTTTTATACTTATTTTTATTTTTTTAACAGGAAGTTTCTTTATAAATGCTTTCGGTCAAACCAACGATCAAAAACATATTGATAAAGGTGATTTTGCAAAGGCAGAAAAAAACTTGACCAAGGATTTAGAAAAAAACCCAAATGATGTGGCAGCCTTGTACACTATGGCTCTATTACACATTAACCGAGGATATCCAAATTATAATGCTCCAAAAGCATATGCTTTTGTGACTAAGGCAATTTACGAATACGTCATTCTTACGGATGAGAAAGAAATTAAGAATTTGACAAAAATCCCTTTAAATCAAGATTATTTTGATGCTGCAAATCTAATGATCTGCAAAGAAGCACTTAAAGATGCAAACATCCTGAATACAGTAGAAGGATTTGAAGAATATTTAAACTACTATGAAAATAGCCCTGAAGAATTTCAAAACGAGGCTATTGAAAATAGAAATATTGCCGCTTTTAAAATAGCTTCAAAAATCAATACAATAGCATCTTATCAGGAATTTATAAGTACATATCCAGATGCTCAACAAGTAAGTTTGGCAACAGCAAATCGAAACGCATTGGCATTTAATGAAGCAAAGAAGAAAAATTCAATTAAAGAGTATGAAAAATTCATCTCTACCTACCCCTCTGCCACAGAAGTTGCAGAAGCATGGAAGCTCATACATGAATTAGCCTTTGCATCAGCAAAAAAAGAAAACTCATCCAAAACTTACAAAGCTTTTATGGATACCTATCCCAACAGCTTACAGTTTTCAGAAAGTAAAAAATTATACTACGAAAGACAATTTTATGAAAACATCACTGAAGGTAATTGGGTAAGTTTTAAGAATTTTATTGAAAATTTTTCTGGTAATCCGTGGATTGAACAAGCTAAGGATAGCATTTTTATTTATGGTCAAGAAAGCCAGGATTTGATGGCTTTAAAATATGTGGCTAAAAAATATTCGGGTGGAAAGAAAAAAACTGCTTTAGTTTTCCTTCATGATTTGGTAACAAGTGATGGGGAAAAAATTACCCTTGATGAATTTTATAAAGAATTTGATGACCCCTCCTTAAAAGAAATTAAGGAAGCTGATTACGAAGTAGCAGAAATGGGTGAAACTTTGCAGCTACACCTATCCTATTCAGAAGAAAAGGCCACCAATTACGACGAATACATTCGGAGAGCTGCCCCTAAAGAGAAAGCTTTTGTTGCGCTACAGCGGATGATATCACAGGATATCAATAATAAAAATTGGCAAGGAGCGCTCAATGTAATCAATGAATACAAACCCTTCTTTGGGGAGAAGAATAAAAAAATAAATGATTTGATTTCTATTTTAAGTGCTAAATGGGATGCAAGCATAAAAATTCAAGCTTTTGGTCCAGAAATAAATACCAAAGAAGGAGGAGAATATACACCAGTCATTTCAGCAGATGAGAGATATATCTATTTCTGTGGAAGATTTAGATCTGATGGTAATAGTTCGGAAGACATCTATTTTGCTCGATTGAAAACCCGATCCCCTGCACAGATTTTAACAGACCTATCCGATTATTCATCAAACGATGCCCCCGTAAGCGTTTCTACAGATGGAACTTCCTTAATGATTTTCCGAAATGGAAAACTACTGAATTCAGAAAAAACGGAGAATGGATGGGGAAATCCCTACGAACTACCTTCCGGTATCAATGCGGGCAGTTGGCAGGCTGATGCAATGGTTTCAAGTGATGGAAATGCTCTTTTGTTTAGCTCTGTCAGAGAAGAAAACTTGGACTATTATGAAAAGAATAAAGTTCCAAATTATCATGGGGATAATAATTATCCATCCGACATTTACGTAAGTCTTAAAAATGAATGGGGAGAATGGGGAGAACCCATCAACTTAGGAAAAACCATAAATACTATTTACACCGACCGAAGCCCCTTTCTTCATCCTGACATGAAAACCCTATATTTCAGTTCAAGTGGACATGGGGGTTTAGGGGAATTGGATGTTTACAAATCCACCAGACTGGATGAATCCTGCTGGGATTGCTGGTCTGAGCCGGTTAATATGGGCAAGGAAATAAATACTTCAGAAACTGACTGGGGATATAGAATTTCTACCGATGGAGATAAGGCTTATTTTTCTAAATCAGTAGCTCAATCTTCATACGATGATGTTTTTTGGCTCAATTTACCCAAACACTTACGCCCTGATTATGTGGCGACCATTTCCGGAAGTTTACTTGACAGAAATAACCAACCTGTATCTGCTGAAATAAGATGGGAAGACTTGCAAACAGGGAAAAGTGTAGGGCAATCTAAAAGCGATCCAAAGGACGGTAGTTTTTTTATCGTACTTCCCTTAGGTAAAATTTACGGGTATTACGTGGATAAAGATGGTTATTTCCCAATTTCAAACAATATAGACCTCAAGAATAATTCAAAACCCATTTCGATTGATTCTGACATCGACTTAGTGACTTTTCAAGAAATGATTGAAGATGGGATTACTGTTCCAATCAACAATTTATTCTTTGACTTTGGCAAATACTCCTTGCTCCCATATTCTAAACCTGAATTAAAACGAATAGCAAAAATCATTAAAGACAATAATTTAAAGGTAGTCATCGAAGGGCATACCGATAATGTAGGGGCCGATGAGAGTAACCAATCGCTTTCAGAGCAAAGAGCTAATTCAGTGAAGGAATTTTTGATTAGCGAGGGTTGCACTCCTAGTCTATTGACTACTGTAGGATACGGCAGAAATAAACCTGTCGCCTCAAATGACACGGAAAACGGAAGAGCAAAAAATAGACGGGTGGAATTAAAATTTATCGAATAGACCTTTTGAGTTATGTAATTCTACTAATCTCTTACCCTGATTTAAAATGATTCTTTTAAATTAAATTTGAAAATTATGTTTAAGGGAAATTAGTCAACAAATAGAAAAAGCTTGGGCCTCTATTTAGAGAATATATAAACGTCTTACTGTAAGATTATTTACCCACCTCCATAAATTCCAACACGTCCTTGTATCCCTTGCTCCAGGGAAAATAGAATTGGGTTACCATAGGAATATGTTTGGCTTTTGGATACAGGGAATACTCAAGATTTATTCCCTTTTCTGCTGCAGAATTTCTAAATCTTTCTACCGTCAATTTGATGCCTGGATAGGTTCGCTCTCCTTCTAAAATTAGTAGAGGAATCTCTTTTTCATCCAAAAAGTAAATAGGGGAATAGGCTTTCCAAACATCTGGATCACTGGTGAATGCATCGTAATTGTCCTCTGCATTGTATTTTTCTTTCCTTTCGGTCAGAAACCAATACCAATCCAACCCGGCAGGATCATTCAAAATAGCACCTTTCAAGGGATTTGATATGCCTAATTCCTTCCATGGCTCATCCTTGACCGCGACCAATGCTGCCAAATGCCCCCCTGCCGAGTGCCCTGAAACATACAGATTGGTCGGATCTCCCCCATACCTTGCAATGTTTTCCTTGACCCACTTGATCGCCAAGGCACTAGCTTGTTCCATGGCAGGAAGCTGGTAATCAGGCGCCAAAGGGTAATCGATAATGACCGACACGACTCCTTTTGCCGCAAGTCGATTGCCCATAAAATCATAGATCTCCTTTCTTCCACTGTGCCAACTTCCTCCATGAATAAAAATCAATACGGGAGCATGGCTTGCTTTTTTGGGTGCAAACACATTTAATGTCTTTGCTGGAAGCGTAGCTGAGGCCGACAGGTAAGAAATATTTTTGGTTCTGGAAGTTTGCAATACCCCGCAAGATGAGGCCAAGACCACTACCAAGAGAAAGATAAGAGACGGTTTCATACCCATTTGTTTCATATAAAATCAAAATTAAAGGCCGTTTGTTTTACTAACCTTTAGAAATATAAAAATCGATTAGAATTTGCTGGATTATTACAAAATAAAAAAACCATTCACTACACCGCTGGCTCTTGCTGACTCAAGCAATGAAAAGATCCCAAACCCCAAATGATGTCGGTACTATCTATACCTATTACCCTACGGCTTGGAAAACATTCCTCCAAAATATCCAAGGCCTTTTGGTCGTTTTTGTCACGGAAAGTAGGAACCACCACTACCTCGTTGGCAATATAGAAATTGGCATAGGAAGCAGGCAGTCGCTGTCCCTCCCAAATCACGGGGCTAGGCATGGGGAGTTCTACCACATTCAGTTGCTTTCCATCTTCCAAGCGCATCTCCTTGAGCAGATGAAGATTTTCCTGTAAGATCTCGTAATTCCCATCCGACTTACGTTCTTCCACCACAGTGACTACGGTATCTGCGTTCACAAAACGGGTGATGTCGTCGATGTGTCCATCGGTATCGTCTCCCAAGATACCGTCCCCTACCCAGAGGATATGCTTTACCCCGTAGTAGTCGCAGAGAAATTTCTCAATCTGCGCTTGGCTGAGATGCGGGTTTCGATTGGGATTCAAAAGACAGGCCCTGGAGGTAAGCAAAGTACCATTGCCATTGAACTCTACCGATCCCCCTTCCATCACGATGCCCGGTGTGAAGTAGGGAATTCCCAACTCCTTCGCGATTCGAACAGGAATTTGGTTGTCCAGATTGTGTGGAGGGTATTTTTCACCCCAAGCATTGTAGTTCCATTTCACTAATACCTTGGGAATGTCGGCTTTGGGGTTGATCAAGAAAGCAGGGCCGTGATCCCGGCACCAAGCATCGTTGGTTGGAAAAAAGTGAAAGTGGATCTTATCCATGGCTACCCCTGCTTGCACCAAGTGTAGGGTAGCAAAATCTTGCATGGCCGCATCGGCTATGTTGATGTGGACTTCTTGCCCTAAGGCTACTTCTTTGACGAATTGCGCATAAGGGGAGTAAATGGTCTGGATTTTTCCAGGCCAACTTTCCTCCTTGTGCGGCCAGCTCAGCCACATGGCTTGTTGGGGTGCAAATTCCGCAGGAAAATAATAACCTAATGCTGCAGGAGTTACTAGCCCTCCCTTAGATAAGTCTATGGACTGCTGCATGGCTTATGCTTCGTCAAGAAACCTCTTGGAAATGGGCTCGTATGAATCGATGCGTCTGTCCCTCAAAAAAGGCCAGTGCGTACGGTAACGATCCGATGCACTGAGGTCCAAAACCTCTACGTGGATTTCTTCTTCCAAATGTGGCGCCTGGTACAGCACACGACCAAAAGGATTGGCTACAAAAGATCCGCCCCAGAATTGCATTTCACCCTCCACTCCGGTCCGGTTAACCGATATCACGGGAATTCCGTTGGCAACAGCATGGGAACGCTGAATGGTCTGCCAAGCTCCATACTGTTCCTTGTTGGTAGCTGCATCCTGGGATTTAGCCCACCCGATGGCAGTAGGATACACCAAAAAATCTGCCCCCATTAGGGCCGTAATTCGCGCTGCTTCGGGGTACCATTGGTCCCAGCAAATCAACACCCCAATTTTTCCATATCGAGTCGAAAATACCTTGTACCCCAAATCTCCTGGGGTGAAATAAAATTTTTCAAAATAGCCTGGATCATCAGGAATATGCATTTTTCTATACTTCCCTAAGTAGCTTCCGTCTGCATCCAGCACTGCGGTGGTATTGTGGTAAAGGCCTTCTGCTCTTTTTTCAAAAAGGGATGCTACGAGGACTATTCCCAGTTCCTTAGCCAAATCACCCAAAAGTGAGGTGGTAGGTCCAGGGATAGCTTCGGCAAGTTGGAAGTTGTCGTGATCCTCTACATCACAAAAATAAAGGGAGCGAAATAGCTCTTGCAAGACCACCACTTGGGCACCTTTTTGGGCCGCTGAGCGTATGCCTGCTAGTGTTTTTTGCATATTTTCGGTCAGATCTCCAGTACAAGAGAGTTGAACCAAACCTACGTTGACCGTTTTATTTGCCACAGCTTATTTTTTTCATGTAGTGCAAAGATACCTTGGACTGTGGGGATTGACAAATGAAGTTTTTTCGGAAAGGGAGAGAGTGATAAAATCTTTACAAAGTTTTTTTGCCTTAGACTAAAACCACTCAAACAAATTTCCCTTGCACTTCCTGCAGCATTGGTTAACTTGAACCCAAGCTCAAACACAAACCCACTATGAAAAAAATATTCACCCTGCTCATAAGCAGTCTTTTCTTAGGTTTCACCTCATTGGCTCAAGAAGCCCTTTTTCAAGCCCAAAGCATCATTTCTCCAGAAGTACACGAAGACCATACGGTGACTTTTCGTCTCCTAGCGCCCAAAGCGTCCTCCGTGTGGGTCACGGGAGATTTTCTACCTCCTATCAAAATGGATACCCCGATGGGGCAAATGGACGGCCCCGGTAAAGTAGAAATGAGCAAGGACGCTAAGGGCGTTTGGACTTTTACCAGCACTGCCTTGAGTCCTGAACTTTACAATTATTCCTTTGTAATCGACGGATTTACCACTTCAGATCCCAGCAATCCTTTTTTGATCCGTGATGTAGCTTCTGCCACCAACTTCTTTTTGGTAGGAGGTGGACAAGGAGACTTGTACAAAACCAACGATATCGCTCACGGAACTGTCAGCCGGAGATGGTACGATTCTCCAGGCTTGGGTATGGATCGACGCATCACCGTTTACACTCCTCCTGGATACGAGTCATCCCAAGAAAGCTATCCCGTGCTTTACCTTTTGCATGGTGCAGGAGGAGATGAAGAGGCTTGGATTAACCTGGGTCGTACAGCTCAGATTCTGGACAACTTGATAGCAGAAGGCAAGGCCAAACCCATGATTGTGGTCATGCCCAATGGCAATGTAATTCAAGATGCAGCTCCTGGAGAAGGAAGTCAAAACTACTACAAACCCCAGTTTATGATCCCCAAAACCATGGACGGCACCTACGAAGGGGCATTTGAAGATATCATTCGCTTTGTGGAAAGTAATTACCGGGTCAAGGCCGAAAAGAAGTATAGGGCCATTGCTGGCCTCTCCATGGGTGGTTTTCATACCATGCACGTTTCACGCTACTATCCCAATACCTTTGATTACATCGGATTATTTTCAGCAGCCATCATGCCCCGAGAAGATGCCACAGGACGCGTTTACAGCAATTTTGACCAAACCTTGAAAACCCAGCAAGACAATGGCTACAAGCTCTATTGGATCGCCATAGGCAAAACAGACTTTCTTTACAAAGCCAACCAAGAATACTTGGCCAAATTGGATGGTATGAAAATGCCCTACACCTATGTGGAAAGCGAAGGTGGCCATACTTGGAGAAACTGGAGGGTGTACTTAAGCCAGTTTGCACCTCAACTATTCAACTGATTTTATATCATCTAAAAGAAGCTCCTGTGGGAGCTTCTTTCTTTTAACCAATTTTTACAAAGAAATTTTTGACTCTTATCTTTTCATTTATTTACTTTGAATTTCAAAGTACTTTTAAAATGAAAACACCTGAAGAAGAATTAGCTGAAATAAAATCCATGATGGAGAAAAGTACACGCTTCCTTTCCTTAAGTGGACTTGCGGGAGTACTTGCTGGCTTATATGCTTTGGTCGCTTCTGGCCTGGCCTGGTTTTGGATTTATTTTCCAGGCAGCTCCTGGGGATCCGACGTTGCACCTCTTTCCTTCAAGGAGCTTTTAAATCGCATGCTTCTCCTTGGGCTAGGCACTTTAGTTGCCGCAGTGAGTTCTGCCTACCTTCTAAGTAGAAGGAAAAGTGCTTCGCAGACTCAAGTTTTTTGGTCCCCGGCAAGCAAACGATTTTTACTTGCACTCTTTCTTCCTGTGGCTCTAGGTGGACTTTTTTGCTTCGCTTTGATTCACGAGAGAGCCTTTGAATTGATTCCTGCTGCCATGCTTATTTTTTACGGATTAGGATTGGTACAAGCGTCTTCATATACCCTCGGTGAAATAAAAAATTTAGGTTTTACTCTCCTCTTTATGGGAATTTTGGCTGCCTTTTTCCCATCCATAGGCCTTCTTTGCTGGACCCTAGGGTTTGGAGTATTTCATTTGATTTATGGGGCTTTGATGTATTATCGTCATGAGCGTTGATTCCAAGCTGGGATACGATAAGGCCTTTGACCATGTGCTTCGCTTGCGGATCATGTCTATTTTGATGGTCAATCCTACCTACGATTTTACTTCCTTAAAATCACTGCTACAGGTTACCGATGGAAATCTGGCTTCACACCTGAGGCAGTTGGAATTAGCAACCTACCTACGGGTAGAGAAATCCTTTTCTGGGAGAAAGCCTTTGACTACTTATAGCCTGACCGAACAAGGGAGAAAAGCCTTCCAATCCCATTTAGAATTTCTAGAAAACCTTATCCTTCAGAATAAATCTTTTAAAAGCTCCATAACGAATAAAAAAGCAGAAAACACTGAACTACCTTAGCTATGAAAGAACAACTCTTAGCGGCAATTACACAACCCGCAGAACTCGAAAAACTCTATAGAAAAAGTAAGTCTTCCTTTACGAAAAGTTTCAAAGAACTATATCCAGAAATCCAAGGAAACCCCGTTGCAGATACCTGGTACGAAAGACTTACCTACGAATCAGAAGGTACGCGCTGGGGCAGTAAAAACGATTGGCTATTTATAATCGTTGCAGGTGGAATAGCTGGTACGCTGGCAAAATTCCCCGTTTTCTTTGATATCAGAGAGGATTTCTTTTTTTCAAGAAATTTAGGCTTTGTAGTCTTCCCTTTTCTTTGTGCCTACTTTATTCGTAAAAACAAATTACCTCTGAAAGCACAGCTTTTCCCTATTTTGAGTATCCTTATGGCCGCGGTTTACATTAATTTATTGCCAGACAGCGATACTAGCGACACTCTTGTCTTGGCGTGCATCCATCTTCCTTTATTCCTTTGGGGAATGTTAGGCTTGGTCTTTTCTGGTTCTAAACTATCTGATCTTGGCAAGCGCTTAGCCTACCTCAATTACAACGGGGAGACTATCATTGTAGGAAATATTTTACTCCTAGCGGCTGGAATTCTTACTGGAATTACTATTCCCTTGTTTAGCTTAATTGGTATCAGTATTGAAGAGTTTTATTTCGATTATATCGTGGTCTATGGTCTAGCCACTGCTCCCCTATTGGCCACCTTGATTACCCAAACCAACCCAGAACTAGTCAGCAAAGTACCCCCCATTGTTGCTAAGATTTTTAGTCCGCTGGTGCTCCTTATGTTGGTGTTTTACCTAGGTGGTATTGTCTATGCAGGAAAAGATCCCTATAACGACCGAGAGTTTCTTTTGCTTTTCAATATGTTATTGATGGGTGTTATGGCCTTGATTTTCTTTTCAGTAGCAGAATCTTATCAGGAGAAAAAAAATGGGTTGATGACTTGGGTCCTGGTATTTCTTTCAGTTATTACCGCTGTGGTCAATGGAATTGCCCTATCCGCCATTGCTTTCCGAATTTCAGAATGGGGAATCACACCCAATAGACTTGCAGTGCTTGGTGTAAACCTAGTCATGATGATCCACTTGATTCTTGTTTCCCGTCAATTAATCTTGACGGTGAGGGGAAAAAGTAAATTGGAAGAAGTGGGCCTTACTTTAGTTCGTTACCTACCCATCTACTTGGTTTGGACGGCAATCGTGATCTTTCTTTTCCCTGTGCTCTTTGGGTTCAAGTAAGACAGGGCCTATGAGCTTGAAATCTCTCCTTTACTAAAAAAAGTGTAGCTAATTTTCATGTAACTAGGTATATTGAATCACCACTCATCCCTTAATGCTCTATGAAAAATTCACCCCTTATTCACCTAGTTGCACTTCTTCTAGTTTTTGTGACTTTATCCTGCGGAACAGGCAGCCAAACCTCCACGGAAACGGAGAATAGCTCAGAAAAATTTGGAGGCCTAGCGCTTTACACGTTGAGAGATTCCATGGCCAAAGACCCCCTAGCTACCCTAAAGGTAGTGTCTGAAGCAGGATATGCCTATGTAGAAGCGGCCGACTATGCCGATGGGAAATTTTATGGAATGAGTCCTGAAGTATTCAAATCTACCTTGGACTCCTTAGGTCTCCAAGCCATGTCAGCCCATATGGGTATGGTGACCTTGGAAAATGCAGACCAACTGATTGCTGATGTGAAAGCTGCAGGTATTACCTATTTTGTGATTCCTGTTCCTCCAATGGGCATGTTTACCGTTGATCCCGCTTCGAATAAACTTGGCATGAAAGGTACTGCAGACGAACTGGTAACTATCATGAATACGATTGGTGAAGGCACCGTTATTGAAGATGTACTGCTCGAGAAGTGCAACCCAGAGTGGGTAAATTTTCAAATGGACCTCTACTGGGTAAAAAAAGGGAATGCTGATGCTTTATCCTATTTTGAAAAGTACCCCGGGAGATTTAAGGCTTGGCATGTGAAAGACATGGATACGGAAGGAAAATTTGCCCCAGTAGGTACGGGTACAATAGACTTTAAATCCATCCTTGCCCAGAAGGAAAAATCCGGCATGAAATTCTATTTGGTGGAGCAAGACCAAACCTTTGATCTGCCTCCATTCGAAGCCATCAAAATCAGTCACAAAGGCCTGGTTGATTTAGGATTTAAGTAATCGATTAGGACCGATGAGTAGTACCAAGCGCCCCGAAAATTTGGGGTGCTTTTTTTTGACCAAAACCAAGAAAATACTTGGGATGAAGTTTTGGTGAAGTTTACCTCCAACTTCACTGCCCTCTTGAGAATTTTATTACATTTAATTTCAGAATTTAGTTATTCCCTACCATGCAACATATCATCTTCTCTTTTTTATTGATGACCATTTTTACCCAAATAAGCCTGGCTCAGTCTTCATTTATTCAAAATAAAGTGATTGCCCATCGCGGAGCGTGGAAAACACAGTCCTTCCCGCAAAACTCTATCGCCTCTCTTCAAGAAGCCATCAGGTTGAGATGCCAAGGCAGTGAATTTGACGTATGGATGACCGCCGATGAGGTCTTAGTTGTCAACCACGATCATGATTTTCAAGGCATGTCTATAGAAACCTCGACTTACGAGGAACTACTCGCCCAATCCCTACCCAATGGGGAAAAAATCCCGACGCTCAAAGCTTACCTCAGCGAAGGCATGCAACAAAAAAGCACCAAACTGATCCTGGAATTTAAACCTTCCCGAATTAGTATTGCAAGAAGCGAACGATTGGGAGAATTAGCAGTAAAAACGGTACAAGAACTCGGAGCCCAGGACTGGGTGGACTACATCACCTTCAGCTACGAAGGAGGAGTCAAAGCCATCGCAACCGATCCCAAGGCCAAAGTAGCCTACCTGAACGGAGACAAATCTCCTCAGGAGCTAAAAGAGGCAGGATTTTATGGTTTTGACTACCACATTTCCCTACTTCGCCGTATGCCCCAATGGATCACTGAAGCCAAAGCCCTAGGACTGACGACCAACTCCTGGACGATCAACCTGGAAGACGATATGCTTTGGCTACTTGATCAAGGGGTAGACTTTATCACTACCGACGAACCGGAAAAATTACTTTCCCTCATTCAATCCAAAAAGTAAGTAAGGATAAAAAGGTCTCTTTGAAAGAGACCTTTTTAGATTAATTAGCAGGCAAAAGCTTGCCGCGAACTTCGCCGAAGCCTACGCGAATTCCATCTTTTTCGCAGAAGCCACGCATCACAACGGTATCCCCATCCTGCAAGAAGCTACGCTCTTGTCCAGATTCGAGCACCAAAGGTTTGGTGCCTCGCCAACTTAATTCCAGCATGGATCCAAAGGAATCCGGAGTAGGTCCTGAGATGGTACCCGAGGCCATTACATCCCCTACCTGAATATTACATCCATTCACGGTATGATGGGCCAGTTGCTGGGCCATATTCCAATACATGTACTTGAAGTTGGAGGTACAGATCTTTGTTTCCTTCTGGCCCTCTGGCTGCAGTCCCACCTCCAACAAAATATCAAAGTTATGATCCTTGCTGCAACTTAGGTAGGGCAATACTTCTGGATCTTGTACCGGTCCAGGTACCCGGAAAGGCTCCAAAGCCTCCAAAGGTACCACCCAGGGAGAAATGGAAGAACCGAAATTTTTTCCTAAAAATGGACCTAATGGCACGTATTCCCAAGCTTGAATATCTCTTGCCGACCAGTCATTAAACAAGACCATCCCAAAAATATAGTCTTCTGCTTCTTTGGTGGATACTGATTCTCCAAGTTGGGTGGATTTACCAGTGATAAAAGCTAGCTCCAATTCAAAGTCCATGCTTTTACTGGGTCCAAATGCGGGTTTGTCCATTCCTGCGTCTTTAAACTGCCCTTTCGGTCTACGAATTGGGGTGCCAGAGACCACAATGGAGGAAGCTCGGCCATGATAGCCTACCGGCAAATGCTTCCAATTGGGCAAAAGCGCGTTTTCAGGGTCACGAAACATCTTGCCTACATTGGTCGCATGCTCCATACTACTGTAGAAGTCCGTGTAATCTCCAATTTTAACCGGTAAAAGCATCTCGACCTCTTGGATCTTAATCAAGACCTTACCTCGAATGGAATGGGTTCGAAGCTCCTCATTTTCTTGCAAAAGAAGTTGCTGTACCCGCTCGCGAATTTTTTTTGTTTTTACCTTACCTAAACCAATCAATTCGTTGAGACTATCTTGAAGAAAAATACCCTCCGGAAGAAACAAGTTGGCAAAAAAACCCTCCTGGTCCAAGATACTCAAATCAATGACTTGATCCCCAATGGCTATGCCAATCCTTGGGCTTAATTTTTTGCTGGTGAAAACCCCAAAGGGAAGGTTGTAAATAGAAAAATCAGTGTTTTTAGGTACTTCCACCCAAGTAGTAAGCTGTGGAATTGGACTGGTGTTCATGGTGTACAAATAAAGTGATGCAAGGTAGACATATCCCCTGAAATCAAAAATCTTCCTTAGCAACTACCTGATTTAAACTAGAATAATTTGGTTTTGTTGCTTTAAAAAATTGTATTCCATTCCGTTTTTACTTTTCCTTTACCTTATCTTTCTAGAAGTAATACTTCCAATTCCTTGATTCTTTTTTAAGGATAAAGGAAAATAGAAGTTGCCTAGAACCAACTCTGCAACAGCCTTATGAAAAAAATTCTTTACCTACTTGTCTTCCTACTTATTGCAGGAAACCCTTTTCAAGGATTTACCCAAGAAATTCCAGTCCTAGTTCAACTGGACGAAATAGCCATCATCGACCAAAAAGTGATGATGCCCATGCGCGACGGCACCCGGTTGGCTACAGACATTTATCGTCCAAAAGGAGATCAGCCTGTGCCCATCGTTTTTTCTCGAACGCCTTACAATTTCAACACCTATGGCAACGGAGAGCTCAATTCCCGCACCATGCAAACGGCCTTGGAATGGGTTAAAAAAGGCTATGCCTACGTGGTACAAAATGAGCGAGGCCGTTTTTTCTCAGAAGGCAACTGGGACATTCTAGGCACACCCCTTACCGATAGTTACGATGCCTTCGACTGGATGAGCAAGCAAGCTTGGAGCAATGGTAAAATTGGTTTGCTCGGATGCTCCTCCACTGCCGAATGGCAAATGGCCGCAGCCTCCCTTCAGCATCCTGCCCTGGCTGCCTTGGTTCCGCAAGCCTATGGTGCTGGAGTAGGCCGAATCGGAAAATTTATGGAACAAGGGAATTGGTACCGAGGAGGTGCAGGACAGATGCTCTTTACCTCTTGGCTTTATGGCACCCAGCACGATC
>JAJTDZ010000058.1 GCA_021298245.1 Algoriphagus sp. | reverse complement strand
TCCAACTTGCCTGGCTGCGCACCTCTGTCCCAAGGATTGGAAAGGCCGTCCCAGCGAGTACTTGACTGAAATCGCAGACCAACTTTTCCCAGTGATTTTGGAAGAAAATTTAAGTACGCGAATCGATGCTTTTGTGGAAAAAAGTGCCTTTTCACCGGAAGAAATTCTACCCTATCTGGAAAAAGCAAAGCAAATGGGCTTTGACTTGACCGTCCATGCCGACCAATTCAGCTGCGGGGGATCAGAAGTGGCAGTGAGGCTTGGGGCTCGTTCTGCAGATCACTTGGAAGCATCGGGGGATGCTGAAATCCAGGCCCTTGCATCATCCAACACGGTGGCCGTGGCTTTGCCAGGAGCATCCATTGGCTTGGGTATGGCCTTCACTCCGGCCCGGAAACTCTTGGATGCTGGAGCCTGTTTGGCCATTGCCTCGGACTGGAATCCAGGTTCTGCTCCCATGGGAGACCTATTGGCTCAAGCTTCTATCCTGGCTACCTTTGAAAAGTTGAGCACGGCAGAGGTCCTAGCTGGGATTACATTCCGAGCCGCTTCAGCCCTAAGCTTGAGCGATCGAGGGAAATTGACTCCTGGTCAATTGGCAGATTTTATCCTCTTCCCTAGCTCCGATTACCGCGAAATTCTGTACCAACAGGGAAAAATGAAACCGGAGGGGGTGTGGAAGAGAGGAAGTATTGTACGAAGTACTTTTTAGTACAAAGTACTAAGTAGAAATACGAAGTACCCACCGCGGCGGGCAGGCGAGGTACGATATTTTGGCAATGACGAATGTCAAACGCTGAATTTTGAATTAAGAAGAAGAAAAACATACAATTACCTGAATGCTCCACTTGGTACTTTGTACATAGTACTTGGTACTTTCTACTTGATACTAGCTACTTGATACTAACTACTTAAATGCAATTTCAAACCCAAATCCGCCAAGGAATACCCAGTCAATTGCCTCCCAAGAAGGAGCGGACGCCGGGTATTTCCCATGCTCCCAAGCGCAAAGATCTGTTGTCGGCAGAGGAAAAAAAGTTGGCCTTACGAAACGCCTTACGCTATTTTCCAGTTGCCTGGCACAAGACCCTGGCTCCGGAATTTTGGGAGGAACTGAAGACATACGGGCGGATTTACATGTACCGCTTCATGCCTGACTATGCGCTCAAGGCTAGACCCATTGCCGAATACCCTGCAAACTGTGCGCAGGCAGCGGCCATCCAACTCATGCTTCAAAACAACTTGGATCCTGCGGTAGCGCAGCATCCAGAAGAATTGATTACCTACGGAGGCAATGGTGCGGTATTTCAAAACTGGGCCCAGTACCTTCTTACCATGAAGTACCTATCCGAGATGACGGAGGAACAAACGCTCCACCTCTACTCCGGTCATCCTATGGGTCTTTTTCCTTCTTCCAAGGAGGCACCTCGCGTGGTGGTTACCAACGGGATGATGATCCCCAACTACTCCAAACCGGAGGACTGGGAACGCTTCAATGCGCTGGGTGTCACGCAATACGGGCAGATGACCGCTGGATCTTTCATGTACATAGGGCCCCAGGGAATCGTTCACGGGACCACCATCACCGTCATGAATGCCTTTCGAAAGAAGTTGGGAACGGGAATCGCTCCCAAAGGCAAACTGTTCCTCACTGCTGGCCTGGGCGGAATGAGCGGAGCACAACCCAAAGCAGGGAATATTGCAGGTTGCGTTACCCTCTGCGCTGAAATCAACCCTGCGGCGGCTCAGAAGCGACACGAACAAGGATGGGTAGACGAACTCATTTCAGACCTAGATCTCCTCGTGGTGCGCGTAAAACAGGCTAAATCAGCCCAAGAGGTAGTTTCCATCGCCTACCTGGGCAATGTGGTGGACGTTTGGGAGCGATTGGATCAGGAAGATATCCTAGTAGAACTGGGTTCGGATCAAACCTCCTTACATAACCCTTGGGCAGGAGGATACTATCCGGTGGGACTGTCCTTTGAAGAATCCAACCGTCTCATGGTAGAAGATCCTGAAACCTTCAAACTAAACGTGCAGGAATCTCTGCGTCGGCAGGCGGCCTCCATCCACCGCCATGTGCAAAGAGGTACTTATTTCTTCGACTATGGCAATGCTTTCCTATTGGAAGCCTCCCGTGCAGGTGCCGAAGTCATGGCTAGCAATGGAATCGATTTTCGCTACCCGAGTTACGTGCAGGATATTTTAGGTCCGATGTGCTTTGACTATGGATTTGGCCCCTTTCGCTGGGTATGCACCTCCGGATCTGCCGCTGACTTGCGTACCACCGACTTGATTGCTGCTCAGGTACTGAAAAGTTTGTTGCCTAACGCCCCTGACAGCATTGTGCAGCAGCTTCAGGACAATATCACCTGGATAGCCGAAGCGGAAAAGAATCGCCTGGTGGTGGGTTCCCAAGCCCGTATCCTTTATGCCGATGCAGAAGGAAGAGCCAGGATTGCCGCCGCCTTCAATGAGGCCATTGCTGCAGGAAGGATTTCTGCCCCAGTAGTATTGGGTCGGGATCACCACGACGTAAGTGGAACAGATTCCCCCTACCGGGAAACGAGCAACATCTACGATGGAAGTCGGTTTACGGCTGACATGGCCATTCACAACGTGATTGGAGACAGTTTCCGAGGTGCTACCTGGGTATCCATTCACAACGGAGGCGGAGTTGGCTGGGGAGAAGTCATCAACGGAGGCTTTGGTCTTGTGCTCGATGGCACAGCTGCCGCAGCGCAGCGCCTCCAATCCATGCTCTTCTTTGATGTGAACAATGGCATCGCTAGACGGGCCTGGGCTCGGAATTCGGGATCTATCGAAGCCATACAGCGTGAAATGGACCGCAGCCCTCTGTTGCAAGTAACCCTTCCACATGTGGTGGAAGAGAAACTTTTAGCGCTTGTAGCGAAAGAGCAAATCAAACCCTAAGTCGGTAAACATCACGGGAAGGAAAGACTTCACGGTAGGAGAATTTGAGAAATTCCTTAGGTTTGTAGCAACAAACCTATCCTAGAGTAAACACATGAATCTACATCAGAATCCTTCCCCCTCTCAGTGGTCAGGAAGAAAATCTAAGCAAGTGGAGTACTGGCACCAAGCCGTACGTACCCTACCCAATTTGGCTTTTGACTCCAGTTCCTCCGTGAAGGTGGGCATGATGGGTTATTCTGGAGAAGAAGGGGTCCGAAGAAACCAAGGGAGACTGGGTACCGGGGAAGGCCCTGCTGCCATTCGGAAATGTTTGGGAGCCCTAGCCCTTCATCTCCCAGAAAATCTACCTGTATTGGATTATGGGGATATTTTTACTTGGGATGGAGACATGGAATCCTCTCATCAGGTTATAGAAGAACTCACCACCCAACTCCTAAGGAGCAATCACTTTCCAGTATGGCTGGGTGGAGGCCATGATTTGGCCCAAGCCCATGGAAGAGCAGTAATTCGGCATTGTCAGGAAAATGAAAAAAAACTCGGGATTCTCAATATGGACGCGCATTTTGACTTGCGTCCTTTGGTAGAGGAAAAAGGGCATTCCGGCTCTCCCTTCTACCAATTGGCTACAAGCTTTCCCAAAGACTTCCGTTACCTGGCCCTAGGAATTCAACGGGCAGCTAATCCTAAATCTCTTTTTCAAGCTGCTGAAAATTTCCAAAGCAAGTATTTGGTAATGGAAGATTTTCGTCTACAGCATTGGGAATATATAGAGGAACAAATCCTGTGGTTTCTAGATCAGGTTCATGCCATCTATCTCAGCGTGGATATGGATGGATTTTCCTCTGCTTATGCCCCAGGAGTATCGGCACCATCCCCCATGGGATTTGACCCAGAAGTAGCCTTCAAAGTATTTGATCTGGTAGCCAAAAGCAAAAAGCTAATCTCCCTGGATGTGGTGGAACTCAATCCAGCTTACGACCAAGATCAGGCTACGGCACGCTTGGCAGCTCGAAGCGTAGAGTATATCCTCAGAAAGAATTTTGGGTGAGGGAGAAGAGGGGATGATAAATTTAAAATAGGAAATGGATTTTTGAATTATGCTCCAGAGGAGCATTTTGTTAATAGAAAACCTAAAAAACATTTTGGAAGAGCTCCGGAGGAGCGAAATAGAAATCATTTTTAATGTCGCTCCACTGGAGCTTTAATCCCATTCATGATACCCTTACTATTAACCTATTACCCCGATGGGGCAAGATGTAGTAGATGTATGCCGAACATGGGGATAAATGTAAATAAACACCATAAAAAAATGAGCCTGATCTTATCAAATCAGGCTCATTTTTTACTTTACCTAAATTAAGGTATCCATTTGATTTTCTTAAAGTTAGGTTTTCTCTTTTCAAGAAAAGCATCACGCCCTTCCTTAGCTTCTTCGGTCATGTAAGCCAGACGGGTAGCTTCTCCTGCAAAGACCTGTTGGCCTACCATTCCGTCGTCGGTCAAGTTCATGGCAAACTTGAGCATTTTGATAGAGGTAGGGGATTTGGCGAGAATTTCTTGGGCCCATTCGTAGGCCGTATCTTCCAGTTGTGCATGCGAAATGACCGCATTGACCATGCCCATATCGAAGGCTTCCTGAGCGGAGTAATTTCTTCCTAGGAAGAAAATTTCACGGGCCTTTTTCTGACCTACCATCTTGGCCAGGTAGGCGGAACCGTAGCCCCCATCAAAACTGGTTACATCTGCGTCGGTTTGTTTAAAAATGGCATGTTCTGCACTGGCAAGGGTAAGATCACAGACCACATGTAGGCTATGCCCTCCTCCTACCGCCCATCCGGGCACCACGGCAATCACTACCTTGGGCATAAAACGGATCAGGCGCTGTACTTCCAAAATATTCAATCGATGGTATCCATCCTCACCAACGTAGCCCTGGTGCCCTCTCGCACGCTGGTCTCCTCCAGAGCAAAACGCCCATTTCCCATCCTTGGGGGATGGGCCCTCCCCGGAAAGCAAGATGACTCCAATGGAAGTATCCTCCTGTGCATCGTAAAAGGCATCGTATAGCTCTGCTGTAGTTTTGGGACGAAATGCATTCCGTACTTCAGGGCGATTGAACGCAATTCGCGCTACTCCATTGCACTTTTTGTAGGTGATGTCTTCGTATTCCTTGGCTGTAATCCAGTTGATCATGATCATTTGGTTTAAAAGTCCCATTTTTGTGCAAGTTAACCTTCCCAATTCAAACTTGTTGTGTGAGTGAAGGTCTTTCTATCATCTATATGGTTTATGTTTCAACTTCGCTACCAATCCTATAGTTTAAGCAAAAGCCTTCCCCTGCTGGAGGATTGGGACCTACTTCCCGATTTTGCCCAGGAGGCCTTTGCATTCTGCAGAGACTGGTTGGCAGGACGAGAAACATTCACCCAACAGACTTCAGGATCTACCGGAACACCGAAATTGCAGATCCTCACCCGAGCGCAACTGGAAGCCAGTGCCCTTGCGACGGGGGCTTTTTTTGGGTCAGATACCAGTTGGCAACTGTTGTGTTGCCTTAATCCAGGCTATATCGCAGGGAAAATGATGCTGGTACGCGCGATGGTTTGGGATTGCCCCATCACTTTGGTGGAGCCAAGTGCAAACCCTCTCCTAGGACTAGAGGAGAAATATGACCTGCTTGCGCTAGTTCCCTTGCAGGTGCAAGCTTGTTTGGCCGATGAAAAGAGCAGAAAGCTACTCCAGGCCATCCCGCAGGTACTGATCGGGGGGGCTGCCTTACCCCCTAAAATCCATCAGGAGCTGCTTCAATTTGGAATTCAAGCCTGGCAATCCTTTGGGATGACTGAAACCGTCTCTCACATTGCTTTGGCCCCCATCGGAGCAGGTGAATTGGTATACCAAGCCCTGCCGGGAGTAGATATCGGGACCAATAAACAAGATTGCCTGTGGATCCAATCGCCGATGAGTGGGTCTGCAAAAATTCAAACGAAGGATAGAGTTGAACTTCGGTCAAAAAATTCATTTGCTTGGTTAGGAAGAGCTGATTTTGTGGTGAATTCTGGAGGAATAAAACTTTTTCCCGAACAATTGGAACAACGAATTGCTCCCCTACTGGATGAAATTTATGCAGGCCGCGCTTATTTTTTGTTTGGGGAGAAGGACCCCCGTTTGGGAGAGCGATTGGTATTGTACGTGGAAGGAACAGGGGAAGAGAAGAAGCGACTTGCACTCGAAGCAGGGCTTGAGCAAATCTTGGGAAAGTACGAAGTTCCCAAAAAGATCTACTTTAAAGCCGCTTTTGCGTATACCCCAACTGGAAAGATCAATCGTCACATTACAGCCGCTTCCTCATGAAATACCTCTATCTCCTAGTTAGCCTTTTCTTTACCTTAGCAACTATGGGGCAAAGTTCCCCCACCTCCTTGCAGGTTTTCATCAGTGGAGCGAGCAGTGATACAGGAAGCATTCGGATTTTGGTGTTTTCTAAGCCTGCCGGATTTCCAGATCAGGTCAAACAAGCTGTTCGAAGTATTTCCCTAACTCCAAAGGGAGGAAAAGCCAATTTCAGCCTAAAAGATCTTCCAGCCGGAACTTATGCAGTGGCTGTCATACACGACCAAGACAATAATGGCAAGTTGAGCACCAATGCGGTGGGGTATCCCACCGAAAAGTTTGGATTTTCCAACAATCCCAAGGTGTATTTCAGCCCTCCTTCTTTCGAGAAAGCCGCTTTTGTTTTGGGCAAAACTGCTGTTTCCTTAGAAGTCAGCCTGCGCTAGTCTATATTTCGCAGCCAGCCTGTGATGGAAATCCGTTCTTTTAGTGTAGGCAATACCTCATGTGGTATCTCCTCGCTTAAAAATACGACCAGCCGACCTCCGAGGGGCAACACATCTTCTATGCTTTCGCTCCCATCTTCCTGAGGAAAATACATGCGCAATTGACCCCCATCCGCTTCGGTCCAGGATTCGTTGAGGTACAAAATCACCGTGACGATGCGATGCGGGACGGCATGAAACTGGTCCAGGTGACGCTTGTAGAAAGATCCAATAGGATATCGCGCAAAGTGACCCTCAAAAGACTTTAAACCCAGGAAACAGCGACGATTGAGCACCTGCTGCAGTTCCGCTATTTTCTCCCAAAAAGTCGCTTGAAGGGGGCTCAATGCGCTGGGATCCATCCAAAGCACCTCATCACTTCGGATTTCGGCTCGTACTTGCTTTTGGTCCCCTTTTCCCACAGCTGCCTTTTTAAATTGACCTTGATTCAATAAATCAGTTTGTTCTCTCAATAAGGCCTGCCGAAAGGATTCGTCAACAAAATCATCTACCACCGCATAGGAATTTTGGTAGATTTCTTGACTGATACGATCGAGTAATGCGTCCATAGCTTGGGAATGAAAGCGTAAAATAAGCACTTAATTGGGCAAAAAGCCATACTTTTGCAGAAAGCATCATCCATGAGTTTACCTACAGGGATACAAGGCATCCTCCTTGCCTACGATACCGGCATCTTGCCTCCACCCTTCAGTCATGTATTTCAACTTTCCCTGGACTGGTCCAAAGGTGATTTGGATACCAAGCTCGATTTGCACTACACCGATCGGGAGGGACTTAGCGAGGAGGAACTTTTAGACGAGGGATTTAGTCTTCACGACGACTATCGATTTGCAGGGAAAATAGATTCCTCTTGGACCCAAGCCCTTCAAGGTCTCCTAGCAGAGACCCGCTGGAGCAATAAGCCTTTGGAAGAGGGCGGGATTGTCCTTTCCTTTCTTCCAAAACAGGCAAAAGAGGATATTAAGACCCCTTCGAATCAAGAAGACTGGTTGCTTTTGGCCCAGGAAATTATCCAGGCCATTTACGAAACCAGTAAGAAAGAGGCTCCCCTAACCCTTCGTTACCAAAAAGTGGAGGCATCTCAGACTAGGGAATGTGTACTTACCTTGTATTTTGCCACACGCTCCGTACGTGTGACTGTTCAGGGAGTAAGTCAAACCTGGCCTTGGGAAGAAGCCACTCGGCTCATGAAACTGGTATTTACCCCTGACTACGATTACAGTAAGGCAAGTACATCCCCAGGGAAGCAACCCGGTGCCTACTTGGATTGTGGAGATGGGTATTGGTTTGCCTTAGGAAAAGGAATCACCAACAGCCATCCCTCCTTTGATGCGGTTCAAAAAATAAAAAGCACCTTTGATCGCTTCTTCTAGGATAAACAGAGCGGGTACACTATCCCTATTTTTTGAGCAGAAATCCAGGTAATTCAAGTGTTAATCCGCTTCAGGTCGGCGTGAATATCCCGAATCATTTCTCCTAAATCATCCAAACTGAGTGGCTTTTTCTTATCCCCAGGATTTGGAAAATCTGTGCTGATAAATGCTTTGGCTTCCCAAACTTCCAAAACATCTTCCCCCCGTACCTCAAAAGGCTTGTAGGTTTCGTTGTCAGATACCAAATACAACTTCCCATTATCCGCCAGGTAATTGAAGACGCGCTTGTAGACCACTCCCTCAGATTGGGTCACCAAAACATAGGTTTTCCCACTTTTTATCTGTTGCAATTGATCCACGTAGGAGCCAATGACAATAGTGCCTGAAATCAAGGGAAGCATGGAATCACCTGCCAATTCAAAGGCCCGGTAAGTCGCTTGTCTGGAAAGCGTAGGGAGATGGAATTGAGGTAAGGTTTCCATAAACTGGGGATCCGAAAATCCATTCAAGTAACCGGCAGAAGCCTTCTGCCCCACAAGAGTAATGTTTTCATTGTCGGCATCGTCGGTGGCAATGGTCAATACCTGCAGCTTTCTGGGTTGCAAGGCCAATCTTCCCTTGCTTTCCATATCGTGGGTCAATAGCTCTTCCAAGCCTACATCCAAAATTTTGCACAGGGTAAGTAAGGTGGATAATTTAGGTTCCGATCTCCCGTCTTCATAGGCCGAAATCATGGTCCTTTGCACTTCCAGTTGCTCTGCGAGTTCTGTCTGGGTAATGTTGCGTAGTTTCCTCAAAAATCTGAGGTTAGCGGCTAAAGCGTTCATGCTGAAAAAAGGTAAAAGGAATAATCATCTTTTCTAGGTACAATGGACAAAAAAGGATTGGCAAACACGAGGTCTTTCTTTCGCTGTGCCACCCTTTGTTTAATTTCTTCCAAAATCTCGGAAACCGACTTTTTCTCCTGCAACAACAAATATCCGTATTGGGGTTGCTCCTCGCTTTCAATGAAAAAGGTAACTTGACAATTGCCAGAGGAAAGGGTCTTGGTCAAGATGCGAATGCTTTCTGTTTGTTCCATAACTTATCTCGTTGATGATGCTAAATTACACATGTTATTTTTATAAACATTATATTGTGCATAAAATAAACAAAATAAATTGACAATTAGTGTCAATAGTTAGGTTCAAAAATAAAAAAGGGGATAAAATGAGGTTTTCTATTCGCTATTGTTTGAACTTTGTGCTATTAATCACCGCTATACCCCATGTCCTGGAAAAAAGAACTTACTAGCTGGGGAATACTCTTGGGCCTTGGTGCCTTCTTGTATTTTTCTGGTCTCTTGCCCATCATCCAAGGGGCTTTGCAATCGGTATTGCTGGCCACAGGTTTGATGAAACCCAGCATCGAGGTGCCCCACCTCGCCGACCAACAATTTGACTACCGCGGACAGTTTACCGATTTTAAAGGGAATACCATTTATCTTGAAGACTATCGGGGTAAAACCTTATTTATCAACCTTTGGGCTTCTTGGTGTGGCCCTTGCAGGGCAGAGATGCCCCACATTTCCGATCTCTACGATGCGGTGAAGGATACCCCAGACCTCGAATTTTTGATGATTGGACTAGATGAAAACAAGCAGAAAAGTCAAGAGTTTATGGAAGGGAAAAGTTGGACCTTTCCTGTGATGCATGCCAGTCATGGCTTAAACGAGAGTTTGCAAAGCGAGTCCATCCCCACCACCTTAGTAGTAAACAAGGAAGGAAAAATCGTCTTTTACCAGCAAGGGATGAGCAATTTCAACACCGAAGAATTCAAGGCTTTTTTACGGGGGCAATAAATCCCAATCAGGTATTCACTTTCCATTGGGTGGCCGAAGAATCCAGAATTTCTTTTCCCCAGATGGGCAGTTCTGCTTTAATTCGCTCCACCAATTCCTCGCAGGCCTGCATGGCTGCTTTCCGGTGTTTGGAGGAGGTAAAGACGAACAGGCAAATCTCTCCCACTTTAATTTCTCCAAGACTGTGGTAGATGTGCATGCAAGTCAAGGGGTACTTCGCAAAGATGTCTTCCCGAATTTCAAAGGCCTTTTCTAGGGCCATTTCTTCGTAGCAGGTGTACTCGATGGCGATCACTTTTCCTTCTGGCTTTTCATCGGCACGGATTTGACCCAAAAAA
>JAJTDZ010000008.1 GCA_021298245.1 Algoriphagus sp. | reverse complement strand
GTCATAAGCCAGAGGCAAGCTAAGATTCCTAACATGGGAATTAGGTATCCACCTTTCAAAATAAATCTTCCTTTTTCCTGAAATTGAGATCTAAGTCTTGGTATAGCCGCACAACTCATGATGTAAAGAAAAAGTCTTGAGAGCACCGTCATCGCTGCCAAAGCGGTGAAGGATCCAAAAAAGGAGAGCAGAAAAGCTGCTAAACCAAAAAATATAACGGAATTAGCAGGAGTTAAAAATCGGGGATGAACCTCCCCAAACCATCCTGGTAAGGCTTTTTCTAAAGCAAGGGCATAGGTCACGCGCGTGGCCGAAAACATGGAACTGATCAGATTGGCAATAACGGAGGCTGTTACACCTACCATGAGGATAAGCGCCCCAGGAACACCAAAAAGCACATTTGATACGTCCAGGAGAGGAGTTTTGGACTGGCCAATCTCGGGAATTGCAGCTTGGGAGACCAATTGAATAAGCATGTAAACCAGCGCTACTACCCCCAATCCTAAAAGCAATCCCAAGGGCATGTCCCTTTCGGGTTTTTTTGCTTCCCCGGCAGGCACTACAGCACCTTCAAACCCAACAAAGGCATAAATCAAGAGTAATGCAGCCGCTCCCAAATCTTCCTGTGGGGGAATAGGAGAGCTAAAGGTAGGCAGTACCTCTGAACCCAAGATGATAAAACCTCCCAAGGGCAAGAGCAGTAGTACCGTGAATTTGATCAGCGTGAATAGGGTCATGGATCGAATGGATTCTACAGAACCCAGGACATTGATTCCTCCCAAACCAAGGCAAATGATCCCAAGAGAAATTGTTCTACCTAGCCCTTCACCTGCTCCAGGAATAAAATAAGCTATGGAATCGGTTAATAAAACTGTATTGGCAGAGAAGGAAATTAATCTGGCTAAATAATACAGCCAGCCCCCTTGAAAACCAATAAAGGATCCAAATGCTAGGGTTCCGTAACGAATAGGGCCACCCGTACCTCGGAAATAGCTTCCAAGTTCGGCAAAACACAAAATGACGGGTAAAATCAGGAGTGCACAGAAAGCATAAACCAATACGCTGTATTCTCCTGCTAAAGCTGCCGCTCCACTGGGAAGTCCAAAAATCCCTGCTCCAATCAGTCCATTGACAACGAGCATCCAAATTCCCCAAAGACCTAAATTTCGTGGGAGTTTTTCTTCTATCGGGGTAGGAGTCTTTGAATTCACCTCTCTGGATTTTTTGAGACCATAGTCTCAAGATAGGGAAAAGAAATTCTAGTAAGGCTTCACTTTGGGTTTTTCCATTCCAATACTTCCATGGTATTGAGTTCGGGTCCCCCACCTCGGTTGCCCGAACCTGCATATACCCAAATTTTACCTTGTAAAAATGCCGCCCCAGTGCCGTGACGTCCTTGAAGTAGTGAAGGAAGGGTAGACCAAGTACCTGTACGGGTGTGTAGCACCTCTACTTCCGCGTGGGCGGGAGTTTGGCTGCTGCTTTCCCCATTCAATACGACGAGGTAAGGCCCAATGCCTAAATTCGAATTTCCTGCTCTAAGTGTAGGCAATTCGGTTTCGAGGGTAGACCACCTCTGGGTGACAAAATCAAACACGTCAACCTCTTTATTGGTTAATTCCAGTACTTTTCCAATTTTAGCATAGGAAGTGCGGCCTCCAGCGAGGTAAAGTTTGTCTTCCACTAGGGCTGCGCTCACATGATCTCTAGCCCTTGGAGCACTGGGTAAGGTTTTCCATGTTCCCGTGTTGGGGTCCAATTCATCAAACCAGCGAACAAATCCGTCGTAGTGTCCATCTTGTATCCCGCAGACCACGTAGATCTTGTCGTTTCTGACGACCACACCTGCCGATCCTCGCAGCCGATTGGCTGGTAGGGCAGGTCCCTCTCTCCAGGTACGGGTATTGGGATTGAAAATTAGAATAGTAGGAATTGGGGTTTCGTGAGGGTAAGTTCCCGTCAATGCTCCTACGACCCAGATTTCCTCCTTGTAAGCAATGGCTTGGAAATGGTGGATTTCCATGGGCGCATCCGCTAGCTTGGTCCAAGTAGAAGTATTCGGATCAAATTCTTCCACGGGTCGATTGCCCCTGCCTCCAAGTGCATAGAGTTTGCCTCCACAGGCGACGAAGGAACTTTCGTGACGAGGGATAGGCTCACCTTGATAGCTTACTGATGTCCAGCTTTCCTGGCCGTGGGTAACTTGAAAAACTAGATAGGCGAAAAAGAATAGAATTTTTTTCATAAGATAATTCAAGTGAAGGATGGAACTTTTCGCTACTCTTTTCTTCGAAAGGGAGGATGAAAATAAAATTAGGGAATGAAAGGTATTTATTTCCCAAAATCTAAAATTCCTTTTATCGCGTTGATTTCTCCCATTTCCTCCAGGAGTGCACGAGTGTCCTCATTGGCAATTTTCGATCTAAATGCACTCAGGTTGGCAATGTACCCATCGAGTGCACTCAATACATTTTCTTTGTTTTCAATAAAGATGGGCGCCCACATGGCTGGACTGGATTTGGCCAATCGTACGGTAGAAGAAAATCCAGATCCGGCCATATCAAAAATATGTTTTTCGTCTTCCATTTTTTGAAGCACTGTTCTTCCTAACATAAAGGAGGAAAGGTGGGACAGATGGGAGACAAAAGCCAAATGCCGGTCGTGCTCCTCAGGATCCATAAAACGGAGTTTAAGATTTAAGGCATCAAACAAGGTATAGGCTTTTTCTTTCAGGAAGAGGTCTGTTTTCTCCAGCTCGCAGAGAATCATAACCTTTCTATCAAAAAGTTCTGCCAAGGCCGCTTTTGGGCCTGAATATTCTGTACCTGCTATAGGATGTCCAGCTAAATATTGCCCTCTTTTGGGATGAGAAGCTACCAATGCACATAATTTGGCCTTGGTGGATCCCAAATCAATCACAAGAGTAGATGGACCAATTTGCGAAAGCATTTCGAGCAACAGCGGTCCCAAGCTATCTGCTGGAGTAGCCAAAACAACCAAATCCGTATCCGAGTCAGGAATATTTTTTGCTTCTTGAATAATACCTAGGCTTAAGGCTTCTTGGAGGTGTGAAGGATTGCTGTCCTGACCTGTCACAAGAAGATCTGGAAACTTTTGGCGAGCAGCAAGCCCTAGGGATCCACCCAAAAGGCCTAGTCCAACGAGATGAATTTTTTTCATAATGTAAAATCTGAGATGCGATTAATGGCCTCTTGAAGTTTATCTTCAGATACACACAAGGAAATCCGAACGTACCCTTCTCCTTCTGTACCAAAGATGGATCCCGGGGTAATAAATATATTTTTTTCGTAGAGCAATCGATCAACCAAATCGCTGGAAGTGACTTGCTTAGGGAGCTTTGCCCATACAAACAATCCGGAAGCTGAGGTATCGAAACGTAAGCCCAGTTGTTCGGCCATTTCCCAGACCAGATGTCTTCTTCTTTTGTAATGAATTTCTTGGCTTTCAAACCAATGATCACCTAAAGAAAGGGCGGCAATGGCTCCATGCTGAAGGCCTAAAAACATCCCTGAGTCCATATTGGATTTGACTTTGAGTACGCCCTGAATTCGCTCTGCACTTCCACAAAGCATGCCCAATCTCCAGCCGGGGAGGTGAAAAGTTTTACTTAAAGAATTAAGTTCCATAGCCACTTCTTTTGCTCCAGGGATGGAGAGAATGCTGTAGGCTTTGGAATGTAATATATGGCTATAGGGATTATCGTGTAGCAACAAAATCTGGTATTTCTTCGCAAAATCTACTAGCTCCTTAAGGATTTCATAGGATCCAGGGGCTCCCGTGGGCATGTGTGGATAATTGATCCACATGATTTTGACTTTACTCAAATCCAAGTCCTCTAGGGCTTCCAAATTTGGCCTTCCCTTTCTGGTCAAATCCAAGGTATATGGAATAGCTTCTGCAGAGAGTAGGCGCGTTACCGCTTGGTAAGTAGGATATCCGGGATTGGGTACAAGTACTTGATCTCCTGGATTTAAAAAAGCCATGCTCAAGTGAAATATTCCCTCTTTGGATCCCATCAAAGGGAGTATTTCTTGGTGGGGATGGAGGGTGACTTGATATTTTTTTGAGTAGAATTTGGCCATAGCCTCCCTTAAGGCAGGAATTCCCTGGTAGTTTTGATATCCATGGGTGTGTTCCAAGAGGGCAGTCTGAGCCAGAGCCTCTCTTACCTTAGGATCAGGGGGTAGATCGGGTGAACCTATGCCAAGATTGATCACAGGCTTTCCCTCAGAAATCAGTTGCTGCACCTCTCTGAGTTTGGCAGAAAAGTAATACTCTTCTACCTGGTTAATTCTTGAAGCAAATCCCTTCATTCTTTTCTACTGCTGTATTCTCCAAAAATTTTTAATTCACCAAAATCCCGCTGCATGCTACGAGCAGCTTCTTGGTAGGAAGCATAGTTTGAAAATTCTGCGTCGATAAAAAATGCGTAATCCCAAGGCTTATCCATTACAGGAATAGATTGAATTTTACTCAGATTTAAATTCTTTTCGTACAGCATAGTCAGCAATTTGGCCAATCCCCCCGCCTCATTTCGAATTGTAATTTTGAAGGAAACTTTATTGGCGATATTTTTTTGGCTGCCAGGATTTTTAGAAAGCAAAATGAATCGAGTAAAATTTCTTTGAACCGTTTGTATTTGAGAAGCCAAAATTTCCAAGCCATAAATAGAGGCAGCAATGTCGCTTGCAATTGCGGCCACCCCCATCAATTTTTCTTCTGCAATTTTTTTGGCAACTGAAGCGGTATCTACATCTTCTTTCAACTGCAACTGAGGATAGGAGGCTAAATAAGCCTTGCATTGCAGCAAGGCCATGGGGTGAGAGCGTACTTCTAGGATATCCGCCAATTTTTGTCCTGGACATGCCAACAAATGATGTGCTATGGGCAAGTAATACTCCTCAAAAATTTGAAGTTGGTAGCGGTCTAAAAGTTCATAATTGGGCAAAATGGCTCCCGCTATAGAATTCTCAATAGCCATGATGCCCACGTCAGCAGCGCCCGTAGCTACTGCCTTGGCAACTTCCTCGAAGGTAGAAAAAGGCAAAATAACCTCCTCATTTCCATAGCATTGCAAGGCTACTTGGTGATGAAATGAACCTGGAATTCCTTGAATAGCGATGTTCATGGCTTGGAGTATGCTAAAGAATCCATTTCAATTCCCACCTCTGCCACTTGCTTCCAAAAGCTAGGATAGGATTTATCTACTACTTCAGGATGGGCTATACTTACCTCAGTTTTGGTGACCAAAGGCATAAATGCCATTGCCATACGATGATCCTCATAGGTATCTATCCGTACGGATCTAGGCATAGTCACTGAAGGAATAAGTTGAAAAGAAGTAGAGGAGATTTCTTTCAAGGAAGCATTGAATTTTGCCAGTTCCTGCTGCAGGGCAAAGATTCGGTCTGTTTCTTTGATTCGCAGGCTTTCCAATCCAGTAAATACTGCGCGCTGACCTAAAATAGCACAGCTCACCGCCACGGTTTGTGCCAAATCCGGACAAGGAGTAAAGTCCCATTCTTGTAATCCTGACACAGCTATTTTGTCTAAGCGTAGGCCTCCTTCCTGGTAGGTACTTTGAATTCCCAATTTTCCCATGATGCTGACGATAGCCGCATCTCCTTGTAGACTTTTCTCTTTCAATCCTTTGAGGAAAAAGGAACCTGAGTCGGCGCAGGCCAGTAAGCTAAACCAATAGCTAGCCCCTGACCAATCACTTTCCACAGCAAACTCTGCTGGGAGGTAGGATTGATGGGGTACGGAAATGGTATCTCCAATCCAGGTATAATGGATCCCAAATTGTTCCATCAATTGGAGGGTCATTTCGATGTAGGTGCGGCTGCCTATTTTTCCTTCCAGTTGGAGCTGTAGCCCTTGCGGTAAAATCGGGGCTATCATTAAAAGCGCAGAAATGTATTGGCTGGAAACGTCCCCTCTAATTTTTACCCTATCTGTGATTTGCTTAGGCAGCCCCTGAACGGCTAGGGGTGGAAAACCCTCTGCACCCAGGTAATGAATGTCTGCACCAAGCGTTCTCAACGCTTCTACCAAAATAGCGATGGGACGTTCACACATGCGAGGCGTTCCGGTCATCACCTTTTTTTGGTTGGTGACTGCCACATAGGCGGTCAAAAATCTCATGGTCGTTCCCGCGTCTAGCACATCAAAAACTGCTGGGTTTTTGTCAAGCAAGCGAATCATGGTTTGGGTGTCCCTCGCTTCGGCGAGATTGCTCAAGGTATTTTTTCCTTGAGTAAGCGCATCAATAACCAATGCGCGATTGGACTCACTTTTTGAAGAAGGAAGAGGTACACTATGGAAACCAAAATCACTTTTTTGCTTAAGCCTAAGGAGTTGCATGGGGAAATACTTCAAGAGTTAGGCAAGGGGAAGATCATGGTAATACTGTAAGGCCCGCTTTATTTCCTCTGTACGTACGGGGACATTGTAGGTGCAGTCTCCAATTTTGGGTAAAAGAGAAAATAGAAGGGTATTGTCCTCATTTTTCTTATCCTGATTACAAAGGATAGAGATGGAATCTATCGCTGCTTCAGAAAGGTTTATTTTTCCAAAAATTCGAAGAAGCTTTTCGCTTACTTCGGTAAACTCCTCGTAACTAAAACCAATTTTTTCAAAAGATAAAAATGCCTCTGCTATCATACCCAAGGCAATCGCCTCCCCATGTAGTAGGGGGGAGGTGCTTTCAAGAAAATAGGACTCCACGGCATGTCCAATGCTGTGTCCAAAATTCAAAATTTTTCTCAGCCCCAATTCCTTAGGGTCCACTTCTACTACTGCTTTTTTAATGGATACGGAATGCGGGATTAGCTTGCACCAGTCTTGAGATTCCCAGTTATCGGTTTTTAAGGACCTAAAGTAGGCAGCATCTCGAATGAGCCCATGCTTCAAAACCTCTGCATATCCTGAGCGAAGTTCTCGATGAGGCAAAGTCCTGAGCAGTTGAGGGGCGATAATCACCCATTCGGGGGGATTAAATGCACCTAGCTGGTTTTTAAAACCTAAAAAATCAATTCCCACTTTACCTCCGACGCTTGCATCTACTTGTGCCAGAAGGGTAGTGGGGACACTAACAAAGGGAATCCCTCGCTTGTACAGGCTTGCACAAAAGCCTCCCATATCGCCTATGACGCCTCCTCCCAAATTGATACATAGGGATTTTCGATCCAGGGCCTCTTCAGTCATTTTTTTCCAAATCAGACTGCAGGTATCTAAGGTCTTGTGTTCCTCTCCTGGTGAAATTTCTATCTGGATGACGTCTTTAGGTAAGAGGTTATCTAGGAGGGGAAGGCAATGGGTTTTGGTGTTGGAATCAGTTAAAATCACCATTCTAGAGTAGGATAGAGATTGCAGAACCTCGGTAAAGGTTTTAGGCAGATCTTCGGTGAAAATTACGGGTTCCAAGGGCTGAGGGATAAAGAAATAGTTACGGAAAAGGAGAAATTATTTTGGTAAGGACTCTACTTCTCTCAGTTGTTTTTCTTGACGTTTTACCGACTCCTCATGGATGCAGTACAATAATTCTTTCATAAATTTTTCACTCAGCTGCTTTTTAACCCCCTTTTCTGTGCGCGAGTCCATCACTTCTTTCCATCGGTCCGATTGGAATACGGTCAAGTGATGTTCTCTCTTGTGCGCACCTATTTGATCTATTACAGCAAATCTTTCTTGCAAAATATCTAATAGCTGATCGTCCAAGTGATCTACTGCCCTACGAAGATCCTGCAATTTTTCATCTGGCTTCATGTTTTCAAGCGCTTGCTTAAAATCAATAGAATCGATCATTTCTTTTAAGCGCCTTGGAGTCACCTGCTGTTTGGCGTCTGACCAAGCCTTGTCTGGATCGTGATGCGTTTCAATCATCAATCCATCCAATCCAAAATTCATGGCTCTCTGTGCGACTTCGAGAAGGCCATCTCTTCTACCTACGATATGGGAGGGGTCATTGATTACTTCCATCCCCGTCCACTCTCTTTTTAGATGAATGGGCATAGACCAATTCGGCTTGTTGCGGTAGCGCTTATCGTACGCATCTGAAAAACCGCGGTGGATGGCCGCTAGTTTGGTTACACCTACGGCATACATACGTTCTAAGGCTCCCATCCAAAGTTCAAGATCGGGATTCATGGGGTTTTTGATCATCACAGGGATATCCACACCTCGAAGAGCTTCTGCGATTTCTTGAACTGCAAATGGGTTTACCGTGGTGCGCGCTCCTATCCAGAGTATTTCGATTTGGTGCTTTAATGCCATTTCTACGTGTGCAGCATTTCCTACTTCCACCGTTATGGGAATGTTGAGTTCATTCCGCACGATTTCCATCCAAGTCAAGCCCACTTCCCCCACGCCTTCAAAAGACCCAGGTCGGGTACGGGGTTTCCAGATTCCCGCTCTAAAAACCTGAGGCACCAAGCCATCTGTTTTCATTTCTAAACAAATTTGGGAGATTTGTTCTGGGGTTTCGGCAGAACATGGTCCTCCGATAATTAGTGGGTTGCTTAGTCCTAGGCCCCAATCTTTAATTTGCTTGTGTGGTTTCATAAGGAAGTGTAACGTAAAAAAGCCCGAATCTTTCGAATCGGGCTTTGTTGTGTTTATTTTTTTTAGTTTTTGGCTAGACAATACACAGCGCCGATTCGATTTTGCTGTCGAAAGTAGAAGTAAAAGAAGCTAAAATAAAGCGCGGTGAAAATTAACATGTGGTAAATGTACATGGTGCTATGTTAAATTCAAAATAATTTTTTACGGAATTATTGTCAATTCATCAAAAAATGAAATCGCTTATTTGATAAAAGATAATTATTCAAAAATGAGGTCTCAATTTTAAAATAATTTTTACTACCGAAAGAAGGCAGATCCCTTAGCGTAATTCTAGTACAAAAGAAAAATAAAACAAGGAAGATACCTTCGCTTTACTAGGATGAAAACTGCTTTTTTGAGCGAGTATCCTGTAAACAAATCCAAAGGGACAGTAGTTTTTTAATATCTTTGTTGCCTTAAATGCTTCCCATGCAGGACACCCCCCCTATTTCTTTTGATAACTTGGAAGTGGCTTTTGCTTCCAAAAGTAATTTGGCCTTGAGAAAGATGTATTGGATGTTTGCTACCCTCAATTCTCCTTTTCTTTCCAAGCTAGGGATGAGTTTAGCAAACGTGGCTTTTAAGCTTCACCTGCCAATCAAAGGCATTATGAAAAAGACCATGTTTGGTCATTTTTGTGGTGGGGAGAGTATTCAGGATAGCATACATGCTTGCAAATCCCTTTCCAAGTACGGTGTGCAGTCCATCTTAGACTTATCTGTGGAAGGGAAGGGAGATGAAATGAGTTTTGACGCTACCACGGAAGAGATCTACCAAACCCTAGTAGAATCAGCTAAAACCTCCTACATGCCCTTCGGGGTATTTAAAGTAACTGGCCTTGGGGATTACCGCATCATGGAAAAAATGCAAGCTAAGGAAACCTTGACTACCGAGGAAGAGGCAGCATTTACCCGATTGGAGGCCCGCGTAGATCGCTTGTGCAAGGCAGCGCATGATTTGGAATTGAAGATTTTAGTTGATGCAGAAGAGAGTTGGTTTCAAGATATCATTGATTCCTTGGCTTACAGGGCCATGGAGAAATACAATAAGGAAAAGTGTGTCGTTTACAATACCTACCAAATGTACCGGCACGATTCTTTGGCGAGGTTGAAAAAGGCCCATCAAGCAGCAGTGGAAGGCGGGTATCTTTTTGGAGCGAAGCCTGTGCGTGGAGCGTACATGGAAAAAGAGAGGTCAAGAGCTAAAGCCTTGGGGTACCAAGACCCAATTCAACCGAGCAAAGAAGCAACCGATAAAGATTACGATGCGGCCATTCGCTATTGCGTAGAGCAAGGAGTGCATGTGGTATGTGCCACGCACAACGAACAAAGTTGTTTAAAACTTACCTCTTGGATGAGTAGTCTAGGCATGGATCCCTCCACCGATAGGGTATATTTTTCCCAACTTTACGGCATGAGTGATACCATTTCTTTTAATTTATCAAAAGCAGGCTATAGGGTGGTAAAATATGTACCTTATGGACCAGTAGAGAAGGTAATGCCTTACCTGTCTAGAAGAGCTGCAGAAAATTCATCCATTGCAGGACAGAGTAGTCGAGAATTTGAGTTGGTGCGAAAGGAAATGGCTAGGAGGAATCGTCTGAAAAAAAATAAATAAAACCACTTGTCAACCAGAAATCATGCATGTTTTAAGTGAACAGGAACAAGAGCGAAGAAAGGATAGGGAAGAACTTTATGCGTTAGGGATCAATCCTTATCCCGCAGTGTCTTTTTTTGTCAATGCCACGGCAGAAGATATCCATAAGAACTACGAAAATAACAAGACCGACTACAAGGACATTTCTATTGCAGGTCGTCTAATGAGTAGAAGAATCATGGGTTCGGCTTCCTTTGCTGAACTACAGGATGCCACAGGCAGACTTCAACTTTACATTCGTAGAGACGATATCCAATCCGATGCTGGTTCTGAATTCTACAATACGGTTTTCAAAAAGCTTTTAGGCATAGGAGATTTTATAGGGGTAAGGGGGTATATTTTTACCACCCAGACGGGAGAAATTTCTCTTCATGTGACCCATCTGACTGTATTGTCCAAAGCAGTGAAGCCGCTGCCAATTGTAAAAAGAGACGAGGATGGAACTGTATATGATGGGTTTACCGATCCTGAGCAGCGCTACCGGCAGCGTTATGTGGATCTTACGGTAAATCCAGAGGTGAAAAAAACCTTTATTACTCGTGCTAAAATTATTTCTACCATGCGTAGGCATTTTGATGAGCAGGGATGGTTAGAAGTAGAAACGCCCATCTTGCAAGCCGTTCATGGTGGGGCTGCAGCAAGGCCATTTACTACCCATCACAATACCTTGGATATGCCTTTATTCTTGAGGATAGCCAATGAATTGTATCTCAAGCGCTTGATTGTGGGTGGATTTGATGGGGTATACGAGTTTGGAAAAATGTTCCGCAACGAAGGAATGGATCGCACCCATAATCCGGAGTTTACCTCCATGGAAATCTACGTAGCTTACAAGGATTACATCTGGATGATGGAAATGGTGGAGGAGTTGCTCGAAAAAGTGACCCAAACCATTCATGGAGTGACTGCAGTAAAGGTAGGAGGGAAGACGATTGATTTTGCAGGTCCTTACCGCCGATTGACCATGTTTGATTCCATCAAAGAATATGCAGGCATCGATGTCAGCGAATTGGATGAACAAGGGCTACGCGATGTCTGCGCCAAATTGGGTATTGAGTTGGATGCATCGATGGGCAAAGGAAAATTGATTGATGAGATCTTTGGTGCCAAGGTAGAAGCCAACTTGATTCAGCCTACCTACATTACGGATTATCCTATCGAGATGACGCCTCTGGCAAAGAAGCACCGCAGCAAGCCGGGTCTTGTGGAGCGCTTCGAACTTTTTGTCAATGGAAAAGAAATTGCAAATGCCTATTCGGAACTCAACGACCCGATCGATCAGCGCGAGCGATTTGAGGAGCAACTCAAACTTGCTGCTAGAGGGGATGATGAGGCGATGGCCATGGACGAGGATTTTCTCCGTGCACTGGAATACGGGATGCCACCTACTTCTGGTTTGGGTATCGGTATTGACCGATTGACCATGTTGCTAACCGACAATTCGACCATCCAAGAAGTGTTGTTTTTTCCTCAAATGCGCCCAGAGAAGAAGGCTGTGGAATTGACAGAAGAGGAGAAAATCATCGTCGAACTCTTGAAAGCCAAGCATCCTGCTTCTTTGCCTGAATTGAAGACAGAAACTGGATTGAGTGGTAAAAAATGGGATGTTTCGATCAAAGGTTTGACCCAAAAAGGTTTGGTAAAAGTGACCAAAGAAGGGGAAAGCCTACTCGTGGATCTGCTAGATCATTAAGAATTTCCTTGATACAAAAAGTAAAAAAGTCCAGCATTGCTGGACTTTTTTGTGCATTGCTGCCTTTTTATTTTTATGGGTTTTGTTGACAGGAACCAGACAAAATAAGGTTTGAAGTTCAGTTAGGTGAGGGAATAAAAAAGAAAAGGATTATACTTCGATAGTATGACCCTTTTTCTTTCATAATTCTAACACCTGTCATTTACCACGTCATCCTTGAACTGTAGTATCTGTTTTTTCATTTCCTTGATTTCCTTCATCTTTTGTTCCAAAGAAATCAACTTGTCATCAAGAATTTCAAGTTTTTCTTTCTTGGTGTATTTTCTATTGTACCAAGCGTCAATAATTTGACCTATTTCTTTGATGGTAAACCCCACCGATTTGGCATCGCTAATGAATTCAAGTTTTTCCATCGTTACCTCATCATAATGAAAGTAATTATTCGATTTCACCGATGGGTCTTGTTTACCCTCTATCAACCCTGATTTTTCATAAAAACGGATTGTATGGATTGAAATGCCTGTTTTTTTAGACAGCTCGTTTATTAACATGTCACAAATATAGTGTGTTGAAAAATAAATATCAACTATAGACTATACTCTACTGTTGTAGGTTTAAAATTAGGACAATATGTTTGTCACTCAAACAAATAATTCAACCATGAGACAAACCATTTTTATTACAGGCGCAAGCACTGGTATTGGAAAGGAAACAGCAAAATTTTTTCAACTAAAAGGTTGGAATGTTGTAGCTACTATGAGAAATCCTGAAAATGAAACCGAATTGATTGGTTTGGAGAATGTGTTTGTGACGAAACTTGATGTTTTGGATTTGGAATCAATTAGCCAAGCAATAAGCAAAGGGATTGAAAAATTTGGTGGAATTGATGTATTGCTCAACAATGCTGGATATGGAGCCTACGGTCCATTAGAATCATTTCCAAGAGAGAAGATTTTACGTCAATTCAATACCAATGTTATTGGACTTCTCGATGTTACTAGAGCTATTCTACCGCATTTTAGAGAGAACAAAAAGGGGATTGTAATGAACGTTTCCTCCATGGGAGGTAAAATGACTTTCCCTTTGGGCTCATTATATCACGGAACAAAATTCGCCGTGGAGGGTATTTCAGAATCATTAAGATATGAAGTGGAAGAATTTGGAGGTAAAGTTAAAATTATTGAGCCTGGCGCAATAGCCACAGATTTTGCAGGTCGTTCTTTTGATTTTAATAATGATGAAAAGTTGAGTGCCTATCAAAATATTGTAGCTAAAATAATGGCCGTATTCCCTCAAATGATTAAGAATGCCTCATCAACAAATGTGGTTACTGAAGTTATTTATGAGGCAGCAACAGATGGAACAAAAAAATTAAGATATATGGCAGGAAAAGACGCCAAACTGTATAATCTACTGAATAAGTTACTGGGATATGGATTTATTTTCAAAATGAATAAGAAGTTTTTCAAATTGTAAGGTATGAACCCAATTGTCAAATATTTTACTGGTGAAAGGTTAGAGAGCTTTTTGTTTTTGGGGTTGGGAATTTTAGGAATAGCCCTAGCCCTATTATTCCTTTTTTTTCTCAAAACACCTTTTCTAAAAGGGGTTGCCATTCCCTTTCTTTTGGTTTCTTTTTTAGAAATAATAGTTGGTGTAACACTGATATATCGAAGCCCTAGGGATATTATTAGAGTTGAGACTTACTTATCTGAAAAAAATGAAATGATTCAACAAGAGGAGATCCCTAGGATGGAAGCCGTGATGCGAAATTTTGTAATTTTTAGGTATACTGAAATCACTTTGATAATAGTTGGAATTATCCTTATGTATGGTTTTAGGCAAAATTTGCTGTTGAATGGAATTGGATTAGGTCTGTTTATCCAATCAAGTCTAGTCTTACTTTTAGATTTCTTTGCAGAACGAAGAGGAGAAGTCTATCTGGCCTATTTGAAGACCCTAATTGAAAATTGAAGTAATTTCAAGAAGTTCAACCTATTAACTTCCTAATGGTCACATGTTCAATTATCGCATTACAGTTACATCTTTTGTCTGTATGGTGAGCTGTGGACTGTGGACAGTCAGCTGTAAGCAACTTACTTTTTCTGAGCATCTGCAAATCCAAAAACTTTCTGGAGCAAGGGGCTGGATCTCAAATTGATGTTTTTTCGTAAGGCCAATTCCTCCTTGGCGATCTCTACAAATAAGCCTTGAAGGGCTTTGTCAGTTACGTAGGCAGTCAGGTCTGTATTCACGGGCTTGACCAAAGGAATTTTATTGTAGCGAGACATGACCGTTTCCCAATGGGCAGTGGCTCCTACTTTTTGCAGACTTGCTTGAATGGGCGGGGCAAATTTCACTTTAAGTCCTGCTGTAGTACTTAGCTGTAGGTAATCGGTAGCGGCACGCTCAGATCCTAGAAGGATGCCTTGCACATCTTTAAATGTCATGTCTTTGATGGCCTGTGTAAAAAGAGGACGGGCCTCCTTGACTGCATCTTCCGCTGCACGATTGATGCTAGTAATCAATTGATCACATAAGTTGCCTAAACCAATTTTCCGAAGGCTGCTTTCCACTTGGATGGCTTCTTCAGGAAAAGGAAGTTTGATGGCGGGGTTTCCAAGAAATCCGTTTTCTAGGTTGAGTCGATCTACGCTTAGATTAGTCCCTTTTTCTAAGGCCTCCTTAAGGCCCATGGCCATTTCAGTAGGGGATGGGTTGGCAGTGCCTCCAGTGGCTGTACTGACTTTATCAAGTATTTTTTTGAGTTGTGCGGTAGTGGTAGTTGGCAAGAGTATGCTTGCAAAAAAGAGTCCAAGGCAAATCGAGATAATGCGAAAATTCATAAGTAGCGTTTTCGGGATTAGGTTTAATCTTCCTAACGAGGATTAAGGCATTAAAGGTTTAAAATGCAACTTAAAAATCGAAGAAAGACCTTCTTCTGGAAACTTTCAGGTCTTGCAGAATACTGGATTTGACTCGGATATCGATATTGTAGGAGGTAAATCTTCCAAAGGGAACCCAATTCACGTTCATTTGCCAGCAGTGCAAGTCTCTGGCAATTCCAATCATGGTTTGGGTGATTTCATTTTGATCGAAATTATATCCTGTATTGAAGTTGATTTTCCATTTTTCGGAAATGGATAAGTCTCCATTTAGATTGAGGGCTTGGGTAACGTTGGTGGAATTATTGATTTGCTTAGCATAGGCCAAATTGTAACCCACGGTCAAATTCCAAGGGATGTCCCAATCTATGTATTGACTTGGATCTGCTACAATTCGATTGATTTCGTTTTCAACAAAGGAATTCATGACTCCCCCTTGCTGCAGAAAGTCTTGGGTGAGTTCGTCTCTCAGCTGTCCAGGATTTTGACCTTGTTGAGGATTTAGAGAGGCATTTAAATTAATGGAAGCATTTCGAATGACTCCAATCCCCTGACCCTTTTTCCATGCAAATTCATTGATGGTTCTAAAGGTGCGGCTTCCATCTGCCAGTTGAGTTTGCATGACTGCATATGGATCGATGGTACTACTCACGTTGATAGATAATTTTTGTTCAAAAAAACTGGTCCGCGCAGAAAGTTGCAATGGGGACAATTGAAAGGAATCTGCTGCAAAATTGTAGGCCGCATTGAAATTAAAGGATTCCAATAATGGAATCTTTTTAGATTCTCCTTCGGTGCTATCGGTATCAGCTTTAATTTTTGCTTCTAGAACATTACGAATGTTGAGGTTAAGAGCTCTTGACTCACCTAGTGGAGCATCTCCAAAGATGAGCCCTTGATGCCTGGAGTAGCGTTGGGTTCTACCGGATTCATCTGCTTGTACCTCTTGGTAATACCCATAGGTAGGATTGGAAAAATCTGGATTGTAATTGAAGGAAAAAGTAGGGGCGATGTGGTGGCGAATGGTTTGTAATTTCCCTTTTCCTTTAAAATTATAAAAACCATAAAAGTTGGTATTCATAGCAAAAGAGCTGGTGTAGAATCCTACCCGATTAAACCCATCTTGAAGGCTTCTTTCAACCTTTTTACTGCTTGCATTGTAACTGTAATTGTACTTTTGCAAATACCAAAGCTCGGTATAATTTGCCGAAGCGGTGCCTGTAAAGTATTTGAATAAGGTAAAGTTGGAGCTGAGAGGGATGGTATTGCTAGCGCCGCTATTCCCATTTTTTAGTAGCAATCCAAGGTTGTCAAGGCTGAAAGGGATAGTTTCTGGGCCTGTTCCACTTCCTGGATTGGAAAAATCAACCAATTGCCTCACGCGATTCGTTATTGAATTTTGTAAATTAAAATTCCAAGCAATGTTCAGGGTTTTTAGAGGTTCAAACTTTACATTTTGAAATGGATTTTGCCTGTTCATGTTGATGCCTATGGTTGGCATATCCAAGCGTACTTCTCCGGTTTGCACGCTTTGTGAATGTCTTAGATTGGCTGATAGGGAAAATGGGGTACCCGAAAATGTTTTTGAATAGGATATAGAGGAGTTGAGGTCCCCAGTCACGTTATTGGCAAAATTATTAGGGTTGACGACGTTATTGAAATAACTGGTAGAACCTGCATTTACAGAAGCAGAAAACCTACTGTTACCCCTAGAAATAGGGGAATGGTTCCATTGCACCCGAAAGGTATTGTAGTTGAGGGGAGTTAATTCGGTTTCTGGGCTGACAAATTTTTGGAAGTCTACATTAAATCCCCCATTGAAATGGTATTTTTTGGTATACGTGGCCTGGGACTTGATGCCCCAGCCTCCTTTGGAATAGATATCCCCAGTCACCCTTAAGTGGATGTAGTCATTGAAAGCAAAGTAATATCCCAAGTCTCGTAAACTTAGTCCGCGAACTTGTTCTCGCCCATAGGAGGGAAAAATCACCCCAGAGGCCTTTTCTTCTGGTGTATCTGGAATCAAACCAAAAGGAAGGCCCAAGGGAGTAGGAATTCCATTGAAATACAAATTGAATGGACCCGACACCACTTGCTTTCCTGAGATAGATTTGATTTTAGAGGAAGAAATATGCCAATGAGGTTTGGTGAGTTTGCAAGTGGTGTAGTAACCGTGATCTAAGTACACGCTTCCATCCTCCGTTTTTTTGATGGTCGTACCTCGAAGGATTCCGTCTTGTTGCTCGGTTACTACATCCTTGATGATCGCTTTTTGTGTTTTAAAATTATAGCGCATCTCTTTTCGGATTTCATAGACCGAATTACCGTCTTTAAAAAAGGGATTACCTGAGACTACACCTAAGCTATCGGTAAGCCCGTAGGCGTAGAGTTCGGAGTTTTTCCAATCGATAACTATGCGGTCTGCATCCAAGCGCATTTTACCGTACTCAAACCATGCCTTTTTGTAGAGATATACTTTGTTTTCCGAAAAATCGGTAATGATACTGTCTTCAGCGAAATAAAGAATTTCAGTTTCTATATCACTTCTAGGCACACTATTTGCTGAATCCAAAACAGTCAAGCTATCTTGTTTGGTAAGCAAGGTATCAAGATTGAGACGAACAGGTGCTGCAGGAGCTATAGTGCCCCGATCCCTTTGAGGTCGAGCAGGCTGCTGTGCTGAGGCCGAAAGGACCAAAATCCCGAGGCTCAATAGGCCTAAAAAAAGAACTCTCAAACTCGTCACCCTGGCTTGCGCTTTAGTTATTTGATTGATATTTTGTGTAAAGTTAATTCGATTGCCCGCATGGAAAGGTTTACTAGCAAAAAAAATCTGTTAAGGTTTCTTATTCTTGTTCCATTTTTATTTGGTGGTTTTATTCCCAATGAAACCATGATGCCCGCATTTAGAATGAAAAAAATTGTCTTAGATGCTGGTCACGGGGGTAGCGATCCAGGAAATATTGGTTCGCGCGCAAGGGAGAAAGACATCAATTTGGCAGTGACTCTCCTTGTAGGAAAATATATTAAAGAAAATATGCCTGATGTAGAGGTGATTTACACTCGAGACGACGATAGCTTCCCCACCCTCAAGCAACGTCCAAACATCGCCAATGTCAATAAAGCAGATCTTTTTGTTTCAATTCATTCCAATTCCGCTCCCAATAAAACAGCCTATGGAACGGAGACCTTTGTCATGGGAACCAAGCATTTTGAAGCAAATTTCGATATTGTAAAGAAAGAAAACTCGGTAATCCTGTTAGAAGAAAATTACAAAGAAGAATACGAGGGATTTGACCCTACTTCTCCTGAATCCTACATGATGTTTAATCTGATGCAGAAAGCCTACATTGGAAATAGTATCACCTTAGCAGATCGAATCGAAACGCAATTTAGAGATAAGGTAGGTCGAAAAAGTCGCGGAGTAAAGCAGGGTCCTTTCTATGTATTATGGACTCCATCCATGCCTTCAGTTTTGATTGAGTTGGGATTTTTATCCAACACCGAGGAAGAACGCTTTTTGATGACCAAAGAAGGTCAGGAATATATGGCCTCGGCCATTTACCGATCCATCAAAGAATATAAAAACGAAATAGAAATAAACTAAGTGACCTCTAGAATAATGCAAGCCTTCTTGATTTCAAGAAGGCTTTTTTTATGTTGTACCACTGTGGTATTTTTTATCTTTCTTTGGTAAAGTTACCTTTGTATATCTACGGTAATTTCATGAACAAACTTTCTCCTTCTCAACTTGAGGCCTTAATTTCCTTGCTGGATGATCCCGATTGGGAAGTAAAAAATCATGTGCGAGAGCAACTTATTGCCTTGGGAGTGGAGGTTATTCCATTACTGGAGCAAAAATGGGAGGAAAGTTTCAATCCTGTATTGCAAAAGGAATTGGAAGACTTGGTTCATGAGCTTCAATTTGCCCTAGTAAAAGAAAGGCTCAAGCAATGGAAGGAATCTGGTGAACAAGACTTACTTCGAGGATTATGGATTATCAATACCTACCATTATCCTGATTTGGAGTATGAATCTTTACATGCTTCGGTGCATCAATTATACATGCAGGTGTGGACTTCTTTTAGAAAAGACCTCCACGTATATGACCAAATAAAGATTTTAAATCATGTATTTTTTGCACAGGAGCGCTATTCACCCAATACCAAGAACTTTCATTCGCCGAGCAATAGCATGCTTTCACAGGTGATCGAAACCAAAAAAGGAAATCCTATCAGTTTGTGCTGCCTTTATTTAATGGTTGCCCAAAAATTAGAACTTCCTGTATTCGGAGTCAATCTCCCTAATCTTTTTGTCCTGACCTATAAAAACGAGGACCTGACTTTATATATCAATGCCTTCAATAAGGGGGTAATTTTTACTCGGCAAGATATTCAAAACTACTTGGAACAATTAAAAATTGATCTTAGAGAAGAATACTTTGAACCTTGTAATTCGCTCGCTATCCTTCAGCGATTTCTAAGAAATTTAATTTCTTCCTTCGAAAAATTGGGAGAACCCGAAAAGGTAGAAGAAATACAGGAATTACTTTCCATTTTGACGAATTAGTAGGAGCGGATGGTGCACCCTACTGCACGTACTTGCGGAACTTCTGGGGTCATGCCTTTGGTAATTTGGGTAAGTGCTCGTTCTAGGTAGCGCTCTGATACTGCACTTGCAGCCTGAGGGTTGTTGTCAATAGCGCCTTTGTAAGCTACTTCAAGACCTGCTATTCCTGAAATTAGGACCACTGCCTCAGGAATTTTACTAACCTTAAATTCGCTGATCCAAGTATCACTCGAATCTAATAAATAAGGGATCTGAACCTGATGGGTGTCTAAAAACTCTTTGAGTGCTTTCAATTCCTCCTCCGAAGTACCTGTTTCTGGATTGACTAAGGCAAAAGCTATCCCCTGTGGGGAAAATTTTTGAACTAGTGAAGTAATCCGATCTTGGTAAAGCAAAGCAAAGGGACATTTAGGTTCGTGGAAGATCAATACCAATCCTTTTTCATCGCGAAGGCTATCAATGCCAAGGATTGTTCCACTTTTTACCTCAAGGGCAGTCAATTGCCCTAAAGTTTGGCTAAAACCAATTGCCATGCTTCCCAATAGAAAAATAAAGAAGAGAAGTATTTTTTTCATACGGACTCTAGGTAAGAAATCACCAGATGGTGTAGGTTAATATAATAGAATCGTGGCGAATAACCTTCAATAGGTAGTGGTGATCTTCATACCTGGTCCCTCTGATTTTTCCTTTTAGTTGCGTAGCTTCTGGAGAAAAAGGCTCTAGAAGGATATTTTCTTTAAAAACGATGTCTCTCTTACCATGGCATTTAAAGATAGTTTCTTTTGCAGACCAGGCCATGGTGTATAGGACGGGATCTGGACTCAAAAAGGAAAGTTCTTGAGAGGACAAAAATTTCTCTCCGAGACGAATTATTTTTTCTCGAACGTATTCAATGTCTATTCCGACTGGTAATTCCCTATGGTAAATTGCTGCAGCATATCCTTTGGTATGAGAAATGGAAGCAAACCCTTGCCCATTCATGGATTGAGGTTTACCGTGTTCGTCCTTGAAAAAACCTGGATAGGGGATATGAAGGTGCTGCAATGCTTGGTATAGAGCTTGTCTAGCTGCGGCCCATTCCTTCTTTTTTTCTGGATGGGAAATGTTTGCCAGAGATAGCTTTTCTCTAAAGCTCAAAAAGCCTAAATCCTCTTCTTCAAAGGCCTCTATTATCTTCACAGCAATGGCTGAGGAAGAGCCAATTTTTTCTATTTTTGTTTGCATAGGCCTTGATGGACCAGCTCTGAGCGATCTTCGAATATATGGCAAAAATTCATGTAAAGAAATTACACACTCTCACAGGACATAATGATTGTATTTATGCGTTGGTGGAGGGGGTAAATTCTAGATTTTTTTATACCGGTGCTGGGGATGGAATGGTGGTAGAATGGGATTTGGATTCTCCAAAAGACGGTTATTTGATTGCAAAATTACCTAATTCTGTTTACGCTTTGGAAGTTGATCGGGGGCGTAATTTTTTAATCGTTGGCCAAAATTACGAAGGTATCCACGTGATTGATCTGAAAGAGAAGAAAGAAGTTTGGAATTTAAAATTAACTTCTTTTTCCATTTTTGATATAAAAATAGTAGATCACTTGCTTTTTGTAGCCACAGGGGAGGGGGTACTCCATGTGGTAGATATGGAGCAAAGGGCAATTAAAAAACACATCAAACTTTCCTCCAAATCTCTTAGGGTTCTTGCTTTGACACCTGATGCTTCCCACTTGGCTGTGGGATGTAGTGATCATCAGATCAAGATACTTCAGCTCAGTGAGTTAGATCAACCCATTGCCTTGCTGGAAGGGCATACCAACTCTGTATTTGCGCTCAGCTATTCCCCTGATGGGAAATTTTTGATTTCTGGAGCGAGAGATGCATGTTTGAAATTTTGGAATACTTCCTCATACCAATTAGAGGCGCATGTAGTGGCACATTTGTATGCTATTAATTATGTATCTTTCCGTGAAGACGGAGCCTTTGCCGTAACCTGTTCAATGGATAAATCTTTGAAAATTTGGGATATGAATTCCCGAAGCTTAGTGAAAGTCATTGATAAAGCCAGACATGCAGGTCATGGAACCTCCATCAACAAAGTGTTTTGGAGTACCTATTCTGGTGCTATCGTGTCCGTTTCAGACGATAGAACCGTAGCAATTTGGCAACTTGAAATAGAAACCTTATGAAAATTTCCCCAACCGCCATTAGGCAAAAAGTATTTGAAACTTCTTTTAGAGGCTTTGAAAAAAAGCAAGTCACAGAATTTCTTGAAGAAATGAGTGTGGCTATGGAACAAATCAATCAGGAGAATTTGGATCTCAGAAGTCGCTTGCAGCAAGTAGAAGCTGAGGCCAAGCGGCTCAAAGATGTGGAAGATTCCCTCTTTAGGACCCTAAAAACGGCTGAGGATACCGGTGCCGCGATCATCACCGAGGCTACCGAAGCCGCAGATCAGATCATTGCTGAAGCAAATCAAATGGCTGAGGAGGCAACCAAGCAGGCCCAACAGTATGCTGCTCACGTAAAAGAGCATGCAGATCAAAGTGCTCGCGCCCTCACGCAGGCAGCAGAAGAAAAGGCCAATTCCACCATTCAGGAGCTTCGCCAGGAGGTACAGCAGTTGATTAAGAGCTACGAAGGACTTGCGGATTACAGGGAGGCAGTAGTCAAAAATCTTCAAAAATTAGCACAAGAAGTATTGCGCCAATTGGAGCTTTCTGAATCTCAGACCAGCAGAATGGACGGCAAGGCCTACCAAAAGGCCATCGATGAACTTGGCAAATCCAATGCTTTTACTGCTGCTAATTTCACTTCATTACCTACAGCGATGCAAGCTGTTCCAGATGAAACTTCGACTTCAGATTTTGATCAAGATGAAGAGGAAAGCTTGGTACTTGAAAATGAGGAAATTTCTATGGAGGAGCAGGTCCTTGATGAAGAACTAAGCGTGGAGCAGGAAATGGAATCGGATGAATTTGAGCCAGGTGAGGAAGAACAAGGGGAGTTGGATACCGAAGAATTTGAAGAAGAAAGCTTAGTAAGCGCCTCTACACAAATTGAGATAGAAGTTGATTTACCAGAGGAAGAAACCCTAGCATCTCTAGAGGAAGATGAAAAAGAAACCGAAGAGGAATCTCCTTCTTCTGACGACACAGCAAAAAAATCGGAGGATTCAAAATCCTCTTCAGGATCATTCTTTGATCAATTTGACTGATGGGAAAAATACTTTTGGAAGGAATGGAATTCCATGCTTACCATGGCGTCTATCCCGAGGAAGCTATTCATGGCAACCGATTTACCCTTGACTTGGCAATGGAAGTAGACCTCCAGGAAGCCATGAAAAGTGACCGATTGGAGGCTACGGTGGACTATGCTCAACTTTATGGGGTAATAAAATCTAGGATGGAAAAACGAGTCAAACTTTTAGAGCACCTAGGATTTATCCTTGTCAATGACATTCTAGATGCATTTCCTCAGATCAAAGCGATGACTTTAACCCTAAAAAAACATCAGCCAGCCGTAGGAGGGGTCGTACAGTTCTCAGCAGTGACCTTATCTTATCCAGAAGATTTCATCAAGTAAGATTTAGAAATTGGCAGCTTTTTAGTGGTCGTGGCGCTTGGGTAGGCTAGGATTAACGAAAGTAAATCCCCTTTCTTCCTGCCCTTCGTAAAAATCCAATTGTAGTCCCATGAGAAACATAAGGTGTTTCTTTTCAATCAAAACAGAAATTCCTTGCACTTGGAATTGCTGATCTTCTGGCTTTTTTTTATCGAAACCAAGTGCAAAGGACATTCCTCCGCAGCCTCCCCCTTTCACTCCCACGCGAAGAAAATATTCTTCTGGAATGTTTTTATGGGCCATGATGTGCTTGATTTCTTCCTCAGCTTTAGGGGTTATTTCTATGGGATTTAGCATGTGAATTTTCCTTCGGAAGGGGAGAAGATTTCTGTAAAATTACTCGATTGGAGAATCTTTTTAATACAAGAAATTAAGATATTCGAATAAAATTTAGCGAATGGACTTTCTTCTAGAACTCGTAAAACTTATTATTCCTGCAGGAGCAGTCCTCTATGGAATGTACCTGGTCGTGGTGTCCTTCTTATCCAAAGAGCGTGAAAAGTTATTGGTGGACTTGAAGAGTGAAAGTACACAAGTGGTTCTTCCTATCCGCTTGCAAGCTGCCGAACGTTTGTGTTTGCTGCTAGAGCGAATTTCTCCTACCCAATTGGTTAGACGGGCCAATCCTTCTCAGTTAAGTGCGGAAGAACTTCATCTTCATCTCTTGTCTGATATCAGAGAAGAATTCAATCACAATGCGAGCCAACAAGTATATTTTTCCCAAGATACCTGGAACGCTGTAAAAGTAGCCGTAGAGGAGGTTTCCTCCTTGATTCACCTCAGTAGGCAATCGGTAGAAGCTGATGCCTCTGGCTTGGATTTGGCCAAGGTGATTTTTTCTCATTCTTTTGATAGAAGTACCGATCCCATTCAAATTGCCATAGGTAAGGTGAAAGCAGAGGTTAGCCTTTATTTTTAATTTCAACATAGCCTTTATGATCCTAGCCTTGATTTCTGGAACCTCAGGATTGGTGGGAATGCAACTCCTGCATCAGCTCCTGAAAAACCCTTCCTACGTGTATGTTTTAAGTGTGGGCAGGCGAAAGCTTGCACTCAAACACGAAAAGCTAATTCAATTGGATGGGGAGATGCAGGTACTTGGCTCCTGGGATTGGGAAGAAAAAATAAATGCGCAGGCCTTAAGAGGAGAATACCAAGGACTTGTAGCTGCGATAAAGGAAAAAAAAGTGGAAATCCACGCCTTTTCAAGTTTGGGTACCACCATCAAACAGGCAGGTTCCAAAGAGAAATTTTATCAAGTGGATCACGATTTGGTGATTGAATTTGCCACCTGGGCCAAAAAACTTGGGGCTTCAAAATTTTTATATGTTTCGGCCATGGGGGCTCAGGCTGATTCTTCCATTTATTACAATCAAGTCAAAGGAAAAACGGAAGAAGATCTCAAATCCCTACAATTTCCCTATTTAGGATTGTTTCGTCCCTCTTTGTTGCTGGGAAACAGACACGAATTTAGACTTGGGGAGCGGATAGCGACTATCTTTATGAGGCCATTGAATTGGCTTAGAATTGCAAAAGATATTCAGCCCATTCACGACTACCAAGTAGCAAAATCCTTGGTCTCCGTGGCGCTTTCTGCTTCTGAAAACAAGGTAGACTGTTTTCTTTCTGGACAAATGCAAGACTTAGGAAAATGATCGCTGTTGCACAAAGAGTTTTGGAATCTTCAGTCAAAATTGACGGTAAAATCAAAGATCAGATAGGGGTGGGCTTATTGCTATTGTTGGGAATTGAAGAAGCTGATGAGCAAGAAGATGTGGATTGGCTGTCCAAAAAATTGGTCAACTTGAGAATATTTCCCGATGAGCAAGGCATCATGAACAGGAGTGTGCTAGAAATAGGAGGAGAATTGCTGTTGATTTCACAATTTACCCTGCATGCGAGCACCAAAAAGGGAAATCGCCCTTCCTACATCAAAGCTGCTAGACCAGAAATCGCTTTCCCCTTGTATCAAAAAATGATTCAGGCCCTAGAAAGTGAGTTGGGTAAGCCCATAGGTACAGGCACTTTTGGGGCGGATATGAAAGTAAGTTTGGTCAACGATGGACCAGTAACTCTTTGTATCGATACCAAAAACAAAGTCTAGACCAAAAAATAGGCTTTAGTTTTTAAAAGTGAATCCAGCCTTGAGCTTTCAATGCTACAGCAGTTCCACTTTTGGTCACTAGGTATTTTCCTTCCTCTGCTTTGGTGATATGTCCTATAAAATGGATATCGGGATGTTTTTCCAATTTGGAAAAATCTTTTTGATCGATGGTAAAAAGTAATTCATAATCCTCTCCGCCGTTCATCACGCAGGTGATTGGATCCAGGTTTAACTCCACTGCCGTATCGAAGGTTTGCTTGTCTATGGGTAATTTATCCTCATAAATGGTCGCACCCACTCCAGAGGCCTTGCAGATATGAAAAATCTCGGAGGAGAGGCCATCCGATATGTCCATCATGCTGCTAGGTACTACGTTTAGCTCTCGAAGTTCGTGGATAATATCCATCCTTGCATCGGGTCTTAGCTGTCGACCGGTGACTACAGCATAGCGTTCCAAATCAGGTTTCATGTTGGGGTTGGAAAGGAAGACTTGTTTCTCTCTTTCTAAGATTTGTAGCCCTACCAAGGCAGCTCCCAAATCTCCAGTCACGCAAAGAATATCGTTTACTTTGGCTCCAGATCGGTAGCACAACTGTTCTTTTTTGGCATGTCCTAAAGCTGTGACCGAGATGACGAGTCCGCTTCTAGAGGAGGTGGTATCACCCCCGACCAAATCTACGCCGTATTGATCGCATGCGGCACGTATGCCTTGGTAAAGGGCCTCAACTGCTTCTACGGAAAATCGATTGGAAAGGGCTATGCTTACGGTAATTTGAGTGGGAATCGCATTCATGGCGGCAATATCCGATACGTTTACTGCAACGGCCTTGAATCCCAGGTGGGGCAGTGGGGTATAGGACAGATCAAAATGAACCCCTTCTAGCAGTAAGTCAGTACTTACCACGGTGAGTTGACCCCCAGCGTCAAGTACTGCAGCGTCGTCTCCTATCCCTTTTAGGGTGGAGGAGTTTTTAAGGAGTACGTTTTTTGCAATTTGGTCGATCAAACCAAATTCCCCCAATTCACTAATCTCTGTTCGTTTTTCTGACATGTGTGCAGTAAGTAAGAATGCTATAAGGTGCTTGAAACTGGAGATAACTCTAAACTGACTTGGAGGAATCGTCTTGACACAACTCTACCAAAACTCCATTGGTACTTCTAGGGTGCAAAAATACGACGATTTTATGGTCAGCTCCTTTTTTTGGAATTTCATTTAAAATCTCGAATCCTGCTTCCTTCAGTCGATTCATTTCGGCATAGATATCCTCTACATCAAATGCGATATGGTGAATTCCTTCCCCTCTTTTTTCTATAAACTTCGCAATGGGGCCTTCGCCTTGATGTGCTTGTAGCAATTCAATCTTGGTCTCTCCTACCTGGAAAAAGCTGGTCTCTACGTTTTCTCCAGCCACAGATTCCGTTTTGTAAGGGCCTTTTCCTAGAAGTTTTTCAAAAAGATCATTGGATTTTTTAAGGTCAGCGACTGCAATTCCTAGGTGTTCAATTTTCCTCATGCTGTTTATTTGTATCTTTGCCTTGAATTTTTTTCTACGTAAGCATGTTGACTAGGTAGAAAAAATCTCAAATTCGGGTTAAAGATAAAAAGATATGATTACCGTTTCGGATAAAGCCAAAGAGAGAATTCTTGAATTGAAGAAGGAAGAGGGTAGGAAAGAACAAGAAAATATCCGCGTTTCTGTAAAAGGAGGAGGATGTTCTGGCCTGATGTACGAATTGGGCTTCGATGCACAGGTGGCAGAAACAGACCATGTGTTTGAAGACAAGGGAGTAAAAATTTTGGTAGACAAAAAAAGCCTCTTGTATTTGGTAGGAACGACTTTAGAATTTTCAGACGGATTGAACGGCAAGGGATTTCAGTTTATCAATCCCAATGCCAACCGAACCTGTGGTTGTGGCGAAAGCTTTTCCGTCTAATCTTCGAGAAAGAAATTCAAGCAGCTAGAAACAGCTGCTTTTTTTATGTGTAAAAGTTAAAATATATCTTCAGGCCCACCCCAATTTTTGGGGCATTGCTTACCTTTGCCCTCGATCAAAAAGAAAATCACCCCATGGAAACTCCCGTAAAAACAATTCCTTTAAATGACCTGCATGTAGCCCTTGGGGGAAAAATGGTGCCATTTGCAGGTTATATGATGCCCGTACGCTACAGTTCGGATATAGAAGAACACCAATGCGTCAGACAAGGAGTAGGTGTTTTTGATGTGTCTCACATGGGTGAATTTTTTGTAGAAGGACCTCAAGCTTTGGCATTGATTCAGAAAGTAACTTCCAACGATGCCTCTACGCTGGTTATTGGTCAGGCCCAGTACTCTTGTTTGCCCAATGCCACGGGTGGGATAGTAGACGATTTGATCGTCTACAAAATGGCAGAAGAAAAATACCTCTTGGTGGTCAATGCTTCCAATATTGATAAGGATTGGGCTTGGATTTCGAGTCACAATACCATGGGTGCATCGCTCACCAATGCTTCGGATAACTATTGCCTATTTGCAGTTCAGGGACCTAAGGCGGTTGAAGCCATGCAATCCCTCACTGCAGTAGACCTGACTTCGATTCGCTATTACCACTTCCAGGTCGGAGAGTTTGCGGGAGTAAAGGAGGTAATCATCTCAGGAACTGGCTACACGGGTGCAGGAGGATTTGAAATCTACGTGAAAAATGAAGATGCAGCGCACGTGTGGGAGCAGATTTTTAAGGCGGGAGCATCTTTTGATATTAAACCCATAGGCTTGGGTGCTCGTGATACCCTGCGTCTAGAGATGGGCTATTGCTTGTATGGCAACGATATCACCGATACCACCTCACCCCTTGAGGCTGGTTTGGGTTGGATCACCAAATTCACGAAAGAATTCACCAATTCTGCAGCCTTGAAGCAACAAAAAGAAGCAGGGATTACTCGAAAATTGGTAGGATTTATCATGCAGGAGCGGGGCATCCCAAGAGGGCATTACCCCATCGTAGACGAAGCTGGAGAAGTAATCGGCGAAGTAACTTCAGGTACTCAATCGCCCAGTATGGGCGTAGGAATAGGCCTAGGTTATGTCCAAACTGCTTACAGCAAGGTGGGAACAGAGATTTACATACAGATACGAAACAAAAACCTGAAAGCTCAGGTGGAAAAACTCCCTCTTTACAAAGGAGAATGAAGTCCATTGAAGTTTGCTTTAGTCCCGAGTTGATTCACCTGCATGAGGTGAGTGGAAAGTTGGTGGTGGTCGTGGATATTTTTAGAGCCACCTCGACCATGGTGGCTGCTTTGGCCAACGGAATTACGGAAATCCTTCCCTTTGCAGATCTTGAATCTTGTCGAACCATGCAAGATCAAGGTTACTTGATCGCGGGAGAGCGCAATGGCCTAACAGCCCCAGGCTTTGAATTGGGCAATTCTCCTATAGCCTTTTTGGATGGGAACTATGCGGGGAAGAAACTCGCGATGACCACCACCAATGGCACTTTGGCTATTGAAAAATCAAAAGGTGCAGCGCAGATCTTGATTGGGGCTTTCCCAAACCTTCAAGCCACGGCAAGCTACATCCAATCTCAGCATTTGGATGTGTTGATCCACTGTGCTGGGTGGAAGGGAAGATTTAATCTAGAGGATTCTTTATATGCTGGTGCTTTGGCCAAATTACTCGAGCATAGCCATCAATCCGATGATGATGGAATTGTAGCTATAAAAACCTTATCTACCGCGCATGGCACTAATCTTCCTGTTTTTCTTACTCAAGCTTCCCATGCCAAGCGACTACAAAATCATGGTATAGAAAAAGATATAGAGTTCTGCCTAAGTGTAGACGTGTATTCTCAAGTGTTGGGATTGGATCAAGAGGGTCGTATTGTACTGTACTAAACCTTCGCTTAATTTCTTGCTTAGCGCCGCAGCTTTTGATTGTTTTGATGGCGGTCCCGATCTCTGGAATTCTTTTTTTCTAAATTCTTTTTCAGGGCTTCTGTCAAATTCACGCCAGTTTGATTGGCTAGGCAAATCAGCACCCAAAGGACATCGGCCATTTCATCGTCGAGTGCACGTCCTTTGTCCGATTCTTTGAAGGATTGCTCCCCGTATGTTCGTGCCATGATGCGTGCCAATTCCCCCACTTCCTCCATGAGTAGGCTCATGTTAGTTAGTTCATTGAAATAGCGGACCCCAAGCGATTTGATCCACTTGTCAACTATCCTTTGCGCTTCTGCGAGCGTGATATCATTTTTTTCCATAAGTTCAGGACTTGATTTCAAATATAGACCTACTCCTGCTATGAATCCCAAACCTTCCACCCTAGATGAATACTTTTCTTGGTTTTCTCCTGAAATTCAAGCAAAGCTGCATCAAATTAGAAATGTACTTAAAAAAACCCTGCCTGAAGCACAGGAAGTCATTAGCTACCACATGCCAGCTTTCAAGACCACAGAGGTTTTGGTGTACTATGCAGCAACTAAAAAACACTTGGGATTTTATCCCACAGGATCAGGGGTTGCCCATTTCAACGCTGAATTGTCTGGATATGTGACCTCAAAAGGAGCAATTCAATTTCCTTACCATCAAGAATTGCCGGAAAAACTTATCCGAGAAATTGCCCTTTTTAGAGCTCAGGAAGCTCAAGTAAGGGCAGCTGCCAAGAAAAAACTTAAGTAAGAATTTGACGTAGCGCAGCTAAAAAGGCATCTAGTTCTTCTTTGGTAGTGTAGAGGTGCGCTGATACCCGGATGGCATTTACGCCTCCTTCTGGAACTTGGCGAATGCGAAATCCAGCTTTGCCCAAGGCAGCCCCGCAAGCCTGGTAGGTACTAGTCTTGGGACGGAAAGAAAGCAAGGAGATTCTAGACGCTGTTTCCCTAGGTGTAAGCAAGTCCAGTGTAGCAGTTAACTCCTCTAGACCATCAAAAAGGTGCTGATTTAACTCCCTAAGCCTGGTTTCAATTTTCTTTTTTCCAATTTGAGCATGAAAATTAGCCGCAGCCACCATGCCTACAGCTAAGGTTTTACTTTGCGTTCCGTAATCAAATCGCCTTGCGGAGGGCACATAGCCAGCTAGGGTAGGGGGATCCGTGGTCATGTCCCAGCCTGTGTCGGAATGCCCTCCAATCATGATGGGAGTCAAGCGCTCCAAAGATTCTTCTTTCACATACAAAAACGCTGTGCCGCTGGGGCCACACATCCATTTGTGAAAGCATCCTGCATAGAAATCACAGCCCAAGGCATACAGATCCAAGTCGAAGGTGCCTGCGCCGTGAGCTCCATCGATGGCAGTCAGGATGCCCTTAGATTTAGCCACCTTACAGATCTCTGCAATGGGTAACACCAAACCGGTGGTGCAGGTTACGTGGGGAACGGCTATTGCCTTGGTTTTGGAATTTATTAATTTTTGAATCTCGTTCAAATTTTCTTCTTGGGTAAATTTTGGCTCAAAAGTGCGCAACACGATTCCATCGTATTTTGCTCTATTTAGCCAAGGAAGGGCATTACCGGCGTGTTCATGGGTGGTGAGAATGACTTCATCTCCTGCTTTCAAGGGAATACCCCAAGCCATGATGTTAATCCCTTCTGTGGTATTATGAGTGATAGAGAATTCCGTGGGTTTGATTCCAAAAAAAGATGCTAGAAGTATCCGCTCCTGGTCTGAATTGCCATATTCTCCACTGCTATTTATGAGGAGATTACTATCTGCCATAGCATTTAATACGGAGTAAGGGGCAGGTCCAAAAGTACCGGTGTTGAGGTAAGTAGGAGAGTTCCCGAGTGGGAACTGTTTTTTCAATTCCTTCCAGTAGGATTCTTCATCTAAATCTTCTGAAGGAAAGGAGGGGATGAAGGTAGATTGGGGCAAGGTAAACGCCGCTAGGCCGGGCAAGCTTAAACCCAGGCCAAGGTGTTGTAGAAAATTTCTTCTGCTTTGCATGATCTTAGCATAAAGAAGAAAGTTAAGAGATTTGCTCTAATTTTTTCACCTCTGCCTAACAATTGAACTTGGTCTTTTTGGAGGATATTAGGGTAAAACCTATCTTTTCGACCCTTAGGGTAATTCAAAAAGCTTATTTACGGCAGGAGGCAGGTCTTCCTCGTAATGACTCACGTAAATCACCGTTAATTCGCAGTGCTCTAGGATCCATTGAAGGGTATCTCTAAACACGATTCTTTGTTTTTCATCCAAACCTTGGGAAGCTTCGTCAAGGATCAGTAAGGAAGGCTTTTTGATCAAGGCCCTAGCCAACAGCGCCCAACGCTTTGCTTCTAAGGGGAGTTGGTAAAAATAAACATCTTGGTAATCCTCCAAGTGAAAGGTACGGATCCACTCCAAGGCGAGGGCTTCTTGTGCTAGGCTCACTTTTTTAAATAAACCCATGGTATCCATCAGCCCAGAAAGGATCACCTTCAGAAGGGTCTGATTTCTAGGAAAAAACCGACTGAGTTCGGGAGCCACAAATCCTATGGGTTTTTTGACCTCCCAAATACTTTCCCCTGTACCCCTTTTTCTTCCAAATAGGGAAAAATCTTGGGAGTAGGCCTGAGGATTTTCACCAATCAAAATACTGATCAAAGTAGATTTTCCACTTCCATTTTTTCCAGAGAGGCGCCATCGTTCTCCAGCCCTTATCTTCCAATTTATGTCTTTTAGGATGGTTGTTGTTCCATAGCCAATGCATACTGCGTTTAATTCTACCAGAGTCTCTAAGGAAGCTTTGTCTTGGGGAAGTAATTCTTTGAGCTGATCTACATTCCAAGGAAGAGGCAAGGGTTTTTTCTCGAAATGAGGATAGTCTGCTCTACTCCATCCAGTGAGTGACATCCCTTCTTGAATCCTTGCGATATGGGTGATTTGCTCTGGTATTTCATCTGATGTAGTGGTCATCAAGACATGTACTCCTTGGGCGATGATCGCTGCTAAAAAATCACCAAAAGTAGCTCTGCTCTGGGCATCTAAGCCAGTATGGGGTTGATCCATGAGAAACAAGCGAGGTTGACGTAGGAGGCCCAAAGCCAGGGCTAGTCTTCGTGTTTCACCGTTGGAAAGTTCTACGATGGAAGAGGAAAGCAAATGCTCCAAGCGAAGCAAGGAGGTGACTTTTTCTATGTCCCATGGGCCTTGGTGAGCTACCTGGTGTGCTTTTAAGTATTCCAACACGGAAACGGTCTCCTGCACGTCCAAGCTATTGAATCGTTGTTGGTAATAAAAATTCTGTTGATTGGCTTTGTTGCGAATGGGATAGTGTTGAGATACGGAAGCGATGAGGTCTTTGTAGCTGTGCACAGCTCCTAGGGCTTGTTGTGCTCTGCTGTATTCCTCCGCAAAGGGCCGAGAAAGCTTCCCTTGGATCACAGCAGTAGTTCCAAGTAAGGTTTCAATAAATGCACTCAAGCGAAGGCCTGAATCGCCCAGGATGGCCCAATGTTGTCCCTGCTGCCAAGAAAAATTTAAGGAATCAAAAGCCAGCTTACCCAAGTAATTCACTTTGGCTTGCTCAATTTTTAAAAGGAGAGGCGTGTCCACAGGATCAAATTGACAGTGCTTTTGGCGAGTTTATCCCCGTACCTTTTTCTCAGCAAAGGGAATGTATTTGGACTTAAAATATTTAATATAGTAAATTAATAATCAGATAGTAAAATAATTTTATATAAAGTAAAAATTGAATTAAATTTTAATCGTTGGGATAAGGGATATAGACAAAACTGGTGAATGCCCCGTCGATTACAAACAAACAGCAATATTCATCCGGGTCCTTATAGGAACTTTTAAATTCCTCCATAGAGGATTCTGGAATTAACTTGCGCTGCACAAATTCGTCCACATAAGTGATGAAATAATTCCAGGATAAGTTTTTTTCCTCTTTACCCAAGAAAAGTTGGCCGATGGGTTGCATTTCTTTCGATATGGGGAAAATAGGATATTCAGAAAAGCCTTTGGTACGGACCTGGTAAGAAGCTTCCTTCAGCACGTCGCAAACCTTCACAAAATCACTACTGATGGTACCCAGGTACTTTCCATTTAACTCGGGATCATTGAAATCGGAAATCATGGCTTTAAAATTAGACGGACTACATTTTCTACATGGTAAGTATGGGGAAACATATCTACGGGTTGGATTCGATCCACTTGATAGCGAGCTCCTAACAAAGCAAGATCCCGAGCTTGGGTGGCAGGATTGCAAGATACATAGACGAGGGTAGGAGCACCTATTTCCAAGAGCATTTGTATTACTTTTTCATCCATGCCTGCACGAGGAGGATCGGATATGATGACATCGGGTCGCGCATGACTCCTCATAAATTCCTCCGTGAGGATATCTTTCATGTCTCCAGCATAAAATAGGATGTTTTCCAAGCCATTGAGTTGGGTATTGATCCGGGCATCCTCTATGGCTTCGGAGACGTATTCTATCCCGATCACTTGCTTGGCTTTTTTGGCTACAAAATTGGCGATGGTGCCTGTACCCGTATACAAATCAAATACAACTTCATTTCCTTGAAGGTCAGCAAATTCGCGCACTACTTGGTATAGCGCATGGGCCTGCTCGGAGTTGGTTTGGTAAAAGGATTTGGGTCCTATCCGAAATCTTAAGCCCTCCATTTCTTCTTCTATGTAATCTCTGCCTGCAAAGGTAGTCAGCTCTAAATCGTGAAACGTTTCGTTGCCCTTGGTATTGATCACATAAAGCAGAGAGGTGATGGTAGGAAAAGTAGATTGAAGAAATTGCATCACTTTAAAAATTGACTCAGGGTCATTTTCTCCAAATTGCACGATAACCATGGATTCTTGCGTAAGGGTAGTCCTGACGATCAGGTTTCTAAGCAAGCCTTGTTGGTTTCTAATATCGTAAAAGGAAAGCCCCTGCTCGATGGCGAATTTTCGAAGAGAATTTCTCACCTCGTTGGAGATTCCTCCTTGCAGGTAGCAATGCTCAATGTCCAAGATTTTATCAAACATTTTTGGGATATGAAATCCTAGGGCATTCCGGTCAAAATCTTGACCAGAATTAATTTCTTCTCGGGTCAGCCACTTGGCATTGGAAAAAGTAAAATCCAATTTGTTGCGGTAGTATTGGGTATTGGTGGAACCTAAAATCGGTGCTACCTCAGGAATTGGGATTTTGGCAATCCGTTGCAACTGGTCTATGACTTGTTGTCTTTTGAATTCTTTTTGTAAATCATAAGGTAGGTGTTGCCACTTGCAGCCTCCGCAAGTTCCAAAGTGGGAACAAAAAGGTTCGACCCGATCTTGGGCATATTCATGAAAGTAGACTACCTCTCCTTCCATGAAGGAGCTCTTTCCTTTGGTAATTCTTACGTCCACCACATCCCCAGGAGCTACCTGAGAGACAAACACCACCTTACCCTCGTGGTATCCCAAGCACTTTCCTTCTGTGGCAATGCGTTCTATGGTCAGGCGAGTGATGACCTTATGTTTCATTTTTCTTGACATGGCTTCAAAATTAGAAAAAAAGGTAGGATTGGACTAGGTTGCTCCTTCCTATTGCCATCTCCCAAGCTAGGACTCACCGAGTTTCTTTCCAATTTTCTATCTTTACTCACAAATGTCTTGCGATGAAGTTCAAAGATAAGGTAGTTGTCATCACCGGGGCCACTTCAGGAATTGGAGAAGCCTGTGCTTTAGCATTTGGATCCGAAGGAGCTAAATTGGCGATTACGGGCAGAAATGCGGTGAAACTAGAGCAAACCGCTGAGATCCTTCGCTCCAAGCACATTCCTGTACTTCCCATCTTGGCCAATGCCTCTTCCGAAGAGGACAACCAAAGAATGGCCCAAGAGACGCTAGCCCATTACGGTTCTATAGATATTTTGGTCAATAACGCTGGGATTTCCATGCGGGCCTTGTTTGAAGATGTGGATCTTGAGGTATTTAAGCAGGTAATGGATACCAACTTCTGGGGAACTGTCTACGCCACCAAGTATTGTTTACCGGCTATTTTAGCCTCCAAGGGATCGATTATTGGCATTTCTTCCATCAATGGATATCGGGGTACCCCCGCCAGAACAGCATACACGGCCAGCAAATATGCCATGAATGGATTTTTTGAATCCTTACGAACCGAAGTAATGAAAAGGGGAGTACATGTCTTGGTGGTGGCACCCGGGTTTACCGCATCGAATATTCGCAATATTGCCCTTAACGCCGATGGAAAGTCTCAGGGTGAATCACCTCGGGATGAAAGTAAGATGATGACTTCGGCTCAAGTGGCTGGCTACATCCTCCATGCTACGAGTAAAAGGAAGCGAGATTTGGTATTAACTACCCAAGGGAAATTGGCTGTTTTTTTAAACAAATGGATTCCAGGAATTCTAGATGGGATCGTATACAAGCAAATGGCCAAGGAGAAAGACTCTCCTTTTCGGTAAATACTTAACTCAAGCTAGAAGCCTATTATTCTTCCTAAATGTACCCCACTATTTGGTACATCAGCAGACCTAAAAACTCTTTAATTAGGATTTGCCAGGTTTCTAGGGAACCTAAACTTGGGTAAATCAATGAAGGAATGTCATATTTGGGGTCATGGCTATAGTAATCTACAGGAAAGGGGATGGTTTTCAGACCAACTTGATCAAAGCATGCCTTGGCTCTGGGGATATGAAAAGCGGAAGTGATTAAGATAAATTCTTGCTGGGTTGCTATTTTCTCTTTTTCTAAGCGTTTGAGTAACTCTGCTTCAGAATACGAATTGGTAGGATTCAAGCCTTGCCCACCGGTAATCAGGATTTTTTGAATCTTTCCCATACGGTACAGTTGTAAGGCATGAGTAATCCGGTCAGCCCCTCTTCCAAAAAAGGTTCGGTCAGGTGCGGTTTTATTGAGGTTAGTGACTCCTGTAAGAACAATACCTATTTCAGAGGGTGGAATTTCCTCAAAGGATTTGTAAGGTGGTTCCCAGGTCAATAGAGCCAGGTTGGATAGGAAGGGGTTCGAAAATAAAAGTAGAAGCACAATGCCTGCCCCCAGGATTTTTTTTCCAGTAGACTTGGGTGTGAAATAAAACGCAGCCAATAGCGCTAGGATCACCAAGGTAAGTGGCATGGCCAGGAAACTTAAAAATTGAGAAAGGTAGAAAAACATGGATGAGGTAATTTGAATGAAAAGGGTAAGAATAAAGTCAGAAGACCCTGCATTCCTGAACGGGGCCTCCATCCAAGTATGTAATTTAAAATTTAAAGGTGCATATTTTTGGAAATTGTAAGTAAAAATTTGCTTCATAAAGCTAATTTTGATCATGCCTTCAGACCACCCCAACCTACTTCCTTTTTTAGAAAAATTGGCCACCCAACTGGAGGGCACACTCCAATGGGATAGTCTTTCCAAAACCTTGTATGCCACCGATGCTTCGGTATACCGAGAGTTGCCTTTGGCCGTGGCCTTCCCAAAAACCGAAAAGGACATTCAAAAATTAATTCAGTTTGCCACGGAGCATGGGACTTCCTTGATTCCTAGGACTGCTGGAACTTCCTTGGCAGGGCAATGCGTAGGAAATGGAATCGTAGTGGATGTTTCTATCCATTTCAACCAGATTTTAGAGGTCAACCAGGAGGAGCGTTGGGTACGGGTGCAACCAGGCGTGGTGAGAGATGAACTCAACCGCCAGTTGAAGCCCCTTGGATTGTTTTTTTCTCCCATCACGTCCACCGCCAATCGGGCCATGATAGGCGGTATGGTGGGCAACAATTCCTCAGGCACTACCTCCATTGTCTATGGGGTCACTCGTGACAAAGTGATTTCGCTGACCACCATCCTCAGTGATGGAAAAAAGGTTGTTTTCCGCGAACTCAGTCAAGAGGAATTTCAAAGGAAATGTGCCCAGAAAGATTTGGAAGGAAATTTATATAGGCAGGTCAAGGAAGAATTGAGCAATCCAGAGACCAGGAAAGAGATTCATGCCCAATTTCCTAAAAAATCTATCCACCGAAGGAATACAGGTTATGCAGTGGATGAGTTGCTCAAAGCCTCGCCCTTTGAGGGAGATGAAAAGTTTAATTTTTGCAAGCTTTTGGCAGGATCAGAAGGCACCTTGGCGTTTACTACAGAAGTCAAGTTGCTGCTTGATCCCCTCCCTGATCCCATGGAGATTGTGGTGGCAGCTCATTTTGAGAGTATCCACCAAAGCATGAAGTCAGCTCAGGTGGCCATGAAGCATGAGGTCACTGCGGTAGAGCTCATGGACGACATCATTTTAAATTGTACCAAGGAGAGTATTGAGTATTCCAAAAACAGGTACTTCGTGGAAGGTGACCCTAAGGCTATTTTGATGATAGAATTTAGGGGCAAGACCCTGCAGGAGGCTATGGATAAGGGGAATGCCTTGGTAGAGGATCTCAAAAAAGCCGGCTATGGTTATGCCTATCCTATCATTGAGCCAGAAAAAGTGGCTTCAGCATGGGCCCTACGAGCGGCAGGATTAGGTTTGCTGGGCAATATTTCTGGGGATCCCAAGGCAGTAGCCTGCATAGAGGACACAGCCGTAGCCATAGAGGATTTGGCCGATTATATTGACGAATTGGATGGAATTTTAGCCGGATTCAATCAAAACCCCGTGCATTATGCTCACGCCGGTGCGGGAGAAATTCACATGCGGCCCATTTTGGACTTGAAAAAGGCAGAAGATGTGGAGCAATTTTACCAGATCTCTCTTGCCTCTGCCCAATTGGTCAAAAAATACCAAGGATCCTTGTCAGGGGAGCATGGAGACGGAAGGGTCAGGGCCGCTTTTATTCCGCTGATGGTAGGAGAGAAAAACTACGAGTTATTTCGAAGGATCAAGTACACCTGGGATCCGAAAAATATTTTTAATCCAGGAAAAATAGTGGATGCCGCGCCCATGAATAAGTTTCTTCGCTACGAGGTAGGCATGCATACTCCAGAGCCAGAAACCGTTTTTGACTTTTCTTCTGTAGGGGGCATTTTGAGGTTGGCTGAAAAATGCAATGGTTCTGGTGATTGTAGAAAACCACCTGCAGCCGGAGGAACCATGTGTCCTTCTTACATGGCCACCAGACAGGAAAGGGATACCGTAAGAGGAAGGGCCAATACGCTCAGGGAGTTTTTAACCTTAGATAAAAAAGAAAACGCCTTTGATCACCCAGAAATAAAAGAATCATTGGATCTGTGTTTGAGTTGCAAAGGATGTACTTCCGAGTGTCCTTCCAATGTAGACATGGCCAGCATGAAGGCCGAATTTCTGTACCAGTATCAAAAAACACACGGGGTACCTCTACGATCAAAGGTATTTGCTTACATCAACGACTTAAATCGCTTGGGAGCTGTGGTTCCTGGGATTACCAATTTTTTACTAAACAACTCCTTCACGGGGGGAGTATTGAAGCGCGTGCTTCAGGTAGCCCCGGAGCGTAATTTACCAGAAATCAGTTCCATAAGTCTACGGGCGTGGTACAAAAAAAACTATGCCATTTTGCCAGCACCCAGTAAAATGATCAAATCGGTCTACTTCTTCGTAGATGAGTTTACCAATTACAACGACACCCAGATTGGAATCAAAGCCATTTCCTTACTCAAAAAATTGGGATACGAGGTGAAGGTGGTGGATCACGAAGAAAGCGGCAGATCGGCACTTTCTAAGGGTTTGCTACTCAAAGCCAAGCGGCATGCAGAAGCCAATGTGAGGATATTTGAAACACTTATCGATGGGAATACGCCATTGATTGGATTAGAACCCTCCGCTATTTTAAGTTTTAGAGACGAGTATCCTAGGATGGTGGGTCCCAGCTTGCTGCCAGGGGCAAAAAAGCTCAAGCATCACGTGCAGTTGATCGATGAATTTTTGGGAAAAGAAATAGCCGCCGGCAACATAAAGCCAGACTCCTTTACCACCAGAGCCGAAAGAATTAAGTTGCATGGTCATTGCCACCAAAAAGCCCTTTCTTCCCTTTCTTGGACTCAAAAAATGCTTTCTTTACCTACCAACTACCTGGTAGAAACTATCCCAAGCGGTTGCTGCGGTATGGCAGGTTCATTTGGCTACGAAGCCGAACATTATGAAATATCCCAGCAAATCGGGGAATTGGTGTTGTTTCCTGCTGTAAGGAAGGCAGACATAGATACCTTGATTGCAGCTCCTGGTACATCATGCAGGCATCAGATCGCCGACGGTACCAGTAAAAAAGCCTATCACCCCGTAGAAATCTTATGGATGGCCCTCAACAAATAAATTGGGCTTTGGGTAGGATGTATTCGAGTACCTAGATCAGAAAATCCGATTCTTGACATTTTGTGTCATAAAAGTATTTTCCTAGCGATTAATCCTTCTAGGCGTTCTAATTTTGTATCTCACCTGATTTTTATGGCAAGACCTTTTTTACTTTACAAATCTTCCGCGGGCTCGGGAAAGACCTACACCCTAACGTTGGAGTACCTCAAGCTTGCCCTGCAAGATCCAAAAGCTGGTTTTAAGGGGATTTTAGCGGTGACTTTCACCAATAAGGCTACCCAAGAAATGAAGGAGAGGATTTTAAAGGAATTGGGTAGACTGAGTAAGGAGGTGAAGCCTGAGGAATCCATGGATCAAGCCCTGCTTAGGCAACTCAAGCTTTCTCCTGAGCAACTGATGGAAAGGGCTGAACAAGCCTTGCGAAGTATTTTGCATGGCTATGGTCATTTTTCGGTAAGCACCATTGATTCCTTCTTTCAAAAAGTCATCCGCTCCTTTGCCAGAGAATTAGATCTGCAGGCCAAGTTTGATGTGGAGATGGATACTGACAATGTCCTTGAGCTGCTGGTAGATCGAATTGTAGAAAAAGTAGCGGAGGATCCCCATCTTCGTCAGTGGTTGATTTCCTATGCCGAGCACCAGTTGTTGGAGGGGAAGTCCTGGGACATCAGGGGGGGGGTCAAGGATTTGGGAAAAGAAATTTTTCAAGAGAGGTTTAAAGCACACCGAAGGGTGTTTCAAGAAAGCGTTGCGCAGGAAGGATTTTTGCTTGATTTTAAGCAAGAGATACAAGCGGCCCAGAATAGGATTTTGGCTGAAAGCCAGTCCAGGAGGCAGGAGGCCGAACAAATACGCTTGCGTCAAGGGTTGAATTGGGAGGATTTTAAGTGGGGATCTAAGGGATTTGCCATGAAGTTTCCTCGACAAGGGAACCCAAAAAATCCTATTCCTGAACTTACAAAAAAGATGATGGAGGAATTGCATGATCCCATACATTGGTTTTCCAAAGGTTCGCCCCAGGAGAATCAAATTCGTGCGGCCTATCACGAGGGATTAGGGGCCATGCTTGCCGCTTGGCCTAGCCAACTGAAGCTTTGGAATACCTATCTGGCCTTACAAAAGAATTTAAATGCTTTTGGAGTTTTTAAAAACTTGATTTTGGAATTGAGGGATTTGAAAGATGAGGAAGGCATCCTTTTGATTTCAGATGTCAATGATTTCTTAACTGAAATCACCAAGGATAACGAGGCTCCTTTTATTTATGAAAAGATTGGAAACCAGTACCAACATTTTCTCATCGATGAATTTCAGGATACTTCCGAATTCCAATGGTCAAGTTTTAAGCCTCTTTTGGAAAATTCTCTCGCCTCTGGACATACCAATCTCCTGGTAGGGGACGTGAAGCAATCTATTTACAGGTGGAGGGGAGGCAAACTCGAGCTTTTACTTTCCGAGGTGCAAACGCACATGCAAGATGAGCTCATAGAACAAAGAAATTTGGATGTGAACTACAGAAGTCTTCCAGGGATCATTCGATTCAATAATACGCTATTTGAACACTTGCCCGCCTTCATGCAAAGGGGAATTGAGCAATACGCCATGGATCCTCAATCTATCCTCACACAGGCCTTCCAAGACGTGGCGCAGCGGGTGCCAGATGGCAAATTGCACAGTCCATTTCAAGGAAAAATTCATATTGCTTTCACCGAAAAAAATAATTCCCTATCAACTGCTGAGGACGAGGAGCTGGAAGAGGAAGAAGCAGACTTAGGCGTATTAGAAAAGTTGCCCAAATTGGTGATGAGACTTCAAGACCAAGGATATGCCTTAAAAGACATAGCATTTTTGGTGCAGAAGAATGCCCAAGGAGCGGTGATCGCCGATGCCCTGATGGAATACCAGCGAACCCAGGCCCAAGAAGGGTACCGCTTTGATGTTCTTTCGGAAGAGTCTTTATTTATCGATAAATCCATCGCGGTCAAGTGCGTGCTTGGCTTACTCACTTACTTCAGTAACACGGCCGATAAAGTAGCTTTAAAGACCTTTTGGCAATACTATGCTTTAGTTTATGGTATTCCGGTTAGTCATGAGCTCTTTCATCACCGGTCCCTTCCTGCAGATCTACTTGAAAAGCAAGAGGAATTGTTGCGTAAGCAAGCTGATCTTCTTCAACTTCCTTTACTGGAATTGGTCGAACAAGCCATTTCCTTCATAGGCTTAACCGAACATCGGCAAGATTTAGCCCACCTATCTGGTTTTAAGGAGGCAGTACTTGATTTTGTGAAAAAAAATAGGGCCGATTTACGAGGTTTTTTGGAGTGGTGGGATCGTAATAAATTGAAACGAACGGTAAGGATACCCGAAGATCACGATGCCATGCGTATCCTTACCATTCATAAAGCCAAGGGCTTGCAATTTAAAGTAGTGATTGCTCCCTATTTGGATTGGGAAATCGTGCCTTCTGGAACTAAAGCCCCTATTCTTTGGGCACCTTTTGCTACCGCACAGGGAATAGAAACAGTAATTCCCCTTACCCACCAAAAGAGCATGAAGCAAAGCAACTTTAGTGAGCTTTATGAAAAAGAAGTGCGATTGGCCTACTTGGATTCGTTAAACATGCTATACGTAGCCTTTACGAGAGCCGAAGAGGCCATTTTTGGTTTTGCCAACTATTTTATTCCAAAAACCAATGGACCCTCTCTCAAAACTACTGGAAATGTACTTTTCGAGTTATTTTCTACTGGTTTTAGCTTGGGAGACCAACCCAATTCGTTTTGGAACACGGCAATAAATACATTTGACTGGGGAGAGTTTCCAGAGAACAAGAGGGAAAGAATGCCCCAGGAGCAACAGGAGGCTAGCTTACGATGGGAATACCAGGATTGGTCCCAAAAACTTAAAACTAAATCTCAAGCCTGGGATTTTTCTGAAGAAGGGATTCGAGCTCGGGAGCAGCGAGATGTAGGAGTAATTGTTCACGAATTACTCGCCACTTCCAAGAGTCTATCCGATGCCTTGCTTCTCCTTCAAAAATTTACTTTCGAAGGAAGATGGGTGGAGGACATTGCTTCCGAGATTGCTATTCAATTGAAGCGCTTGTTTGAGAATAATCAAGTTCAGTCTTGGTTTGATCCCAAGGCCTTCAGCCTCACTGAGCAAGGAATATTGCTCCCAGGAGGGATGCAAAAAAGACCGGATCGGATTTTATTGGGAAAAGAGGAAGCAGTAGTTATAGATTTTAAAACAGGAGCTAAAAAGGAGGAACATCCAAGACAAGTACAAGAATACATGGATTTGGTTAAGGCTTTGACTCATCTGCCTGTAACAGGTTTTGTATGCTATCTCCAACCACTAGAAATTGTAGAAGTATGATCCCTTTTTTGAAAGAAACTGCGAAAAGCCTACTGGATTCTGGAAGAGAGTTAAATCGCCTCCGCGTTGTTTTACCTAACCGTAGAGCAGGCTTATTTTTCGCCAAGTATATGGGTGAATTGATCGAGCAGCCCGTTTGGATGCCTGAGGTCATTACCATTGAGCAATTGGTTTATGAATTGGCTGGAAAAACACCCACGGATGACCTTACCTTGATATTTGAGTTGTACCAACAATACTGCCAGATCCAGAAAGAACCAGAATCCTTTGATCGATTTTACCATTGGGGGGAACTTATCCTTAAAGATTTTAACGACTTAGATCAATTTTTGGCCCCAGTGGCCCAGGTATATACTCACCTCGCTGAAATCAAATCCTTTGAAACGGACCTCAGCTACCTGAGTGAAGAACAAAGAAGCTTGATTGCGCAGTTTTGGAAAGCTTTTGAGCGACAAAATGCAAAAGAGCAGGAGCGTTTTTTGCGGTTCTGGCAAGTACTTGGAAAGTTATACGAAGGATTTCAAGCCCGATTGCATACCGGAGGATTTTCCTATTCGGGCCAACTTTATCGGCAGGTGGCCCAGCATGTACAGGAGCTTCCCCTACCTGAAAAGGAGATACTTTTTATTGGATTCAATGCCTTTACCCAGGCCGAAGAAACGATCATTTCCCACTTTATTCAATCTTTCGGGGCACAGTTGGTCTGGGATGTGGATGCCTATTACCTAGATGATTCCATGCAAGAAGCAGGGCTGTTTTTTCGACAATACCGCAAGGATAGGATTTTTGGAAAAACATTCCCCAAGCCCATACCAAATCAGATCAAAAACAAGGCTGGAAGGGTGCATATTCATGCTATCCCTTTGAAGACCAATCAAGCGAATTTGGTAGGTCAACTTTTAGAGGAGGCTAGTGTGGGTGAGGCTTTGGAAGAGACGGTTGTCGTACTGCCCGATGAACACCTTCTTTTTCCCATCTTGGACCATTTGCCTGAGAGAATCACTGACCTCAACGTGACCATGGGCTATCCCATGCGCAATGCCCCCATGTATGCCTTTTTGGATGCCTTGCTGGAATTGCAGAAGCATGCCAAAGTAAAGGATGAAAAAGTCTTTTTTTATCATAAAACGGTATTGGACTTGTTGGCCTATGCTTACCTCAGTGAAGAAGATCCCCTGGGAAATGCAGAGATCATCGAAAAAATCAAAACGACTAACTTGATTGAGGTTCCTCAGGAAGTCGTAAGCAAAGAAAGTGGGCTTTTTGCCCTAGTTTTTAAGAAAATTCCATCACAGGGTATTTTGGATTACTTAACCTTGATTATAACCTACTTGGCGAAAGAATTTCCTCAAAACGAAACGCAAAAAAACTACTTGTTTCAAGCCTTTAAGCAGCTCAATCGGATGAAGGAAATATTCCAATCCCAGAAGGCTAACTTGACCTTAGATTTCCAACTCAACCTCTTACGTAAGCTTTTTAGAGAATTGAAACTCCCCTTTGAAGGAGAGCCTCTGAAGGGATTGCAAATCATGGGGGTGCTGGAGTCTAGAAACCTGGATTTTAAGCGAGTTATCATTTGTGATGTCAATGAGGGAAGTTTTCCTCCAGCTGCGGGCATGAATTCCATGATACCAATGACCCTGAGGAAAGCTTTTGGTTTGCCAGTGCAAGAACAAAACGACGCCATCTACGCCTACACCTTTTATCGTCTTTTGCACAGGGCAGAAGAAGTCCATCTGATCTACTCGACGGCAGGCGAACAAGGAAAAGCGACAGAAATGAGCCGTTACCTTCACCAGCTTCGGGTAGAATTGCAGGTCAATGAGGCCAATTCTGTATGGATCCCCGTTCAAATGACTCCTCCATCTGCTTTCTCGATAGAAAAATCAGAAGCGGTGATGGATAAATTGTCTCAGTATCTAGTGAAAGAAGGAGAGGAGCTAAAAACTTTTTCAGCTTCGGCCCTCAATATGTATTTGGATTGCCGACTACGATTTTACTTTAGGTATGTAGCCCAGCTTAAGGAAAAGGAAGAAGTAGTGACCCATATTGATCCCATGACTTTTGGTACTTTGCTCCATCGAGGGATGGAACATCTATACGCCATTCCAGAAGGAAAAACATATCGAGATCTAGATAAGAATGATATTGAGCAGTTGATTCCCCAAGTGCAAGCCGCCGTAACGCTCGCTTTAAGGGAATTTTACAAGGTAGAAGAAGGGGAGGAATTGCGATTAAGTGGGCAATTGGTCATTGCCAGCGAGGTGTTGGCCAAGTACTTAGAGGCGATATTGACTTACGATAAAAAGCAGGGAAAATTTCGCGTGATCGGATTAGAGTCAGAATGCAAAGCCACGGTAGGTATTCAAACGACTCAGGGAAGAAAAGAAGTATCCTTAGGGGGAGTGATAGATCGAATGGATATCAAGGAGGGAGTAGTTCGTTTGTTGGATTACAAAACAGGAAAAGACACCAAGGTGGTGGAAAGTATTTCTTCTTTGTTTGATCGGGAAGATAAAAAAAGGAATAAGGCTGCATTGCAAACCTTTTTGTATGCTTTTTTCTATCAGTACATGCATCCTGAAAATCAATTGCCCGTCAAACCTGGAATTTTTACCATTAAGGAAATCTACTCTGAAGATTTCAATCCCTTTTTGCAGATGGATAAAACAGAGATCTTGGACTATCGAGACCATGCTGCAGAATTTGAGGAGGGGCTACGGAAACTTATCGAGGAAATACTAGATCCTGATATGGTCTTTGACCAGACCATGGATAAGAAAAAATGTACCTATTGTGCGTACAAAGAAATCTGTGGTCGTTGAATAAATGCTTAATTTTTCTTGTCCCAATTTTTGATCAAGAAGGCAATTCTTGTGTCAATAGTGCTGGGGTAGGGGATAAAGAAATAACTAATATATCTCCTCTTCTAGAGGTGTAGATCTTCATGGTCTTGGCAGCAAATTTGATACAGAAGGAAGGGAAATTCCTCCAAAGTATGGAATAGAAATTTGTGCAAATCCATAGAAAAATCTTTGTTGAGGACAAAACTTTCTTAAAGTTTGACATCTTGGAATTAGAAAAAAATGAGCTGAGATTATATAAACTAATAGTTAATTATAATAAATATAATAATCTGATTTACAACTATATAAAACTAATTTAAACCCACCTTAATTTGATTAGCCTAAATAATTTAGGTTTATCTAAAATTGATTATTTTGGTAAATTTCATCTGGTTTTTGTTGTCCAAGGTATTTTTTAATTCTCAAGACCTCAAGGCCTAAAGAAGGAAGAATTAGATTTTTAAGTTTGCGATAATACTGGCTTAGATCAGTACCGAAAGGGAGGGAAAAAAAATGGAAGACTTGAATTAAAAATTTTCCTTCAAATGGTATTTCTACCATTTCCTATTTTTTATCTACTCATTGGAGAAAATTATTTATTTTTGATCATCCTATTTTTACTATGGCAGATCAGGCAAGTACTCGAAAGAATGTCTTTTCGAAAAAAATTGATAAATTTTTTACAGGCTTGGCTGATGCATGGAATTTCGTAAAAAGATTTTTTCAAGAAGTATTTATACCTCCCTATGAGTTTAAGGAAGTAATCCAACAATGCTACCGGATTGGGGTAGAATCTTTACCATTGATTTCGCTTACTGGATTTATTGTGGGTGTGGTATTTACAAATCAATCCAGGCCTTCCTTGTCTGAGTTTGGAGCCACCTCTTGGCTACCTGCTTTGATTTCCATTGCGGTGGTCAGGGCCATGGGGCCTTTGGTGACGGCCTTGATAGCAGCGGGCAAGGTAGGATCGGGGATTGGTGCCGAAATTGGTTCGATGAAAGTTACCGAGCAAATTGATGCCATGGAGGTATCGGCAACCAACCCATTTAAGTTTTTGGTGGTGACGCGAGTGTTGGCGACCACATTTATGATTCCCGTTTTGGTTATGTATACTGATTTTGTTGCCTTGATGGGAGCATTTGTCAATGTAAATACAAATGAATTGGTAAGTATATCTACCTTTTTCGTGCAGGTTTTTGATGCAATCACATTTCTTGATATATTTTCTTCTATACTCAAGTCCTTGTTGTTTGGATTTACTATAGGAATTGTGGGGTGCTACAAGGGATATAATTCCTCCAAGGGAACAGAAGGAGTAGGTAGGGCAGCCAATGCCTCGGTGGTGATTGCCATGTTTTTGATTTTCATTGAAGAGTTGCTTGTCTTGCAAATTGTCACCGCCATTCGATCGTTGTAACCATGGATAAGCGAGAAAAAGTTGTGGTAGTAAGAAATCTATACAAATCCTTTGGCGACTTAGATGTACTCAAGGGTGTGGATTTGGATTTGCATAGAGAAGAAAATCTGGTGGTATTGGGGAGATCGGGAACAGGTAAATCTGTTTTAATCAAAATTATGGTTGGTCTCTTGCGACAGGATAGCGGGAGCATGGAGGTGTTTGGACAAGAAGTTTCTACCCTTTCTCTTAAGGATTTAAATAAGTTGAGGTTAAAAATTGGCTTTTCCTTCCAAAATTCTGCTTTGTATGATTCCATGACCGTTAGAGAAAATATGGAGTTTCCCTTGGTTAGAAATATTAAAAATTTGAGTAAAAAGGAAATTTCCATGCGGATTGAAGAGTTACTCGAAGCGGTGGGATTGCCTCATACCATCAATCAAATGCCTTCCGAACTTTCTGGAGGACAAAAAAAGCGAATTGGAGTAGCAAGGACCTTGGTACTTAATCCCGAGGTCATGCTTTATGATGAGCCAACTGCAGGTTTGGACCCCATTACTTGTGTGGAAATTAATAATCTCATTCAAGAAGTAAGGGATCGTTATAAAACTACTTCCATAGTTATTACCCACGATTTAGCTTGTGCCAAGCAAACTGGGGACAGAATGGCTGTGCTGTTGGACGGTCAATTTAGGGCTTTTGGAACCTTTGATGAAGTATTTCCTCTTGCAGAAGACCAAAGAATCAAATCATTTTATGATTATAATTTTATTTACTCATGATAAAAGAAAATAAACGTGCCGTTTGGGTAGGCCTATTTGTATTGATAGGTATCGCCATTTTGGTAGTAGGCATACTCACCTTAGGAGGGCAGCAGAAAAAATTTGTTAAGGCTGTACACCTGACTGCTGTCTTTGAGGACATTGGGGGTTTGCAGGCAGGAAATAACATTTGGTTTTCTGGAGTTAAAATTGGCACCGTGAGAGAAATAAAATTTATTGGGAACTCTCAAGTGGAAGTTGAAATGAGTGTGGAAGAGTCTGTTGCAAAATTTATTCGTAAAAATTCCAAAGCTACACTCGGCTCGGACGGACTGATTGGGAATAAAATCATAGTTATCTATGGAGGCACTACCGACTATCCTGCCGTGGAAGAAGGAGATAAATTGGAAGCCATTATGCCTTTGGATACAGATAAAATGATGGAAACGCTGCAGGAAAACAACAAGAACTTGGTAGACATCACCAATGATTTAAAAGTATTGACCTCAAAAATGGCAGCTGGAGAGGGAATTATTGGAGCAGTATTGACAGATTCATTGTTAGCCGAGAATTTTAGAACGATTTTGGCCAACCTCAACCGTGCTTCTGCCAATAGCAATAAAATGATTGCAGATCTCTCGGCTTTTTCCGTGAAATTAAATAAGGAGGGTACTTTGATGAATGACTTGGTCACCGATACTTCCATGGTCTCTGATCTTAGAGCCACCTTGAATCACTTGCGCACAACCAGTGAATCTACGGAAGCCCTCACCAAGCAGCTGGCTGAGATTTCCAAAAAACTCAATACCACAGACAATTCCTTAGGGCTTTTATTGAATGATCCTGAGTTTGCTAAATCCTTGAAAAATACCCTTGAACAAACGGATTCAGCGACTTTTCACCTAAACAAAGGCATGGAAGCTTTAGAATATACTTGGCCATTCAACAAGGGGTTTAAGCGAAAAGCAAAGACGGGTGGAAATTAAATGTAGATTAAGGTAACTAGTTTAAAATCCAGTTTTGCCCGGCTTTTCTTTGCACGTATCTTGTTTGAGCATCACTCCTGTACCTACGTATGAAATCTATTAATCCAACCTCTACTGCAGCCTGGACTACTCTCTCCAATTTGTCTAAAACCCAAGGAAAGGTTCCCATTACCCAACTTTTTGATCAAGCCGGCAGGTTTGAAAAGTATAGTATTCAATGGGAGGATATTCTGGTTGACTTTTCTAAAAATAGAATTACAGAAGAAATTTTTTCAAGTCTTCTAGCCTTAGCTGAGCAAACAGAGCTTTCAAAAGCTATTGAGAGTATGTTTACAGGGCAAGCAATTAACCAAACGGAAAATCGTGCGGTGCTTCATACGGCTTTGCGCAATCGCTCCAATCAGGCCATCTTGGTAGAAGGGAAGGATGTTGGCTCAGATGAAGAATTTTTCGGATAAAATTTATGGAGGAAGCTGGCGAGGATATAGCGGTAAAAAAATCACCTCCTTGGTAAATATTGGAATCGGAGGATCAGATTTGGGCCCCGTGATGGTGACAGAGGCCTTAAAGCATTACCAACATCCAGATTTAGAGATATTTTTTGTTTCCAATGTAGATGGAACTCATATTTCGGAAACGCTCAAAAAATTAAATCCAGAAACAACCCTCTTTTTTATTGCCTCCAAGACCTTCACTACCCAAGAGACCATGAGCAATGCGCACTCCGCCAGATCCTGGTTTTTGAGCCATGCAAAAGAAGAATCTGCGATTGCCAAGCATTTTGTGGCGCTTTCTACTAATGCTAAGGCTGTAGGTGAATTTGGTATAGATATTCAAAACATGTTTGCCTTTTGGGATTGGGTGGGAGGCAGGTATTCCTTATGGTCGGCCATAGGGTTGCCCATAGCCTGCTGCATAGGGTTTCAGCGTTTTGAGGAGCTGCTTTCGGGTGCGCATGCCATGGATTTGCATTTTAGAAATGCTCCCCTTGAAAAAAATATTCCGGTGATTTTGGCTTTGATAGGAATTTGGAATACCAATTTTCTCGGGGCCTGTTCAGAAGCTATTTTAGCTTACGATCAGTATTTACACCGCTTTGCAGCCTATTTCCAGCAAGGAAATATGGAAAGTAATGGTAAATATGTGGGAAGAGATGGGAAAAAAGTCACTTATTCCACTGGACCTATCATTTGGGGCGAGCCAGGAACCAATGGTCAGCATGCCTTTTATCAATTGATTCATCAAGGTTCGCACCTTATTCCTTGTGATTTTATTGCGCCTGCAATTTCTCATAATCCTCTAGGAGATCATCACCAAAAATTGCTTTCCAACTTTTTTGCTCAAACCGAAGCTTTGATGAAAGGAAAGCCCTTGGCTGAAGTAGAACACGAAATGCGGAAGGCAGGCAAATCGGAAGAAGAGATCAAAAAAATTGCTCCTCACCGCGTTTTTGAAGGGAATAGACCAACCAATTCTATTTTACTAAAAAAAATAACCCCGTATACCTTGGGTCAACTGATAGCCATGTACGAACATAAAATTGCTACCCAAGGAT
>JAJTDZ010000096.1 GCA_021298245.1 Algoriphagus sp. | reverse complement strand
CTTGCTTCGAATTTCTTCAAAAAACTGATAGCGAATTTCTCGTGCGGCCATTTGGATAGAAATTCCATTTTTATCGGCCCAATCTTTGGTTTTTGCTCGATGCACATGCACAGGAAGCCCATGCAGTTCGCCCCATTTTTTTACAAATTCCTCATCTCCGTCACTTTCAGAATCGCGTAATCCAAAGTTGACATGTGCCAACTCAATTGGAATTCCAGCGGTATGAAGCAGGTGTGCTAAAGCCATGCTATCCAATCCACCACTACAAGCCAATAGGTAGCGTTTGTTGGGCTCAAAAAGATTGCGCTGCTGGATATGCGAGATAAAGGCGTTGTACATTGATCAAAAATAGCTTTTTCTGCTAAATTTGCCTCCATTCCATTCCCTATGAAATCTCCTTTTTTCATTTCGGTCCTTCTGCTGCTGCTTAGCATACCTTTTATGAGTCATGCGCAGTCGTCCTCTGTATTGGAGATTAGCAGTGCAGATTTATTGCAAGGGGCAAAAGGCTTTGAACGCCTATTGGGGAATGTGAAAATGAAGCATCAGAACTCCTTAATTTCCTGTGATTCGGCTTATTTTTTTCGTAACGAAAACCGAGCGCAGCTGTTTGGGAGAGTGCAGATCAAGGATGTGGCAGACCCAATCACGACTACGAGTGCCTATGCTGAATACGATGGCACAACCAAAGTAGCCAAGCTTCGAAAGAACGTGGTTTTTACCAATCAGAAAACCAAACTCTACACCGAACACTTAGACTACAACCGAGAAACCAATGTGGCTTCCTATTTTGAAGGAGGAAAAATGGTGGATTCTGTGAATGTTTTGACTAGCGAGCTCGGAACCTACGAGATCAATTACGAGCGCATTGGTTTCCAACAAGACGTGGTGCTGGTGAATCCAGACTACACGCTCAAAACGCAGAACCTAATTTATTTGCCCATTCCCAAAACGGCTCAGACCCCTGGATTGACAAATATCGTGTCCAAGGAAGGCTATCATTTGGATGCACAAAAAGGAAGTTTCTACGATACCCAGCTGAAGCAGTTTAAATTTTTTGAGGGCCTGGTAGATACTGAAGATAGCCGGGTGAAGGCGGATGAATTGTTTTATGACGAGCCAAAGGCCTATTACGAGGGAAAAAAGGATGTTCGTGTGCTGAATAAGGAACGCAAACTGGAAGTTTTTGGAGATGTAGGTACCTATTGGGAAAAGAAAAAATTTAGCCAGGTATATGGGAATGCTTTGGTGCGTAGGTATTTTGAGTCGGACACCCTCTTTCTTACGGCGGACACCTTGATTTCCCAAGATGGAGAGGCCGATTCCTTGAAGTACTTGCTTGCTTTTCATCAAGTGAATCTGGTGAAAACAGACCTATCTGGGAAGGCGGACTCCTTGCTTTATGCCTTTGCGGATTCAGCAATTCATCTATACAAGGATCCAATTTTATGGAATCGCTCCAGTCAAATCTCTGCAGATAGCATGGTGGTTTATATCAAAAATGAGACTTTGGATCGAGTTTTTATGAAGAACAAAGCATTTGCGATTTTGACGGATACGCTCCTGAATTTCAATCAGATGAAAGGTAGAAAGATGACAGGGCAGTTTACGGATGGAGAGCTTAGCAACTTGTTTATCGAAGGAAATGGGGAGTCGCTGTACTATGCCTTGGAAGGGGATACCTTGACTCAAGGAGTAAACCGAATCTTGAGTTCCACCATTGGGCTCAGTTTTGTGGATGGGCTGATCAAAAAATCAAATTTTGGGGTGCGGCCAGATGGAAGATTTGTTCCTGTTCAGGATATCGATGAAAAGCTAAGTAGACTGGAAGGCTTTCGTTGGCGGGTGGAGGAGAAGCCCGCTCGTGCTACGATTGATGCCTGGCGCAAAGTGATAGAAATTGATCCCACATTGAAGAATTTATTCAATGAACCGGAGGTGAACCTGGAGATGCCGACACAAGAACAGCTTCAAAAAGCCATCAAGGAAAGGCCTGTTAAACAGTCAGGTGGAGGGTAAAGCCCTCGTCAGATAAGATTTTTTTAAACTTAACAACAATTAACCCGGCTTTCCCGGAAAAATCGCATCTTTCTAAATACATTTAACGTAGAGTTACTTGAATTTAGTACATCGATTTTCTGCCTATTGAGAAAAATTTACATGAACGCCCGATTGCTCAAAATAACACTGCTTTTACTTTTGGCATTGCCTATGCTGGCTACTGCTCAACAGGTGCGTGTATTGAGTGAGGGGGTTGAATTTTCAGGTAAAATAGGTTCCTCCCAACGGAAAACAGTACTCCTTCATAACGAGTCTTCCCAGCAGAAAACGTACCTGCTTCGCAACATCAAAGGAAGCATCGGTTCCTCTCAAAAAATGCGAATTTGTCTCGGTGATCAATGCTTTGATCCAAAAAGAGACTTGGCAAAGGTGGTGTTGAAGCTTGCCCCAGGCGAGATTTATACCGATTTATATTTAGAGTTTGAAATGGGTATTGCCGAGACGCTAGGGAGTTTTGACCTCGTTTTTGTCAATAGTGAATCCCTGCGTGAGTTTTTTGTTGTAGAAGCTAAATATGCCGTTACATCTTCACCTACTGCAGATTTTTCACACAAAGACATCAAGCTTGGAGATATTTATCCCAATCCGAGTAACCGAGTTGCACAACTGGATTATACAGTAGTGAACCCAAAGGCCAAGGCTAAAATCACGTTAACAAGTTTCATAGGAGATCCTACCCGGAATAGTCTCGTGATTCAGGTAGGTGACTTTCAGCCAGGGGTGTATTTCTACACCTTGTTTGTGGACAATAAAAACGTGGTCACTAAGAAATTACAAGTAAAAAAGTAAGCGCTTTCAACTAGGCTATTTCATTTGAAATCTTACAACTATCCCTTATATTTGCGGTCCTTTAATTAATCATGCGGAACTATTCGATCTTGTTTGTGCTTTCCTTGGTGCTCTTCGGAGCCTGTGGCCCTTTTTCCAAATTGGAAAAGAGTACCAATTGGGAGGAGCTATACAATGGAGCCAACAAATACTACCAAGAGGGTGAATACAACAAGGCGATTATCTTGTATGAGAAGGTATTACCTGTAATTAAGGGGTCTGAAAAAGCGGAGATGGCAGAGTACAACTATGCCAATTGCCACTTCAAGACCAAGCGTTACATTGAATCTGCGGGCTATTTCAATACCTTTTACAAAACCTACAACCGTAGTACTTTGGCAGAAGAAGCCCTGTTTATGCATGCCTACTCCTTGTATTTGGATGCTCCGGATTACAATTTGGATCAGCAAAGCAGTAAGGAAGCTGTGTCAGCGATCCAGCAATTTGTAGGAAGATTCCCTGCTTCTGCTAGTTACGAGCGAGCAATGGACATGCTGAAGGATTTGGAGTCAAGATTTGAAGAAAAAGCCTACAGCGAGGCGGACATGTACTATCGATTGAAAGAAGGGCTATTTCCTGGAGACTTTTACCGAGCCTGCATCATCAACTTCCAAAACTTTGCAAAGGACTTTCCTGAAAGCAAACGAAATGAAGAATTGGCTTACCGATTGGTAGAAGTGGGCTATGCGTATGCCAAAAACAGTGCTTTCGATAAAAAAGAAGAGCGTTTGAATGATGCTTTGAAGTTTGCTACTAATTTTTACCGCAAATACCCAGCAAGTGGCTATTTGGGAGAGGTGAAAAAATTCGAAGAGCAGACTAAGGAAGAATCTCTAGCGCACTCCAAACTGAAAAAAGAAATTGCAGATAAGAAAGCTGCAGATGAGGCAGTGGTCACCACTAACTCAAATTAATTTAGTTCAAGCAATTAAAAAACAAACTATATGGCTGTTAATCCATCAATCATCACCAGAGACTTAGATAAAATCGCTGATAAAACAGGGAACATCTACGAGTCCATTCACATCGTTGGTCAACGTGCGAAGCAAATTTCTTCTACGTTGAAGGAAGAATTGAATAACAAGCTTTCTGAGTTTGCTTCTACAGTAGACAATTTGGAAGAGGTATTTGAGAATAAGGAGCAAATTGAGATCTCCAAGTTTTACGAAAGAATGCCGAAGCCTACTTCTTTGGCAATGGAAGAGTTTATGGAAGGAAAAATCCACCATAGATATCCTTCTCAAGAAGGAGCGGAGTAAATCCCCATGAACCTGCAAGGCAAGCGAATTTTAGTCGGTGTAACAGGCAGCATTGCAGCTTACAAAACAGCGATTTTAACTCGTTTACTAATCAAATCTGGAGCAGAGGTACAGCTGGTAGCTACGACCTCTGCTCTTGATTTTATTACTCCCCTTACCTTAGCTACCCTTTCCAAAAGGCCAGTTCTATCTGATTTTTTTGAAAGAACTTCGGGCCAATGGCACAACCATGTGGAGCTGGGACTTTACTGCTACCTACCTTTCCTGCCGCTGCCCAGTCATGCTTGCGCCGGCTATGGATTTGGATATGTACCAGCATCCCGCTGTACGAGCAAACTTGGCCCAAGTAGCATCTATTGGAAATATCGTATTGGATGCTGAAACTGGGGAATTGGCCAGTGGGCTTTCAGGACAAGGTCGCATGATGGAGCCAGAGCATATCTTGGACCGAGTAATTGATTTTTTTAATTCCAAGAAGGAGTTTTTGGGAAAAAAAGTATTGATTACGCTCGGTCCTACGCAAGAGGCGCTGGATCCCGTTCGTTTTTTGAGTAACCATTCCAGTGGAAAAATGGGCTTTGCCCTAGCGCAAGCATTTCAAGCTGCTGGAGCTGAAGTGGTTGTGGTCGCTGGTCCTGTAGCATTGAAGTTGGAAGGGCATGGGTTTCAGGTGCAGCGCGTGACTACCGCGACTGAAATGTATGCTGCAGCAAAAGCCTTGCATGGACAAATGGATATTCTGGTGTTTGCAGCGGCAGTAGCCGATTTTAGACCCGAAAACCCAGCCAGCCAAAAAATAAAGAAACAGGGTGAATCGCTACCCCTTCAGCTAGTTCCTAACGTAGATATAGCTTTTGAATTGGGCAAAATGAAAAGGGAGGGACAAATCCACGTGGGCTTTGCCTTAGAGACCGAACAGGAAGAAGCGCATGCCAAAGCCAAATTGGTCCGCAAAAATTTTGATTTGGTGGTATTGAACTCTGCCACAGAAGAAGGAGTAGGCTTTAAGCACGATACCAATCAGGTACGGATTTTTCATAAAAATGTGGAAGATATCCAGACAGCTCTTTTACCTAAGTTGGACATTGCCCGTCTAATTGTGGAGGAAGTCAAAAAAGCTGCTGCGTGGAGCTAAAGATTTTTTGTAAGTTTAGTACATGAAAAAGGGGATACTTTTCCTGATTGGACTCATTGGATTTGTTATTCAAACTCAGGCTCAGGAGTTAGATTTTCGAGTCATTATCAATAGCGATCGCTCTAGATTTCAAAATACGGAAGTGTTTAACCAGATGAAAACTAGCTTTGAGCAGTTTCTGAATGGCAGAACCTGGACTTCGGATGAATATAGACCTGAAGAGCGGGTCAAAGGAAATTTGCTAATCACCATCAGCGAAGTGCCTCAAATTGGTGTTTATAGTGCTACCGTACAAGTTCAAGTGGTACGACCGGTGTTTGGCACCAATTACGAATCAGTGGTACTCAATTTTATAGATCGAAATTGGACCTTCGAGTACCAGGAGTCTCAGCCGCTAGAATTCAACCGCTTCTCCTTTTTGAATAACATCAGTTCCTTACTTGCTTTCTATGCCAACATTGCGCTAGGCATGGATTACGATACCTTCGCGCTCAAAGGAGGCAATCCTTATTTTGAGATTGCTAATGATATTGTCAACAATGCACAGCAGTCAGGTCGTGTAGGCTGGGTGCAAAATCCTAGTGACCGCAGAAGTCGGTACTGGCTGATCAATGACATTTATATTTCTCCAGTATATGCCCCCATTCGGGAGGCGATGTATCTCTATCACAGAAAAGGGGTAGATCAGCTTGCCAC
>JAJTDZ010000007.1 GCA_021298245.1 Algoriphagus sp. | reverse complement strand
TTAATCTTGTTGGCTTTCATCCAATCCATCACCGAAATACCTGCAGCTACAGAAGCGGCACCAAACAGGTGATGTCCGCAGGCATGGCCTGCACCACCTGCGACTACTGGTTTACGGAAGGGTACCGCCTCTTGAGATACTCCCGGTAGGGCATCAAATTCAGCCATAATTCCAAGGACAGGTTTTCCAGATCCATACTCCGCTACAAATGCCGTAGGGATATTTGCTACCCCAGCAGTCACCTTAAATCCAGCATCAGAGAGTGTCTTTTGTAGAAGTTGAGAACTGTTGGTTTCTAGATATCCCAATTCGGGATTTGCCCAAATCTGACGAGCAAGGTCACCATAGAAATCTGCCTTGGCATCCAACTTGGATAGGATTTCCTTTTCTTGTGCGAAGACGCTGAATACAGGAAAGAGGAAAATGAGTACGAGTAGTTTTTTCATAGATCTAATCTTAAAGGCATGAAAATAGAAATAGTTTTTCTGAATAGGTAATTTTTGTGATTAACGGGCTGAGCCAAGTTCTGAAAAGCCTTTGTGAAAATCTCGGCTATACAACTAATTAGGAGGCTAGGAAGCAACTAGTGAAACTTGTTCGACATTGCTGATAATTTCAGCTGAACGCTTAACTTTCATTCAGTTTGCTTTACCCCATGAAAAACACAGCCCTCCTTTTCGGGATTGGAATCCTCCTAATCTCCTGCCAACGCGTTCACCAGCATTCGGGCTGGAATACAAAAAACGTTCAAATCGCAAGAGATGAATATGGGGTTCCTCATATTTTTGGAAAAACAGATGCCGATGCAGCTTACGGGCTCGCTTGGGCCCATTCGGAGGATGATTTTGAGACTATTCAAAAAACAGTGCTTGCCGGAAAAGGTCTGGCCGGTAGGGTATTTGGAGAAGAAGGAGCGGCTATCGATTTTTTTGTACAGCTCTTGGAAACCAAAGAAATTGCCAAGGCCAAGTACGAATCAAGTTTTTCTCCAGAATTCAAGAAAGTGTTGGAAGGCTATGCTGCAGGCTTGAATGACTATGCTTTTCATCATCCGGAGGAACTGCTCTATGCCCCTGCATTTCCCATTACTGCTCAAGAAATCAGCTCTGCCTACATCCTCTCCTTGGCACAAATGGCAGGGGCTGACCGAGCAGTACAGGCGATCTTCAAGGGTACCGTGCCCAAAATCGCCGAAGACTCTCTTCCCAAAGGCTCCAATGCCATTGCCATCCACCCCTCACGCACCGATACAGGAGAAGCATTTCTAGCCATCAACTCCCACCAACCCTTGGAAGGACCCGTGGCCTGGTACGAGGCACACATCCATTCGGAAGAAGGCTGGAATGCACTTGGAGGACTTTTTCCCGGAGGGGCAATGATCTTCCATGGAGTCAACGAGCACTTGGGATGGGCCCATACGGTCAATTCCCCCGACTTACTGGACCTGTACCAACTCGAATTAGATCCCGAGGATCCTTCCCGCTATCGAGTAGATGGGGAATGGCTGATATTGGAAGAAAAAACAGTTTGGCTGAAAGTGAAGCTCTGGGACTGGTTCACCCTTCCGGTACCTCAAACCGTCTGGAAATCCATCTACGGACCAACCTTAGTTACTGAAAAGGGAACCTTTGCGATCCGAATGGGTGCTTTGGATCGGATTGGGGCACCGGAACAGTGGTGGCGTATGAACAAGGCCAGCAACTTCCAAGAATGGAAGGCGGCTATGGCGACTTTGCAGCTTCCCAACTTCAATACGGTCTATGCCGACCGCTACGACACCATCTATTACGTAAGCAATGCCCTGCTGCCCAAGCGCGTACCTGGAATAGACCATTCCGAGACCGTAATAGGAAATCGTGCGGCTGTGGCATGGAAGGACTACCATTCCTTTGAGGAACTCCCGCAGCAGCTCAACCCGTCGCTCGGCTACCTCTTCCACACCAACCATTCTCCATTTAAGGCAGGAGCACTTGCCGATACTCTTTTGGCTGATGCTCATCCCCGGGAAATGGGTTTTGACTTACGTGACAACAATCGATCCGTACGCTTTCGAGAGCTGATGCCTGAGGAAGGAAAGATTTCCTGGCAGCAATTTAATCAACTCAAGTTTGACCAAACGCTACCCAAAGACTTGGCTTTTCGAACCAATTTGCAGTCCTTTTTTACCCTAAATCCTGAGATGTATCCAGAACTGGAAGCTCAGATTATTGCACTCGCCACCTGGAATAAGGAGGCTGATATCAAGAGTGAAGGTGCGGCACTTTTTGCCTTTGTATACTATTACTGGTGGGATGAGTTTACCAAGACGGGAACACTTTCAAACCCATTTTGGAAAAGAATTGGTGCAACTTGGAGAATACCAAAAGCTAGTACGTGGAGACAAAGTCCTTCCCCTCTGGGGCATCGACGATGTACTGACCACCATCCGCTCTACGGCTTGGGAGAAAGGCATGCGAAAGGCTGCACAGGGAGAATCCTACATATTGATGGCTCGCTTTGGAAAAGGACTGCCTGTATTGGAAAGCATCAACGTGTATGGAGCGAGCAATCGCCCCGATTCCCCGCACTATGCCGATCAAATGGAACGTTTTGTGGAACGAAAATTAAAGCCCATGACCCTGGACAAGAAAAGCGTACTTCAAAATGCGAGACGCGTCTATCACCCTGGAGACTAACAGAATCGGGAACCATTCTTCCCAAAGCGGTTTGCAAAAGTGAGGGCTTTTCGTAAATTCAGAGGCACCAATTTAAATGACCTACTATGAACGAATTGAATCGGAGAGAATTCCTGAAAGGCTCTAGCGCCCTACTGACCTTGGCAAGTTTTGGCTTGTTGGGAATGGATTTTAACACGAAATCAGGCCCTTTGAAAGTCGCCTTGATTGGCGCGGGTTGGTACGGGAAATCCGATCTCTTTCGTTTGATTCAGGTAGCCGATGTGGAGGTAGTAGCGCTTTGTGATGTTGATAAAAGAATGTTGACCGCCGCTGGAGATTTGGTCGCAAAGCGACAGAAATCCAAGAAAGTACCCGAACTTTTTGAGGATTACCGAGAACTCCTTCAAAGCCACGCCTGCGATTTGGTATTGATCGGGTCACCTGACCATTGGCATGCCTTGCAGGCCATCGAAGCGATGAAGTCAGGAGCACATGTCTACCTACAAAAACCCATTTCTGTGGACGTAATCGAGGGCGAAGCTATCCTAGCCGCTGCACGTAAATACAAGCGTAAATGCCAAATAGGTACTCAGCGTAAAAGCACCCCTCACCTCATTGAAGCTAAAAAACGGGTGATTGACAGTGGCTTACTGGGCAAAATCAGCCATGCAGAGGTTTGCTGCTATTTCCACATGCGTGCCAATGGAAATCCTCCGGAGGAGGCTGTTCCTGATTTTTTCAATTACGACTTATGGACAGGGCCTGCACCTCTCCGGCCCTACGATGGACTTCCCCATACCCGGTGGTGGAGAACCTTTATGGAATACGGCAATGGAATCACAGGGGACATGTGTGTGCACATGCTGGATACCGTCCGCTGGATGCTTGGCTTGGGATGGCCTACACAGGTAAGTTCTACCGGGGGTATTTACGTACAAAAGGAAGGAAAATCGAATATTTCAGATACCCAAACGGCCATCTTTGAATTCCCTGAGCTGCAAGTGGTGTGGCAGCATAGGACTTGGGGCAATGCCCCCGATCCAGAATATCCATGGGCTTTTAAAATTTATGGAGAAAAAGGAATGCTAGCAGGAAGCACCATGCAGGCCGACTTTTTTCCCCAAGACAGCAAGGCAGAAAAAATTCACTTCGATTGTGTATTTGAACGAGAGGCGTATCCAGAGGATGTGACTGAAGATCGTATCGAACTCAATGCGGCGCCAGCAACGCGGTTGCATTTAAAAAACTGGTTGGAATCCATAGATAAGGACACTTTACCCGTGGCAGACGTGTTGGATGGACATATTTCTACGGCTTCTTGTATTTTGGCCAATATCTCCATGGAACTTGGAGGCAGGCCTTTGCGCTACGATCCAAACACGCGAACAATACACAATGACCCGGAAGCAACGGCCAAGCTTAGAAGACCCTATCGAGGACCTTGGGAGCATCCTGAACCCAATTCGATCTAAGTTGACTAGCCAAAAATTCACTAAATACGTTTACAGTATCAGGGAGGATAATCGGGCGATAATAAGGGCGAAGCCTAAGGTTGGGATGAGGTCTACCTTCAAAATATTTAATCAATCGATCGAGTTGATCCAAATCAATGGCTTCAATTCTAACTTGACCTACTCCATCACGGAGCATCCCCAATACTCCTGCCGCACCTTGAGAAAGATCTATTTGCCGCTTTGAATTGCTAGGTAAACGATCATTTATTCTAACAATCACTGAAGTGTTTCGTCTAAGATTTGTAACTTTCACTACCGTCCCAAAAGGTAAAATTTTATGCGCAGCCGTTAGACTATCCACGTGAAAAATCTCTCCATTTGCAGTTTTTCTCCCATGAAATTTTCCGCCATAATAGCTTGCTTCACCTGTTTCAATCAGTAAGGAATCTGTTTGAGCAGAAACCTTTAAGCAAGTAAAAACTAAAAATAAAATTAATAAGTACCTGAAAATCATAATAATAATATTTTTCTCTCTAGGTTCAAGAATAGTGCCAATTTCTGTCAATCCTGATTTCCTCTTTTGGAAGCTGAAGCAGCTTGTCCTATCTTGGAGACAGGTTGGCCCTTACCTTAAATAAAAGGGATCATGACCTGGTTTTTTTGAGTTATCTATGTTAAAAATCCTTCATACCGCCGATTGGCACTTAGGCAAGCGTCTTCAGGAATTTTCTAGACTGGAAGAGCAGAAGGAGGTTTTAGACGAAATTTGCTTGATAGCAGATCAAGAAGAAATTGACTTAGTGCTCTTGGCCGGCGACATTTTCGATACCTTCAACCCCGCCCACGAAGCGGTGGAGTTGTTGTACAAAACTTTACGCCGTCTTTCCAAAAATGGGACGCGCCCCGTCATCGCTATTTCTGGAAACCACGACAGTACCCAATTTGTAGAGGCTCCAGATCCTTTGGCAAGAGAGCTTGGCATTATTTTTTATAGCCGCTACGACAGCATCGTTCCTTGCGGTACCTTAGACTCAGGCCTAAGCATACTTAGATCCGAAAGTGGATTTTTGGAATTCAAATTGCCTCAACACCATTTTCCCATTCGCATCATTTTGGCTCCCTATGCCAATGAAGTCCTTCTTCGAACCAACCTCGGAGAAGAGGATAAAGATGCAGTCTTTCGTGATTTATTAGCAAAAAAGTGGCAATACTTAGCCGATAAATACTGCAATGACCAAGGGGTAAATCTCTTTTTAGGTCATTTTTATTTTATCCAAGAAGGGGATGCCTCTGCACCTTTATCCGAGCCCGAATCGGAGCGACCCATCCTGCATATTGGAGGCACCCAAGCCTTATTTACCCAGCACTTGCCCGAGCAAGTCCAGTATGCTGCGCTTGGGCACCTACATCGCTACCAGACGGTTAGTTCCTCGCCTTGCCCAGTAGTCTATTCCAGCTCTCCCCTTGCCTATTCATTTTCAGAAGCAGATCAAGAAAAAAATGTAGTCATGGTGCATGCCAAGCCTCAGGAACCTATAAAATTTCAACCCATTGCCCTAAAACGTGGTAGGCCCCTTTATCGCGTGCGATTCACCTCCTTGGAAGAAGCCTTGGCCTGGCTAGAGCAGCACCCCTATTGCTTTGTAGAGATCACTTACTTAACTGAGGAGTCGATCGATGCCTCTACTCGGAGGGCTATTTTCAAAGCTCACGATGGGATAGTGAACTTGATTCCTCAACTCAAGCATACGCTTGAGGGTGGAACAGCGGACCTCCAGGTGGATGATTTAAAAAAGGATATGGAAAGCCTTTTTAGGATGTATTACAAAAGTGAAAAAGGTCAAGAGCCCAACGCCTACCTATTGGATTTATTTAAAGAAGTACTCAGCAAATCCACTGCCTCATGATTCCTATTCGTCTGGAAATTGAAGGATTGTATTCCTACAAGGAGCGTCAAGTCATTGAATTTGAGCGATTGACAGCAGCGGGTCTTTTTGGGATATTCGGTGCCGTCGGAAGTGGAAAATCTAGCATCCTTGAAGCCATCCTGATTGCGCTGTATGGCAGCCCTGAGCGCGTTTCTTCGTCTGGGGAGCGGGGTAGTATGATTCATCTGCAAAGCCCCCAGGTGGTACTTCATCTGATTTTCCGTACGGGGAAAAACAATGAAGCTACCTACAAAGCCCAATACAGTGCCAAGCGAAATAAAAAAGATCCTGAAAAAATTGAATCAGGAGACCATATCATTTACCAACAAGTGGGGCAAGAGTGGGAGCCTACCCAAAAAACAGCCGAAGAACTGGTGGGAATGAGTAAGGAGAATTTTAAGCAAACCATCATTATCCCCCAAGGTAAATTCAGAGCCTTCATCGATCAAAAACCCTTGGATCGTGCTGAAATGATGCAGCAATTATTCGGTCTGGATCGTTTTGACCTATCCGGTCCTACAGGTAGTTTGCTCAAAGTCGCCAAAGAAGGTAAAATCAGATTGGAAACCCAACTGATTCCTTTGCAAGGAATTACGATAGAGGTACTGGAAGCAAAGGAAGGGGAAGTAAAACTAGTGACCCAAGAAGCCCTGACACAGGGTAAAAAGGTGATTCAAGGATCCGAAAGGCTCAAAAAACTAGACCTAACACGAAAATATTTCCTGCAATTAAAAGCCTTGACAGAAGCGGCGCTGCAACTCCAAGCACAAGTACCGTCGATGCAGGAAAAAAAGAAGCAGTTCCAAAATTTCCGTAAGGCCAAAACCTACCTTAAGCCCGTTTGGGATAGAATTCAGGATACCAAGAAAGACCTGGAAAAATACCAAGTCAGTTTTACGGACTGTACCCGATTTAAAAAAATCTATGCAGAAGAACTAGCCACCCTGATGAAGGAAGAGCAGGTGCTTCGTGAAAAAAATGAATTGAGGCCTCAGAGAGAAGCTAAAATAAGGGACCTTAAAAAAGTATTGGAAATCCAAGAATTAAGAGGAAAGCAGGCCATCTTGCAGAAAAAGTTGGAGGAATTGACCCCTAAACTTCAGGTATTTAAAGAAAAAAGCCTTGGCTTAGAAAAACAAATTCAAAGCATAGAAGCGCAACAGGAGCTGGTTCCCCAAGCAGATCCGACTCTCTTGGCTCAACTCAATACCTTTTTGGATAAGATGAGCTCCCTAGAAGAGCGGATCTCTGGGCTGAATGTTCAACTACAAGCCGAAGAAAAAGAACTCCAAAACAGGGCACTCCAACTCCAACAATGGGATAAACTCGTACCGACGGGAGCGGCTAGCTTAGAAGAAGGCCTCCACATGCTGCAGCATCACGTAAAGGATCTGGAAGGAGAAAAGGACCGACTCCTAAAAACCCAAGGATTGTCTTCCCATGCCCACCTCTTGGTAGCAGGGCAAGCCTGTCCTCTTTGTGGGGCATCCGAACACCCCCAACCCCTCAACAGCTCAGAGACAGAAGACAGCTTACGATCCTTAGAAGAGCAGCTCAAAAAACAAGTGGCCACGCTAGAAGAATTGAGGGATGGGGTTCACTCAAAAAAACTAGAAGAAATTCAACTTGCCAACAGCCAAAAAAATCTAGCCGATAAAAAACAAGAACTCCAGAGGCTATCCTTGGATCAAGAAGGGCTGATCCAATCCTTGACCGATCTGGGTATTGCAGACAAAAAGGGCTTGGAAGAAAGGCTGGAGAGCCTAAATACCCATCACCAACACTGGATACGCTTGCATAAGGAGCTGGATGGATTGCGAAAGGAATGGCATTCCCAAAGAGGAAAGGTAGCAGAGGAGGAGAAAGCCTTACAAAACATTTTATTGCAAAATCAAGATCTCTTTTCCAGAATATCTACCCAAGAACAGGCCATACATGACCTGGGATTTTGCCAAGCTTTTTTTCAGAAAAGTCAACAAGAAATCCATGGAACCATAGCCAAGGTGGAGCGTGATATAGAAGAGGCTGCCAAAGACTTATTGGGTATACAAAAGCATATCGATTCCAAGAAATCTGACCAAAGTAAAAACGAGGCAGACCTGAAGAATTTTGAAAAAGAGGTGACTTCCCATCAAAAAAAATGGGGCGATCTGCGACAAAACTTCGAAGCTTTAATGACTTCCCATGGATTTACTGAGGAGCAAGAACTCATCCACATGATGGAGCTGGATTTGGATGTAGATAAACTTGAATCCGAGCTTCAAGACTTTGATCAAAAGCTAGCCTCAACAACTTCCAAAATTCAAGAATTAGAAGCAGAGGAAGGAGTGCTTTCATTTTCTGAAGAGCAATTTCAAGTCCATCAGCAGGAACTACAGGCGGACCAAGAAAAGGAAAAGGATATCTTATCTAAAAAAACGCTTCTTGAAAAAGAGGTAGAAGAAATTATTGGAAAGCTAGAGGAAAAAAATAGACTTTCTCAGCAATTTCTTGAACTTGAAACCCGTGAAGCCCATCTTTTGGAATTGGAAAAATTATTTACTGGAAAAGGATTTGTGAAGTATGTGAGCTCTATCTATTTGCGGGAACTCTGCAACACTGCCAACAAGAGGTTTATGAAGTTGACTAAAAATAGCCTGAGTTTAGAGATAGACGATAGCAACACCTTTTGGGTAATAGATTACCTCAATGGAGGTAAAAAAAGACTTTTAAAGACCCTCTCAGGGGGGCAGACGTTTCAGGCTTCCCTATGCTTAGCTTTGGCTTTGGCAGAAAAAGTAAAAATGCTAAATCAAGCAGATCAGAGCTTTTTCTTTTTGGATGAAGGATTTGGAGCTTTGGACAAAACATCCTTGCGGGTGGTCTTCGAAACGCTAAAATCGTTGCGCCACGAGAACCGAATCGTGGGTATTATTAGCCACGTGGAAGAATTGCAACAAGAAATTGGGGTCTATGCGCAAATTGATTTGGATCCTGAGCTTGGTTCACAGGTGAGCTACTCGTTCTAATTTCTGATTAGCCTATTGCTCCTAAATATAAGTTTATCCAAAAAGAAGCAGACGTCGTCTTCTAAAATCTTGCTTCCTGGCTTAGCATAAAAAACCCTGACGAAAGCCAGGGATTTTTAGAAACTAAGAAACCTCATTTGAAAAATTCTTTGTTCACCCAAGACAATTCTTCAGGTCGAACCGTATGTAATTCATCTTCAAACAATCGAAGACTTACTTTTGCTCCCATGTGATGAAGCACTTCAGCTGAATCATATATTCTTTGCACTGGAACGTGCATATCACGAATACTACTGCTGATGAAAATAGGGGTACCATTAAAATCCCCCTGATAATTTTCCTTGCTCAACTTCTCCCCAATCAATCCTCCTGTAAATGCTACTATGCCTCCAAATTTCTGTGCATGACGTGCCGTAAATTCTAAGCTTAGACAAGCTCCTTGAGAAAACCCTATGAAATAGATTTGCTCAGGACTCTTTCCCTTTTCTATAAGAAATTGAAAGAGATGTTCAACCTGTTTTAAAGACGAATTCAAGGCAAAAAGGTTGCCTTGATCACTGGCCATAAATCCATAAGGATACCAAGTGCGCTGATCGGCTTGTGGGGCAAACAAGGCAAAGTCAGAAAGATGTAAGTAATCCACAAGGGATAAAATGCTCTCTGCAGAGGAGCCCCGCCCGTGTAGGAGGATCGCTACTTTCTTGGCTTGAGCCAAGGGTAGCCCTGCTTGAATCCAGTTAGACATATAATTCAGGTTGAAAAGTGACGGGGGGTAAGTAGGATTCGATTTGCTTCCGCTTTCCTTCTACCCAAGCTGGCAATTTAAGGGATGTGCCCAAATGAGCTTTGTCCTCATCGATTGCAAAGCCTGGGATATCTGTGGCAATTTCAAGTAAAATTCCCCCTGGCTCCTTAAAATAGATGGACTTGAAGTAACTCCGATCTCGAACCTCCGTCACTCCATAGCCGAGCGTAAGAAGATTTTGTTGCATGTCAAATTGTGTCATTTCATTTGGTGTTCGAAAGGCCAAATGATGTACTGATCCAGCACTTTGCATGCCTCTTTGCCCCATGGGTTCTTGCAGGATATCTATCCATTGCCCAGGTTTTCCATCTAATCCATACCGGAATCTATTGCCTTCTTGATCAAAAAAGCGGTAATTCAGGTGTTCTAGGAGCAAATTCTCCGTAGGATCTTTGGATCGAAGTGCCAGGGTGGCCCCATAAAATCCCTTGATTGCATGGGAAAGGGGTATCCCTTCAAAAGTCCAACCTAGGCGCTCATCTTCAGCGTTGGCGACCAATTCTATTCCCATCCCATCCTGATCTTCAAAACGAAGTAATTGATGTCCAAAACGAGTCAATCGATCGGAAATAATGACTCCAAATCTTTTTAATCTCTCTTCCCAAAAATCAATGCTATCCTTTCCAATAGAAAACGCCGTGTGGGTCACTTCTCCAATTCCTTTTATTCCTCGCCTTGCACCGGGAAAAGGAAACGTAGTAAAGACCGTTCCAGGGCTCCCCATGGCATCTCCAAAATAAAAATGATAGACGTCTGGGGCATCAAAATTGATTGTTTTCTTCACCAATCTGAGCCCCAAAATACCTGCATAGAAGTTGATATTTTTTTGAGGATCTCCTGAAATGGCTGTGATATGGTGGATACCTAGAATTGATGGAAGCATAAAATAAAGAATAAATAAAGGAGTCTAAAATAGACCCCTTGTGAAGTTGAGTTTCCTATGGTGTTGATTTATTGCTTAACTAACTGAACACTCAACTGCAAACGAACCTGATCACTAACTACTACAGATCCAGCTTCGGTAACGGCAGACCAAGTAAGTCCAAAATCTTTTCGATTTAGTTTTCCTTCCAATTCAAAGCCAGCCTTGGTTTGCCCATAAGGATCAGCCACGGTACCCCCGTAGCTCACTTCCAAGATGACACTCTGGGTAATTCCTTTCATGGTAAGATCTCCTAACAATTGATAGTTGCCTCCCTGGCGGGCTAGCTTTCCAACAAATGAAATTTTTGGAAAGTTGCCCGCATCAAAAAAATCAGCAGACTTGAGGTGGCCGTCTCTATCGGATTGATTGGTATCGATACTATCCACCTCCAATTGAAAAGAGACGGATGCATTCGTAAAATCTTCTGTGCTGGACTCCACATGTCCTTCAAATTTTCGGAAGTATCCGGTCACGGTAGAGATGACTAGGTGTTTTACTTTAAATGCTACCTCAGAGTGGGTAGGGTCGATTATCCATTTGGTAATGCTCATACTTGGTTTAGTTTGTGTTTAATTATTAGGTGGATTGATTTTGTATTCCTTCTTTTCAGCCCCTTAACTTATCCAAAAGCCCATTGAGGAGAAGTAATTCCTTTTCATCTAGATGGATCATTTCTTGGTTAAGTGCCATAATTTGGGATTCTAAAATTCCCAATACTTCAAGCCCTTTTTTGGTGATTACCACATCCACTTGCCTTCGATCGAGCGAGCACTCTTCTCGCTTTACCAAGCATTTGGCTTCAAGCTTATTCACTAATCGGGAGGCATTTGACATTTTATTTAGCATTCTTTCTTGGATGGCCGCCATAGTGGCAGGTTTTCCTCCTTGTCCTCTAAGAATGCGAAGTACATTGTACTGCTCTGGGGAGAGGTCGTAGGGTTTAAACAAGGCATTTTGGAAGGTCACCAGGTAACTGTGCGTGTAGAGTAAATTTACTGCCGCTTTGTGGTAAAGGTCCTTAAATTCTACTTGCTGAATCTCTTCTTCAATCCTTGGCATAGGGAGTTGAATTTATTTAATGTATATACATTTATTTCAATAAAAAAGTTTCCGATTTGAAAATCTTTTTGAATCACATAAGCATCCAAGCCATAAAGCAGTAAAAAAAGAGCTCCTAAAAGCGCAATAAAAAATCACTCAAACTATCCTGCCTAGATAGTCCCAATTTTTTTCTTACCCTATACCGACCTATTTCCACACCTCGCACGGAGATACCCAGCAGGTTGGCAATCTCTTTGGTATTTAGATTCATCCGGATATAGGCACTAAATTTTATTTCTTGAGCGGTGAGTTCAGGGAAATGTTCTTTCAATCGCGTAATAAACTTCCCATGGACTTGGTCGAAATTTTCTGCAAAAGCAGACCAATTTTCTACTCCTTCCAAATCCTTGTCTATAGACCGCACCAAACGATTGAGTTGCGTTTGCATTTCTGAAGATAAAGAATCATTGGTGAGGCTTTTCAAGGAATTTTTTATAGTGCTAAGCAACTTATTCTTTTGGATCAAATTCATTGCTGAAGAAGTCAATTCTTGATTTTTAAAATCAATTTCAGATTGCAGTTGTGCATTCTTGAGCCGTACAATCTCTTCCTCAGACCGTTGTGTGATGGATTCGATGACATCATCTTTTTGTTGCAAGGCCTTAAATTTCTCTTGCTGCAGTACTAAGGTTTGTTTTTTGTATCGCTTATCCACCCACTTAAAGGCAAGAAATAACAAAGCACCGATCAACGAAGCATAGACCATATAAGCCACAACGGATCGGTAAAATGGGGGTCTTATCGTGAAGCTATACTCTATAGGCTCGGTGACTTCATCAAAAATAGTTTTGGCTCTAACTGAAAATACATACTCTCCCTCGGGGAGATTGGTATATTCCTTTCTTGAGTCGGTGGACCAATCCGACCAATCTACATCGTAATTCTGCAAGCGGTACTGGTACTGAATTTCTTCCCCACTTTCAAAATGAGGGGAACCAAAGTCGAAGGTGAATGAATTTTGGGAATAGGGAAAAGAACTGACTTCACCACCTTGACTGAGGCCTGAAATAGTACCATGACCAGAGTATAAAAGATTTTCAAGCTCCCCATCGTTTCTTATTTCTCTAAAAAAAACTTTGGTTTGGTTAGGCTTTACCTGATCTTTTTGTGGATCATAATGAATAAATCCTTGCTTGGCACCAATAAGAATGTGTTGTTCGTCTAGCACAAGAACATTGGCTAGGTCATCGTTCCACAACCTTTTAAGCTTATTGAAGGGAGAATAATGCAGACTCAATTGCCGATTTTTTTGAAACCTAATGATTCCCAACCTGGATTGTTCTATGAAGTAAATATTACCTAGAGCATCGGATTCCAAATCTGCCATCACGGTTCCATAGCCAAAGAGAGAATTGAATTCATCCATGGGTAAAAACCTTTCCTTTTCCTGGTCAAATTGATAAATTCCTCCATTAGCTGTAAACAGCAGTCGATCTGCAGCTTTAAAGACGTTGATCAATACATCGTTTGGAAAGCCATGGGCACTATTGTATAACTTACTTTCTAGCACTGTTCCAAGATCCTCACTCAAGGTAATTCGATAAACTCCCTTGTAGCCATGAGCTACCCAAAGCGTAGTTCCATCAAACTCCATGACCCTCGAAGATTCTTCAAATCCTTTTATTTTTTGAATGAACTGCAACCTTCCCCCTACTTTTTTGAATAAACTCAATCCGGTGTAAGTTCCCTGAATGTAAAAATCTGGATTCTTTGGGTGAGCTTTTACAATCCAGGCACCTTGAACGGTGGAGATGGGAATGGCTTTATTGGATTGAATAGAAAAAGTTCCGTTGTGGTGATTTAATATTATTTCGCCTCGAATATTTTGAATGGAATATACTTGGCCTTCCGTCCCTGAGATAGGAATTATTTGATCTTCCTTCCAAAGAAACAAACCATTGTTAGTTCCCAGAAATACGTCATCCCCTACTTTCACCGCAGCATAGCCGGATCCTTCCAAGCCCATCCTATCGTCAATCACGGAAAAGGGAGAAAATAAATCTACCCTAGCTACTCCGTTGTTCATGGCCAACCAAAGTCCTTGCTGGGAATCTTCAAAAATATAGTTGATGGTCAGATCCATCAACCCAGCATCTTTATCCAAGTGATTCAATAACTTCCCCTCCTTATCAATTACAAATAGCCCAGCATTTTGGGTAGCTAAGGCAATATTTCCATTTTTTAGCCTAGTACTGTAGTTGATTAAGTATTCATTTTTCCAAAAATTTCCTTGCAAAGGAAAAGGACGGACGTTGCCATCGTAAAGAAATAAGCCATGTGAAAAAGTGGAGACCAACCAAGTGTTTTGATCAAAAGGTAAAATAGTAGAAACCCTTTTATCCTTAAAAAAATTTCCATTTCTGATGGGATTCAATCCCTCTAAATTCACTTCAAAAAGACCCTCTCCCACCAATTGAGTAATAACTTGGTTGGCTACTTGAAAGGAAATATCTAAACGCTTACCAGGATCTATTACATCTAGGCCTTGTCCATGGTATACATAGATTCGCTCGAATGTACAGAAGTATACCGACTCTCCAGATCCAAACACCTTCCAGGTTTCATCAAAGTCCCTAACGGGAGAAGGGAGACTATCGGCCAAGGAGGTATACTCCAATTTCCCTTGACCATTCGCTTCTAAAAACCCAAAATCGCCTTGGCTGCCCACAAAAATTCTATTATCCTTACTTACAAAAGCAGACCTAACTTTGGTATTATTCAATCCATACCGGAACCAATTTTTTCCATCAAATTCAAGAAGACCCAAATTATTGGCAACAAATATTCTTCCCAGTTCATCTTGAACAATATCAAAATTTTGAATACCTGCGTGATAGGTGGAGGCACCATAATTGGTAATGAAAGGAAGTCCTCCTTCCTGAAGGTTCACTTGAGCCAAGGAAATATGAGATACTAACAGAGGTAAAACCCAGGTCAGCACTACAAGAACTTTTTTTATAAGTATTGCAGGTGATTGTAAACTCATTGAGAAATTGTCTACTCAGAGAAATAACATCGAAATGTAGTCATAAGTTATTTTTAAAGCATAATTAAAATTATTGATGAATTTTTGATGTATTGAATTTTTAGGAATGATGAATACTTGTAGGTCTTGACAAATTGAATAACTCATAATACTTAATGACATTTATAAAAAAATTAAACCCATGAAAAACATTTTCACCAAATCACTTGTGCTTTGCACAATGCTAAGCCTAGTATGGGCTTGTGACAATTTTTCTGAAATTCCAGTCGTGGACTTGCCTCCTAAGATTACCTTAGGACCCATTACCAGCGGGTTGACAGAAAAACAAGATTTTCTTATCGAAGTGACCCTCAACGACGGGGTTGACGAAGGTACCTTAAGTACACTAGCTACATTTTCTTATGCAGTCACTAAAGGAGGTGCGAGTGTTACCTCTGGCTCTAAAGATTTAGCTGGGGATGATGAGAAAATTCAAATTAAAGTAGTAGGAGGATTTACTCCTGGTGTTTACAATTTGAATGTAAAAGCGAAGGATTCCAAAGGAAACGAAAGTTCAGAAAACCTATCGTTTACAGTGGCTTCCCTTAAACCTGCTTTTGACATCACAGGTGTGTGGACCATGGAACCAATAGCAGGAGCCATGAAAGTAGGCCCTGCCCCTGGCAGCTCTGAATGGTGGCAAAATTCCCTTGCAGACGTGACTGCAAGAGCTTGCTTCTTTGATGACAAGTATACCTTCAACGAAGACGGTTCATTTAAAATGGATTTAGGAGGAGTAACTTGGTTGGAAACTTGGCAAGGAGTAGCTGCAGATGGTTGTGGTGCTCCCAAATCTCCATTTGATGGAACCAAATCATTTACCTACACCTACACTACCACCACTTTGACTACCATAGGTACAGGTGCTCATGTGGGGCTAGCCAAAGTAAATAATTCAGGTGAAATCTCTAATGGAGCTCAAGTTGCTTCTCAAATTGCTTACACTATTGTAGAACAAACAAAGCAAGGAAATACCAGAAGAATGACTTTACGTATTCAAGCAGGTAATGGAGTTTGGTGGGATTTCAAATTGATCTCTGGACCTGCTGCAAGTGCCGCTTTGGTAGGCAAGTGGAAAATGGAACCCATAGAGGCAGCGTTGACGGTAGGTCCTACTGCAGGGAGTAGAGAATGGTGGTTTAATACCACTGCAGACGTAACTACTCGTGCTTGCTTCTTCGATGACGTATACACTTTCTCCGAAAACGGATCATTCTCCATAGATATGGGAAGCCAAACATGGTTGGAAGGTTGGCAAGGAGCTGATGGATGTGGTACGCCTAAAGCCCCTCACAATGGCGCAGGTAACTATACCTTTACTTACGATGGTGCAACCTTACGATTAATTGGACAAGGGGCCCACGTAGCTCTTCCCAAGGCCGTGAATGCGGGAGAACTTCCCAACGTAGCCGTACCAAGTGAGGTCAGCTATAAAGTAGTCAGCTTAGTAGAAAATCAAGGTGTGAAACGAATGACCATACAAATAGAGGCTGGAACCGGTGTGTGGTGGACATTTAAATTAATTTCAGTATAATTATACTGACCGCCAGAGCTATGCTCTGGCGGTATTTCTTATTTACACATGCAAAAATTATTTTCAATTCTTCTAACACTTCTTATTGGATTTTTTGGTTGTGTACCAGAAAGTAAAGAAAACCCTGGACAGACTACTTCCAAGGTAACTATCCCCAAACTCGGTAATACTTCTCCAAACTCCTATCCAGGAATGTCTTTGGTTTGGGCCGACGAATTTGAAGGTTCAAGTTTAAATCAAAATTTTTGGAGCTACGAAACAGGAAACGGAACAAACGGTTGGGGAAACAATGAATTACAATTTTATAGAACAGAAAATACCGGTATTCAAGACGGTTTTTTAGTCATCACCGCCAAAAAGGAGCCATTTGGAGGGAAAGAATATACCTCTTCCAGAATCATCACCAAAAACAAAAAACAGTTTCAGTACGGACGTGTGGATATTAGAGCTGCCCTACCAAAAGGTCAGGGAATTTGGCCAGCCTTATGGATGCTTGGCTCAAATTTTGACACCGTAAACTGGCCAGCATGCGGGGAAATAGACATTATGGAAATGATCGGAGGCAATGGAAGGGAAAAAACAGTATACGGTACGGTACATTGGCTTCACGATGGAAATCACGCGGAATATAAAGGAGAATATTCTCTCGCCTCTGGGACCTTGTCCGATCAATTTTACGTGTATTCTATAGTTTGGGACGATAAATCCATCCGATGGTATATAGACAACAAGCAATACCACGTGATTGATACCACACCAGCACAGTTAGATGAATTTAGAAAAAGTTTTTTCTTCATTTTTAATGTAGCAGTAGGAGGAAATTGGCCAGGATCTCCCAATGCCACCACTACCTTCCCACAACATATGATTGTGGATTACATCCGCGTGTTTCAGGCCAATTAAGTGCTTGTTTCAGGAAAGAGTGAAATGTTGGTCTAACCAAGTCCAGATCACTTGATTGACTTCTTCTGGCTTTTCAATGCAGCTGCTATGACCAGCTCCCGATAAGACAACTAAGTCGGAGCCTTTGATTTCCTTTTGAATAAAGGCTGCCTTTTCTGGTCGAGTAGCAACATCCTCATCCCCTACAAGGATCAATGTAGGGCAAACTATTCTAGACAACTCATCTTCAATTCCTTTCCGATAAATCACACCCTCTACGGGTCCAGTAATACTCTTTTTATTGGAAGAAAGCTCTTTTTTCCAGCGTGAAATCGCCTGAGCATTTGAAGGATTGGCAAGCCAACTTTTAGCAAACATGATTTTCATTACCTTGTTGGCTACAGGTGGGATAATCCCAAACCATCGTACGATCCCATTGAGGAGCTTGTATTGAGGAAGGTTTTCTACGGGCTCTGCTTGAGCAGAAGTTTCCAAAAGAATCAAACTTCGGATAAGCTCAGGATGCCTGGCTGCTAGACGCATCCCTACAAATCCTCCCATAGATAGCCCTATAAAATGTACTGGTCCTCCCACCAGTTTCCGAATCAATTCGGCAGCATCCTCAGCCACTGTATCCTGGTCAAAAGGACCCTTTACTTCACTCCTCGCTTGACCGCGGTGGTCGTAGGCCAGTACCCGGTATTTCTCTGAAAACTTTGCCACCTGTGCTTCAAACATACGAGCACTCCACAAAAGTCCATGGGAAAAGACAATGGTCTCGTCCCCTGTTCCATGTTCTTCGTAGTAAAGGGAAACGTCTTTTAGGCTTAGGGTAGGCATAGCAAGATGGGGAATGAGGTCTTATTGGAATTAAAAAAAACGGGAGGAAAAACAAGCTTTCCTCCCCTCAATTTAGGATGACTTTTATTCCCAATCCAATCCAGGCTGGGTAATTCTAGCGTTTTCTCGAGCTTTATGCTGATCCACGATGGTTCGTACATCTTGAAGCAACTTTTTAGCATCGTATACGATTCCATCTTTGACCGTATACTTTACCCCACCTACTCGAATAGGCTCGTTACTTTCGTTGATTCGAATGGCACCGGTACCATAAAGCACCTTTAGATTTTGAAGGGGATTTTCCTCCAAAATCACAAAATCTGCAAGTTTGCCTACTTCCACCGTACCCAATTCCTTTTCCATTCCTAAAGCTTCTGCCCCATACATGGTGGCCGAACGTATTACTTCTAGGGGATGAAAACCTGCTTCTCTCAACATTTCCAGTTCACGGATGTAAGCAAAGCCATACAGCTGATAGATAAATCCAGAATCTGAGCCAGCGGTGACTCTCCCTCCTCGATTTTTATATTCATTCACAAAAGTCATCCACAGGCGGTAATTGTCTTTCCAAAGTACTTCTTCTTCTGTGGTCCAATCAAACCAGTACGAACCATGCGATTGCCTATTGGGAGCATAAAACCTCCACAGCGAGGGAAGGGTGTATACCTCGTGCCATTCTTGGGTGCGTGCCCGCATCAAATCTCTATTGGCTTCATATATATTGAGGGTGGGATCAAGGGTAAAATCAAGCTCGATTAACTCATTCATGACCTTATTCCAATGCTCCGAATAAGGTGGAGCTGCCTGCTGCCAAAGTTTCCCCGCCTCCGCAAAGCGATGCTGTTCGTTTTGGTAATTGTAATCCAGCCTAAAATTTTGAATCGTCCTATCGGTAAAAAGAGCTTCTGGCAATCCATACCAATGTTCCATAGAAGTAAGGCCTGCACGCGCAGAGTGAAGCACATTCCATCGCGCTACATCCAATTGCTGGTGGTGCATGGCAGATCTAAGTCCTATACGCTTATTTTCTGAGATAGCGGCCTCCATAACCTCTGGCTTAGCACCAAAAAATTTGATGCCATCTGCCCCTTTGGCCTTATTTTCATTTACCCAAGCCTTGGCTTGTTCCGCAGTAGTGATGGGACTTGAGGCACCTTGACCAAAAGAAGTGTAGGCAAGAAGTCTTGGAGCAGTGATCTGATTGGCAGCAGATTTCTTCTTATGATCCAAAACCCAATTGAGCCCATTTCCTGCGGAAGGGTCCCTCACGGTGGTAATTCCATGCGAAAGCCAAAGCTTAAATACATATTCAGCAGGCGTCCCTTGTCCATTACCCCCAATATGACCATGCATATCTATAAATCCTGGCAAGAGGTAATGTCCGGTCAAGTCCATTACTTTGGTTTTGTCGTCAGCTTTTGGCCTTCTATTTTCATTGATGGGAACCCCAGGATACCCTACGGCTTGAATCTGTGCGATCCTATTTTTTTCAACCACAATGTCTACAGGGCCCAGTGGAGGCGCTCCTGTACCATCGATAAGCGTCACACCTCTAAGAATCAGGCGATCGTAAGGACCCTCTCCTTCTGCCCTATTGGGAGAAGGCATGATTTGAGCAAATGACCAGCTAACACAGAAAAATGTTACCAGGCCAAGCAAAGAGATTTTTTTCAACATAAGGGAAGGGGTTCAATTTGACTTTAATATAGGGTTATTCTATAAATCTAAAAACCTTTTTTGAATGAATGCATACAAAAAAGCCCCGAGCTAACTCAGGGCTTCACGTGGCTAGATCAGCTTAGAGGTCTTTAAATTTTTCCATGATTTCCTCCGAAATTCCTGTAAAGGAATATCCTCCATCGTGGAAAAGGTTTTGCATGGTGACCATTCTGGTCATATCCGAAAACAAGGTCACTATGTAATCTGCACAAGCATCTGCGGAGGCATTTCCCAAGGGGGATAGTGCATCTGCAAAATTGAAAAAGGAGTCAAACCCTCCAATTCCTGTTCCCGCGGTGGTTTTAGTCGGAGACTGAGAAATGGTATTTACCCTTACTTTTTTCAATTTTCCGAATCGGTATCCATATCCTCTGGCGATGCTCTCTAGGAGTGCCTTGGCGTCTGCCATATCTGTATAGAAAGGAAATACCCGCTGAGCAGCGATGTAGGAAAGGCCTACGATGGAACCCCATTCTTTCATGACATCCATTTTTTCAGCCACTTGCATCATTTTGTGAAAAGATATGGCAGAGACATCGTAAGACTTCATGGCCCAATCGTAATTGAGGTCGCCATAGGCTTTCCCTTTTCGAATGTTGGGGGACATACCGATAGAATGCAATAAAAAATCAAAATCAGAGCCCAAAAATTCCTTAGCTTCAGCATAGAGCTTTTCTAAATCTTCTACTAGGGTTGCATCGGCAGGTACCACGATGGTATTGCATTCCTGCGCAAGCTCTTTAATGGCCCCCATTCTCATGGCAATAGGTGCATTAGTAAGTACAAATCTCCCCCCCTGTTCTTTTACCTTCAAGGCAGTCTTCCAGGCAATGGAGTTCTCGTCAAGTGCTCCTGTAATGATCCCTACCTTTCCGTTTAGCAAATTATCTGGCATATCTTACAATAGATTTATTTGAAATCAAGGGTAAAAGTAAACAAAATTTAGGAGTAATATTTTCAATTCCTCAAGAGCTCTTGCGCACTAGTCTGCGCAGCTAGGGAGGGGTTGGCACCTGCTATCATTTGCGCCAAGGCCTGCACGCGCTCCTCAGGGGTAAGCAATTTAATTTTGGAAACGGTTTTCTTAGAAGAATTGTCTTTGTAGACAAAATAATGGGTGTCTCCCTTGGCTGCAACCTGAGGTAAATGGGTGATGCAAATGACCTGATGTCTTTTAGCGATTTCTTGCATCATTCTCACCAGTTGAAGGGCAATTTCCCCAGAAATTCCCATATCGATTTCATCAAAAATCAAGGTAGGAAGAGCCATTTTATCAGCCATTAAGTACTTGATGGCAAAAAGTAAACGCGAAAACTCACCACCAGAGGCTACTTTTTTTAGGGATTGGGGCAACGCGCCTTTGTTTGCTGAAAACAGCATGTCTATGGCATCTATTCCCCTTAGGCTTGGGGCCATTTCTTGCCTTTGCAGCTGAAAGCTAGCATTTTCAATTCCCAGGTTACGGAGCAATACTTTTACCGCATTTTCAAATTCCCTAAAACATGAGGTACGCTTTTCACTCCATTGCCTACCCGCCTCTAGCATAACAACTTCTGCATCTTGATATTCCTTTTTGGCTTTGTCAAGGTTTTCATCGGCATGTTGCACTTGAAACACCTTATCTGCAAACTGACTTTCGAGGACGAGGAGTTCCTCTACACTTTGGACCCCATGTTTTTTTTGCAATCGGTAAATGGCACTCAATCGATCTCGCAAGAGCTGTAACTTTTCTTCGTCCACTTCTACGAGCCGGTCTTCATTGCCCAAACTTTCCATTACATCTTTGAGCTCAAGTCGGATTTCTTGAAACCTCCTGCTGTATTCTTTAAAGGGATGTGCCAAGCGTTCTAGTCCCTGCAAGCTTGCCTGCATCTGTGCTAGTCCTTGAAGAATCCCTTGCTGCTCTTCGTAATAGACTTGAAGGATTTCGTTGATTTTCCTTTTAATCTCTTCGGCGTTTTCAAGGATTTCTTGAGAGGATTCCATTTCTTCTTGCTCCCCCGCCACCAGAGAAAGTGAACTCAATTCGTTCAATTGGAATTGCAAAAAATCATACTCTTTCTTGAGGGCTAGAGATTGCTGATGCAGCTCTTCCCAATTTTTTTTTGCCTTTTTAAAAGCTGTAAAACTCTGCTGATACCTGATTTTTTCAGTTCCTGCCTGGGCAAATGCATCAATAATATCCAGTTGGTACTCCCCTTCACCCAGCAGTAGGGTATCGTGTTGGGAATGTACGTCCATAAGTCTACTGCCTAAGCTTTTCAAACTTTCTAGCAAAACTGGAGAATCGTTGATAAAGGATCTAGATTTTCCATTAGGACTGATCTCTCTTCTAATGATGCAGGTGTCTTCGTAGTCGAGTTCTAGCTCTTCAAAATACGTTTGAAGGCCATAGGATTGAATGGCAAACGTGCCTTCCACTACACATTTTTGATCTTCATGGAGGAGAACTTTGGTGTCGGCTCTATTTCCCAATAAAAGTCCAACGGCACCCAGCATGATGGATTTTCCTGCCCCTGTTTCGCCAGTAATCATACTCAATTGAGAGCTAGGCTTCATTTCTAGCTGATCAATCAAAGCATAATTGGAGATACTTAGGGAGGTAAGCATAAGTTGAAATAGGCTATACTACAAAGCTAAAAAAAATAACGCTCAGCTTTTTAGCAGTTCGTTGTACTTTCTGGCATTATTTGGGTCCAAGCCCAAGAGCAATTTTACCGCCTTTTCTCGAAGCTCAAAAGGAGCACTTTTAAGTACTTGTGCAATTTCATCGCTTTTGGCATCCATAAAGGTAATGGTATAAATTCCGTTGGGTTGTAGTGCATTCGCATCAGCCACCCGCTGAATAGCCTCCAACATGTGCGTGTAGGCTTCCTCGGGTGCTACCGCAAGCTGATCCATACCTTTTCTATGGTACAAGTAATATGCTTCCCGAATGGAGGCGTATACGGTGGATACGTAAATATCATTGATTAGCCAATACCTACTTCTTCGATCACTTGGATTTTGCACCCATCCAGCACGTCCTGATTGCTGCGCATTATTTACTATATCATTGGCTACTTCAAAGTAGGGATTACCCCCTTGAGCAGAAAAAGTATCGTAATCAATTCCCAAGGCAATATGGGCGTAAAATGCCAGCATGGAACTGATGTTGTTCAGGAAGGTAAATCTATTGAATTCTAGAGGCTGAGATTCTACATATTCAAAGCTCCAATTCCTATCGATAAAGTTAAAAATCAAGGACTCGTAGTTGGTGCCGTAGACTGGCCTCAGTACCTGAACCTGAACCGTCGCGTTGTATACCCCCACCTGAGGAACTTCATTGATGGTAATCAATAGATTTCCTTTGATTCGTTCTTCAGGTCTAAATTCATCCGACGTCCAAGACCTGCCATTTAAAAATTGTTCAAAACTTGTTTTCATCTGATTGAAAACGTCCGTGTTTTGAAATCTCGACCTATCGCTATTGATGATAACTCTAAAATCAAGTTCTTGGCCAAAGACGAATCCGCTAAGGGGAAACAGCAGCAGGACCAAAAATATTTTTCTATTCATGAAGCTAAACTTACTAAAAAACCTTGGCTAAGCCATTGGCTTATTCCATATTGATTTCAGAGAGGATAATTTCTGCAATGGTGGTTTTGGGGAGGAGGTCGGTCTGCCTCACCTTACCCTGAGAATGAAAAATTTTTACCCGATTGGTATCGTGTCTGAATCCTACTCCTTCTTCGTTAGCCAAATTGAGCACGACCAAGTCTAAATTCTTTTTCTGTAATTTTTCCTTGGCATGTTCCTCCCCGCGAGTCGTCTCTAAGGCAAAACCCACGTGAAATTGACCAGACCGTTTTCTTTTTCCAAGTTCTTGAGCAATGTCTACGTTTTTTGTCAGCTCAAGTAGCAAGCTTTCTTCTTGTTTTTTTATTTTTTCGGCCGATACCGATACGGGTACAAAGTCCACTACCGCCGCTGCAAAAACTACTATATCCATTTGCCCGTGCAAGGCCTGAGCTTCACGGTACATCTCTGCAGCAGTAGATACGCGGCTAAGGTGAAACCCTTCAGCTTCTAATTTCAAATCTACCGGACCAGAAACTACAAAGACCTCTGCTCCCTGATGCTGAAATGCCTGAGCCAAGGCTAGCCCCATTTTTCCACTGGAATGGTTGCTTAAGAATCGCACGGGGTCTATTGCCTCCTGGGTTGGACCCATGGTAATGAGCACTTTTTTACCTAAAAATTTTCCTTTTGGAGCAAAAAAATCAAAGATATGTTGGATAATGACTTCTGGCTCCATCATCCTGCCTTGACCCACCAGTCCACTAGCCAATTCTCCTGTTTCTGGATCGAGCAGGATATTATTGTATTTTTTTATTGCCTCTAAATTGGATTTTACCGATGGATGTTGGTACATGTCCAAATCCATGGCTGGTGCAAGCATCACGCTGCATCGGGCAGAGAGGTAGGTAGCAATCAATAGATTATCTGCAATCCCTTGGGCACATTTGGATAAGGTGCTTGCTGTCAAGGGCGCAATCACAAATAGGTCAGCCCAAAGCCCTAATTCCACATGGTTGTGCCAGCTCCCTGTTTCCTTATCAAAAAATGAAGTCAATACTGGCTTTTTTGATAAGGTAGCCAAGGTCAAAGGGGTTATAAAATCAGAAGCAGAGGGCGTCATAATGACTTGCACCTCTGCTCCAGCTTTGCAAAGCAAGCGAATTAGGGTGGCACTTTTGTAAGCAGCTATGCTACCGGTGACCCCAAGTAAAATCCGCTTCCCTTTCAGGTCCATGGAATTACTCTTCCCCTTCCTCAGTTGGATACCTAAAGTGAACTTTGCTTTCTAAGAATTCTTCCATGGCCAAAGAAGATGGCTTAGGCATTCTTTCGTAAAACTTGGAAATCTCGATTTGCTCTTTGTTTTCAAAAACTTCTTCTAAGTTGTCCACTGTAGATGCAAATTCGGAAAGCTTGTTGTTCAGCTCTTCTTTCAAATTAGAAGATATTTGCTTGGCACGTTGCCCGACAATGTGAATAGACTCGTAAATATTGCCTGTTGGTTCAGCAACTTTATCAAGGTCTCTGGTGATGATGGATGGATTTACCGCCATAGGAATAAGGATTAATTCTGATTTTTAATTTCTTTTTCTCCAGAGGAGGCAGCTTCCTCTGCCGCTTTACGCTCTGCCACTTCTTTTTTTACTTTTTCATGAGCAATTACTTCTTCTTTGGTTTGCTCTTCTAGTTTTTTTACCTCTCCCAAATATCCACTTGCAGGATACTTGCGGTAAAAATTAGTAGCAAATCTAAGGGCGTCCGATAATCGCTCCTCTTTTTTATCGTAGGCACTGTTTTTTGCATAAGCAAAAGACACTTCTACCAATTTATAAGCAAGCTCTTCGTTGTGCTTACTCTCTGGATAATCTTTGGCAAAATTTTGGAAGTTGATAATGCAGGCCCGATAAAAATCTCCTGGAAAGAGACCTTCCTTCAATCGATAATACATTGACGCTTCGCTATAAGCCTTTTGCTCAAATCTTGATTCCAAATCTTTGAGCATCTCCATTGCCCTCTCGTAACTTGCCGACGCTGGAAATCTGGTAATAAACTGCTGAATGGCCGTTACCGCCTCCTTGCTGCTTTGCTGATCTAAATTATAATCCGGCGCATCCAAGTACAAGGAATAGGCATGCATAAACAATGCCTCTTCTGCCAGTACACTTCTAGAGTAGGTTTTATAAAAGGTATTGAAATACCCTCCAGACTCTATGTAGCGCTTGGTTTTGAAATGGCAGTTGGCATAATTGTATTCTGCCATCTCAGCTTTTTCAGAACCCTTTATAACCGGTAATACCTTTTCGTACAAAATGATGGCCTTGTTGTATTCCCCTTCTTGGTAATACTTATTGGCTCCATTGTACAACTCCTCCCAGTTGGTACTTTTCTCCAACTTAGCAAAGGGGCCACAGGCGCTCAACAAAACCACTCCAAGGATTGATAGAATTCGACGCACAAGCATTATGAATTAAAGGACCGCAAATATAGGGGGATTTTTGAAGTATTCAAAGGAAAGTCCAAGTAGGCTACAACTCACTTCTTCACTTGAAGCTTCTTGGTGACCACGTTTTTATTGTCAACAACCAAGGTGTAGAAATAGACTCCAGGCTGAAATTCAGAAACGTTGATGACCAAAGAATTGCGGGTAGGGTCAAGATCGTATTCGGCAATGGGGTTTCCAATAAAGCTAGTCACTGTAATTTTTGACTTGACCTTTGGGTTGAGAAGGATATAATCCAATTGTGCCACCCTGCTGCTTGGATTAGGATAAATTTCACTGACTTTGATGTCTTTGTGCAAAAAATCCCCCTTAGTAGTGCCCGTTACCTCATAGCGACCCTCGACCATGAAAGATTCTCGAAATGCCTCTGCGTTGACAAAGACCAATTCAAAAGTGCCTACAGTCTCAGCAATCCCTAACTCAAATTCAAGATAAAAATCAGTGTAAATTTCTCCAGGGGCTAATTTAACACTCACTTTTGCCAAATCCTTTTTTGGATCAAAGCATTGATCTCCAAAACATAGTCGCATTTTTTGGGAGGACCCAATACCTCCAATCATGTTCTTGAGCAGGTAGGTTTTGGGTTGCGAAGATTCATTGTGGAGCAAAATAGTTTTTCGCTGAGAGGAACCTATTTTACCTGAAAAATCAACCACATCACTCAAGACACGTACCTGCTGCGCTCCCGATAGCAAAGGGAGTGACATGAAAATGACACAAGCAAGAATACGTAAATTAGTAATCATGTATACTTTTTTTCAATAAGCTTCGTTTTAATTTACTAAAGCTATCTTGTTTACGATAAATTTACCCAAAAGGTGATACTTTTTCCAAAAAAAGATGGGTTAATTGTTGTTAAGTTTTAAAAATCTCCTTCTTTTTTTCTCAAGTCTACTATCCTTTTGGACTTAATTTTCCTTTAAGCGCCCTATCAAGGTCTTTTTGAGAAGGCATTTTTAAATCTATTTCAGGCTCATTGAACAAATTTTTTAGCCCAAAATCAATTTCAACAACCTTCCTCCAGGCATCTATCTCTTTTCGGTCAGGCTTTTCCTCTTCCCTCCACCGAAAGCCATCTAAGCGGCTAATTTTTTCGTCTATATCCTGTACAGGAGTAAATTTGCCATCGGGCTTTATCCCAAAATTTGATTTTTTTATGTATCCATCTTCAAAGGATAGAGCAATGGTAGCACTCAAAATTCTATTAATCCCCTGGGTAAGCGTATCTCCTTCTAAAGCATAATAGAGGGATTCTCCATTTCCCTCTATGAGCAATCTGCTGAGTTGACCCTCTTTAAAATAGCCCGTCATCTTCCTCCCTTTCATCTGATTAAAATTCAAGAGGGTATCGGACATGATGGCGAATGACTTATTTTTCATGAAAACACGATCTAGGGTTTCGTTTTTAATGTAAAAAACCATGCTATCCGCAGAAATTTGACTGCTTCTATTCCACAAAATGGGATCGTTAAAGAGATGTATGGAGGAATCAGAGAAGGTATATAACAAGGAATCTGCCTTTCCGGAAAGATCTGATTTTACCATTTTAACTTGGTGAAAGGCCAAGAGGTAGTTAGCAGAATCTTGCTCATTGTCATGAGAAATTAGCGTATCTGCAGTCATCAACAAGGTGTCTTGTTGAAAGTATTTTCTCACCAAGGCATTGCCATATACTTGGCTATACTTTTTCTTTTCCCAATAAGTACCCACATCTCCAAACACCTCTAATTTTCTTTCCTTATTAAAAATTCTGAGGTCTTTTTTTCCTTCATAATACGCGGCAGGTTCGTCGTAAAACAATTCATCTGCTTTTACCCTGCTTTTTTCTGTATCTACTATCCCATCAAAAAATTTAAATTGTTTCCTTTGGGTATCATAAAAAATCCCCTTTTGGGCATCTAACAAATATCCTTCCTTAGAAACGATGTTGGTCAATCCTGGGGTTTGGGCGGTTTTTGGAATTGTCAAATAAATTAAATCATCTGTTTTAAGAGTGTAATCAGGATTTACCAAAACCACTTCTTGTTGAAAACTAATTTTCTCCACATTGATTTCATATCTCCCCAATTCACTAGTAAGTACATTGACAGAGTCTACCATTTTACCCCCATTAAAATAGGAAGCCACATTCGTCTCCCGATTGTAATCCAAGGATTCGGTAAATAATTTTATGGACTCGTTGGTGAATACCACCTTATTCCTCAGTTTGGCCACTTTAGTAGTTCCATCGTACTCTGCATAAGCACTTGTGGTAGTGATGGGATCTACCTCGTCCCTGATGGTAACCGTGCCAAAAAGTTGTGCCCGATTTTGTTCTCTAAAAAAATAAGCCGAATCACAGGAAATCAAGGAATTTTGGTGCTTCATTTCAACATTTCCTAGTAGGCGCTCAAAACCTTTAGCACCCATCAAAAGATCAGCACTTTTGATCTCCAACAAGGAGGATTCCTGAGAAATTCCTAGCCTACTGAAACCAAAAAAGGCCACAGAAAAAATCAGTCTTAAAGGAAAAGATAGTTTCATCGTGAAGGAAAGGTCTGCAAATTTAGCAGAAAAAGCTATTTTTGATCAATGTACGAAGCCTTTATCTCACATATACACAACGAAAAGTTGCTTACACCGAGCCACCGGTACCTTTTAGCCTGTAGTGGGGGTTTAGACAGCATGGCCTTGGCTCATTTGTTGCTGAAAGCCAATATTCCTTTTGAATTAGCCCATGTTAATTTTCAACTTAGGGGCGAAGAAAGCCAGGGAGATGAAGCATTCTTGAGGAATTGGGGCGCAAAACATGGGATTGAGGTACATGTTAATTCTTCGGATACAATAAGCTATGCAAGCACAAAGGGGATTTCCATACAAATGGCGGCAAGGGAAATTCGATATCTTTTTTTTGAAGAAATTCGCTCTTCAAGAGCCTTGAATGGAATAATTTTAGCTCACCACCAAGACGATCAACTAGAAACCATTTTTCTCCATCTTTTGCGTGGCACAGGCATAGAAGGCATGACCGGCATGAACGATAGGAAGGGATGGCTTATCCGACCTTTATTAATTTTTTCTAGAAAAGAGATTGAGACGTACATGCAGCAGGAGGGACATGAATGGAGAGAAGATAGAAGCAATGCCTCCTCAGATTACAAAAGAAACAAACTTAGGCACGAGGGATTACCGGCCATTTATGCTTTAGATCAGGATGCTAGAAAAAATTTACTACATAGCTTTGATCGCTTAAAAGATACAGGCAAAGCCTTTATATCTCTTTTTGAATCTTGGAAAATCCAACACGTTGAGGAAGGTGATGATTTTTCCATCCTGCCATATGAAGCCCTGTATCAGGTAAAAGGGGCGGCTACGCTACTCTATTTTTGGCTTAGGACTTATGGATTTAATTCAGATCAGGCCAAAGGCATCTACGAAAGCCTGAAAGATCCCAAACCGGGCAGACTATTCCTCAGTTCGAGTCATCAAGTAGGATTGGATAGAACGGCATTAATCCTAAGTGCAATTCCTCAACACTTTGATCCAATTTCAATTTCTTATGGTGTGGAAATGGTTTCCATATCTTCAAAAAAATATACATTAGAATGGAAAACACAAGAGATGGCTTTGGACCCAAATTCCTCCCATGCCCAGCTGGATGCAGACACCTTGGAGTACCCGCTTATGGTGAGAAACTGGGAAGAAGGAGATCGCTTCATTCCCCTAGGAATGCAGTCTGAAAAAAAGATTTCAGATTTTTTAATTGATCAAAAAGTGCCCCTTCCTCTAAAAAAGGAAGTAAAAGTTGTAGTTTCAGGAAAAAAAATAGCCTGGGTATGGGGGATGAGAATTGCAGACTGGGCTAAAGTTACCCCGAATACCATTAGATTCTTGCATATCAAAAGCGCTACAGCATGAGAAATCCTTTTTCAAAAACCTATGATCCTCGAGAATTGAGCATGTTTGAATTCATGCAGGGTATTAAATTTTTTGAGACCCTAAAACAACACGAGTTGGCTCGATTTCTACCTACCATGCACGAAAGAAAGTATGTTCGCGATGAAGTTGTTTTTTTTAGCAAAGACCCAAGCCAGGCACTTTACTTAATTCGAAGAGGGACAATCGATCTTACCATTGACTTGCGTGACAACTTTGAGACCATCATGCAGCTCAAGCGTGGGGAGGCTTTTGGAGAAAACTCCCTACTTGAAAATACCAAACGTACCTACACTGCCTTGGTAACTTCGGACGAAGCAGAATTGCTGGTGATTCCTCATTTCGCTATTCAAGAAATATTTGTTAGCAATCCAAAAATCAAAGCAAAGATGATGGCGGCATTGGCAGAGTATTTCAATACAAACAACCAGCGGCTTTTTCGATCCTACAGGGAATCCTTTGGATTTTTCAGTTTAAGGCAAATGTTTGAATAATTTCACCTGCTTAAAATAGGCTAGGAGAAAAAATTCAAAAGGAGCAACAAACTAATCCTTTGGGAGTTTCTATTCGTATCAAGAGCTTAGTAACTTAGGGCCAAATTTCAAGGTCTTTCAAACCAAAAAACATAAATAACATGAGCAAAGTAACCGTTGTTGGTGCAGGAAATGTAGGTGCAACCTGTGCAGATGTATTAGCGTATCGTGAAGTAGCAGAAGAGATTGTATTGGTAGATATCAAAGAAGGCATTGCCGAAGGTAAGGCCCTAGACATTTGGCAAAAAGCCCCTATCAATCAATACGATAGCCGTACCTTGGGGAGCACCAACGATTACAGCAAAACCGCCCATTCTGAAGTAGTTGTAATCACTTCCGGTCTTCCTAGAAAACCAGGTATGACCCGAGATGATTTGATTGAAACCAATGCAGGAATCGTCAAATCTGTCACAGAAAATATCATCAAGTATTCTCCAAATGCCATCATCATTGTGGTATCAAATCCCTTGGATGTAATGACCTACCAAGCTCATTTGACCTCAGGATTACCAAGAACAAAAGTGATGGGAATGGCAGGAATTTTGGATACCGCTCGGTACAGAGCATTTTTAGCCGAAGAGCTAAATGTTTCAGGTAAAGAAATCCAAGCCATCCTCCTAGGGGGCCACGGAGATACCATGGTGCCCTTGCCAAGATATACCACCGTAGCTGGTATTCCGGTGACAGAGCTAGTAGCTAAAGAAAAATTAGATGCTATCATCGAACGTACCAAATTTGGAGGGGGAGAATTGGTGAAGCTCATGGGGACCTCTGCTTGGTACGCTCCTGGAGCTGCTGCTGCTCAGATGGTAGAAGCCATTTTGAAAAACCAAAGAAGGGTATTTCCTGTATGTATCAAACTTGACGGGGAATATGGAATAGACGATTGCTACCTTGGCGTACCTGTGATATTAGGAAAAAATGGTATCGAGCAAGTGATTGAGCTCAACCTGAATGCAGAAGAAATGGCTCTTTTACAAACTTCAAGAGGGCATGTAAAAGAAGTAATGACCGTTTTGGATCAATTGAAAAATTAAAAATATCTTCTCCACAATAAGACCTAAGAAACTTCCAATTAGAAGTTCTTAGGTCTTTTTTCTAGGTTTTACACCTAAGCTCTCCTACTTCGTGAAAATTTGGAAAAGTCTTTTGATTCTTCTTTTATTAGCTCTCGTAGCGTGGGGAACTTACGAAGCATACCAAAAGTATGCTAATACCCGAAGTATAAATAGTCTGGAACTTATCTCAAGTGATGCAATTTTTGTTTTTGAGACCAAGCAGGCCGATCAAACCTGGCAAGAAGTATTAAAGCAACCTCTATGGCTTAGTTTATCTCAATTTCCAGCATTCCAAACGTTGCAACAGCAATGGATTGCTATGGACAGTCTTTCTGGCGAAGAAGACTTTGTCACGAAAACCCTTAGGAATAAACAGGTTACCATTTCTTATCATGCCGAAGGAAAAGATGATTTTAGCCTTCTTTACACCATCAACTTTGGGTCGGAATCACCTTTAGAATTCCTGGAAAGCCTGAAGCCAAAAGTTCCAAAGACTTCTAGGCTTCAGTCCAGAACCTACAGTGAACAAGAAATTATTGATGTCATAGGACCCAGCAATACCATTCAATGGAGCATTACTACGCTAAACAATGTCTTGCTAATCTCTTCCTCCTCCTTTGCCATAGAAGAGGCTATCCGATTTTACCTGAGCGATAGTCCCAATCGGCTTTCTGAAAAAATAACTGATCCCCTTGGTCAAGATTCAGGCCTAGGTCGCTTGATAATTTCCTCTAAGGGCATAGCAAAATTACTGAAGGGTGTAAGCTTATCTCAGGAATCCATGCCTATTCAAGAACTCGAATCCTACGATCATCACCTGGCACTTACTCTTTATTTGGAAGAAAATCAGCTTCTTTTTAAAGGTCCCTTGCAGTGGCAGGAGGAAGTTCAATTTTTACCTTCGGTACAAGCACAACTATCGGATTTTGAAAGTCTGATTTCTACGCGATCCCTGTCCATCACCCAAATCAACCTAAAGGATAGCTACGAAACCCAAAAACTTAAAAATCCGGCCTTTGTTCCTATCTCCACCGTGAGTGGGGAAATTCAATCCCGACTGATTGACAGAGGCTTTTTTGATTATTTATTGGGAGAACAGTATTTACTACGCCTAGAACCACTAGAGGGAATGAAAGAAAATCTTGCGCTCCTCATAAAATCTAGCCAAATAGACCAAGCATGGAATTTTTTACGGGAATACAGAGACACCACCGAATTCAATCCCATAGAGCGCTATTTAGAAAATGAAATTCTATTTTTTCCGGAAGAAAACTTTCCTGCACATCTTTTTAATGGAAAATTTGCTGGCTTTCAACAGACCTATATCAGCAGGATTGGGGATATCCTCCTGATGAGTAATTCTGCAGCTGGAATGAAAGTACTCTTGGATGATCATTTTCAAGGTGAAACATGGGATAAAAAAGCTCCTGGACCCGATCAAAAGCTCCTTTCTCCAAGCTCTGGATATAGCAAAATCATTCTTTTAAATAAGATATGGACCACTTGGACCCAACTTACTAATCCTACTTGGAGTACCTTTTTGCAAAAATACGCCGCTGCATTACAATCCTTTACTACGGTTTCTTTTCGAATCAATCAGTCTACCCTTGGCCCTGAAGCTTCCCTCAGTCTGAGATACAACGCTCAAGCATCAGGAGATTCTTTGCAAAAAAAATCTTTTGATCTTGTTCCTGCAAAAGAAGTGAGTTTTACCAAACCCTTAGGGTATGGTCCCAAGGCTATAAAAAATTTCAATGACGGCAGTGAGGATCTCGTCCTACAAGATCTTTCCAACACCTTGACCCTAATCAATTCTGCAGGGGAACAAATCTTTAGCCAAGTATTGGATGGTCCCATTGTTTCAGAAGCTTTTCAAATTGATTTTTATAAAAATGGCAAACTTCAGCTTTTAGTCGCCACAGCAAATTACCTCTACGGCATCGACAGACTAGGCGAATCACTTCCTGGGTTTCCTATAAAACTTCCTGGCGAAAAAATAGCTCATCTCAATCTCCTAGATTATGACCAAAACCGAGAATACCGTTATTTTATTTCTACCGAACAAGGAAACCTTTGGCTTTTAGATAAATCCGGAAAGCCCTTAGAGGGATGGAATCCCTTGGCTTTGGGAGAGACAAGCATTGGTCCTCCTTTACATGTAAGAATTTCTGGCAAAGGAGACTTTTTGGTTGCCCTCGGTAGTACGGGGAAAATTCATTTGTTTAACAGACGGGGAGAAATCCAAGCAGGATCTCCGGTCGTTCTGAAAGAAAAACTTCGGAGTCCATTGGTAATCAACAAAACTACTACTCCCCCAACTCTAGCTGCCATAACCGACGGAGGAGAATTGTCTAGTATTTCTTTTTCTGGAGAGACTATCAAAAAATCTCAATTCTTAAAAACCGATAGAGAAGATAGGTTTACCTATTTACCTGATCAAAAAGGGACATCTTTTTTGATTCTTTTGCAGCAATTAAACAAGATTCAATTCCTTTCAGAACAGGAGACAAGTCTTTTGACAGTGCCCATACCTAGAGGTAAAGCTTGGGTAGGGTATTTTAATTTTGGTCCCGATCGTAAGCTCATTGCAGTTACGGATTTGGAAAAAAAGTTAGGGTACCTCTATGATCTCAGTGGGAACTTGGTGATTTCTTCTCCCATGCCAAGTGAAGGCGAAATCCAACTCAGTCATAGGGCTGAATTGAGCCAATATTTTATACGTACTCGGGTAGGTACTACGGTGTATGAATTTGTGATTCCCGATTAGGACGCAAAGCAGTCCCCATTTTTCCATAGGGCAAAAGATACTTTTGTCTTTATTTCACCTGGAAATAACTCCGCTGAAGAGTTGCTTTTCCTCCCTCATCCACCATTTGCCAATACAGAAATATTCCTTCCATTTGAGAAAGTTGAGTACTTAGCGCGGATGATTTTTTTTCCCAGGCCAAGACCGTTCTCCAATCGGGAATCCTTTCCTGAGATGAAGGCAAAGTAAACTGATTTCTTGGGAGATCTATCCAGGGCTGTAGCCCTGGATAATCAAAAAACCGTGCAGCAGGCGCTAGAGGAAATAAACCAAAATTATTGGAATAACTACTAAAGCTGATCACTCCTGGATAGGTCCGGTCGTTGAGGTAAAATTCACGATTGAGGATCTCCAAGGTATTCAATAACTTGGGATTGAAGGAAGCCAAGAGGTCTGAATCAAAGACTGGCATGGCATCTACCAAGGTCAAAGGGTTGGCATCAAATACACTTTTATTTGCTTCATTGAGCAAGCGAAAAGTTTTCTTTTTATCCCGAATACGTACGGAAACACTAGGCACATACTCTTTCATGATGGTTTCTATGTCCTCGAATCGGGTATAGTCATCCAAATCGTAGCTATAGTCAGCCACAAATCCAGTAACCACTTCTAGGGAATCTCTTTGGATTTCTTGCAGGTAATACGTTTGGATCAGTGAAGCCTTTAGAAGAGGCTGGAGCAGGGGCAAATCTTCTTGACTAAGAGCTAATTCAGGAAATGTAAAATCTGACTTAAAGGTTGTTTGAATGACGGGAGCGAGGACCTCCAAACCTTGCATTTCCTCACCATTTTCCAATTGAAGAATAATACGATCCCAATGCCGCATCCCCCCTAAGTCAAATAAGAGCCTACCTGAAGCATCTGCATGGTCTGTAAACAACGCGCTATTTTCTCCGTGTACGGAAAGAAAATAGGTCAGGGTGGTGTCCAGACTTGTCACCTTAGCCTGAATCTGATGTCCAAATAGTTCGGGCAAGAGAGCTTCACTTTTTAAGGAAGCATACAGCTGAGTGGAGGGCCACTGCTTATGTTCCTCATTCAAAAAAGGGTTGGCGATAGAAATTCCAGATGCTAGTACTTGCTTCTGGGAAGGTTGATTCAAAGAGAATTGTACTTGGCTTCCTTTGCTGTATACTTTTTCTGGAATCAAGGGGATACGATCGGCCTTCTGAGCGTATTTGGGAGGTATCCGAGGATTGATAATGGTAACCAGCTGTTGGGCCATACCCAAATCCATGTCCAGGTAAGGACTGATTCGGGTATATACCCGCAAGAGGTAATGGTCCGAAGGGATTTGGTCTGAAAGGGTCAAAAAATTCACTGATTTTCCTTCTCTTAAGGGTACTTTGATATGGGTAATGGAAATCGAATTTCTATCTAGCAATTCGGCATAAAGGATTTGAGAAGAGGAAGGGAGTGAGCCAAGTGCCACCTCAGCATCAAACCATAGTTTTTCACCTGTGAAATAGAGGGTTTTTGGAGTATGAAAACTTACCTTTTCCTTTGGCAAATTTTGCCCTTGACCCAAAGAAGAACCGACGATACCTAAAAGAAAAATGAACCCGAAAAACAGGGTAGCCATGGAGAATTTATGTGCCAAGATTATTCTTGTTTTCATCTTATTTATCTACCCAAAAGGCAGGTCTTATTTTGGAAGCATACAAAGAACAGTCGGTGCATCTACGGGCAGAAGGATAATAACCCACGATGGTAGTTCCTACCATCAAAGGCCTCGCTGGGAGCACTGCCCCATTACCAAAAATGGTTTGGTAGTCCTTTTTTAATACAGCCTCCTCACCAATCACGCAGTCGTTAAATTTTGGATCAAGGTAATTCCAAGGACTTACCTCCGAAAGGTCAATAAATATTCTTCTCTGGCGAATGACCCCTAGACTTACTTGACCTATTACAGGATTTTTTCCTTGATCGAGGCTGTAAATATTGCCCCCTATCAAGGAGGGAAGTGGGCTAAATATGGAGCCAATGTCTTCTGTATTTTTTTTAAGGATTTCCCAAAAAGGCACATCTTCGGAAGAAAGGCCTTTTTGGGAAATCAAAATACTATACCGATCCATGATCCGCTCATCACCAAGAGGAATTTCGGTGATGGTCTGTTGAAATACCAATTGATCCTGGAAGCGCGAGCTAGTTTCCAACAAAATATTCGGACTGGGCTGGGTTTTAAAGCAGAGGGAATTTTGCTCGGCTTCGGTTCTTTCCCTGACATCTCTTAGCTCAGGAACATAGATGTAGGGAGATCTGATTCTAGGTCTATAAATCCACGTTTCCTCAAAGGTCCACAAAAAATCATCTGCATTGGGGGTACCCTGAGTAGTCACAAAAACTTCTACCCCTTCCTGATCCTTTTTAAAACCTGAACCAAGAATTTCAGGGGTAATGATAGGTTTTAAGCTTTTTGAAAGGTATCGCTCCCCAGATTTGAGCACAATTTCCAAAGTATAGATTTGGCTCTCATCGATGTTTCTTTCAAAAAGATAGACCCCTGCCCCTTTTTCCAGTAAGGAATAGGTTTGTCCAGTAGGTCCTTTTAAAGTAACCTTAGCTCCCAATTCAGGCTGCATGGTTTGTGAAGCAGAAAGGGGTACCATGCGGCTGAGCTTCAATTCACTTTTTAGCCCTTCGGTATCCAAATACCCCTCCACTACTAGAAGTCGAAGTTCGGTCGCAGGAAGCTCCGGATCATAGGGTGTCCGACAACCCATCAAGATTCCTAGGAGAGCAATCACCAAGAGAGTAGCGTATCTCATCAAAATCTAAAATTATACGTGATAAAGGGAATGGGTTCGGCAAATATTGCCAATTGATACCCTTTCAACTTTCCTCCTTCAGGGACATAGTACACCGAATAGGCATTGTCTCTTCCCAAGATATTGTATATCCCAAAAGACCAAGAAGCATGCGCCAATTTGGCAATCTTATGATTGCCTTCTAGGTTAACCGAAAAATCCAATCTGAAGTAGTCCGGTACCCTAAACGCATTTCGTTCTGAGAAATAAACGCGCTCAGATCCTGCATAGTCAAATTTGGCTATAGGTAAGGTCACTGGTCTTCCGGTACTGTACTTGCCAGCTAGGGTCACATTGATCCTCTTGCTCAGCTCTAGGTTACTGACTAGGTTAGCATTGTGGGGCTGGTCAAAATTGCTGGGGTACCACTTGGAGCCGTTGATTTGTTCTTTTCTCTCGCTGGGGTCTGTTTGCAATAAGGACCTGCTGTAGGTATACGCCAAGGAACCGTTGAGTTTTCCTCTTGTCTTTTTCATATAGAGCTCCAGTCCATAGGCCCTTCCCTGTGTCACCAATACGTCTTGTTCTATGCGTTGGTTGAGCACAATACTTGCTCCAGAGCGATAATCTAGCAATTGCTCCATGGTCCTATAGTAGAGTTCAGCCGAAAACTCCAATGCCCCTTGTTGGGAACTTGTGACATATCCTAGGGCATATTGAATTCCAAGTTGAGGAGCCAAGAAGGAATCGCTCAACTTCCAGGTATCGGTAGGTGTAACCACAGAGGAATTGCTTAGCAGATGAATATTTTGTCTCATGGAATTGATCCCTGCTTTGATGGAGGAATTTCTAGAAATCGCATAGCGTCCAGATAGCCGTAACTCGGGTCCATGGTAGGTCTTCACATTTTCTCCTGCATCGTAATTTTGCTCTCCTGTAATATTTTCACTCAAATAGGGCTCGTTTTTAGCATAAATAGGGAGCACTTGAGGGCCTAGGAAGGTATAGAAGTTGTATCTCAAACCCGTGCTGAGAGACCATTTTTCGTTGATCTCTAGTTCATCTCCCAAGAAAATTGACCAATCCATGGCATGTTCTTGAGCTAGTTCGTCGGGGATTACCCCACTTGATTCCCCAAAGGGCAGTAGCCTACCTGGATTGAGTTGGTAGCGAATGCCATGTACGCCATAGGTCAACAGGTGTTTTTCTCCTTTCTCTTGACGGAAATTTGCCTTAAGAAATTGCTGCTTCAGATCAAATTGATACTGGTAAGCATTGAGGGGATTGTCTTCTCCTTCTACGTTAAAGGCATAGGCATCCTGCCCTGCAGAGAAAGTAGCTTCCAAGTCATCTGAAAAATAATGAGTCCAAGAAATCGCAACATTTTTATTGGAATAACTGTATACGGTATCTGGATCAAATTGAAACTCATCTTTGCTGTAGTACCCGGATACCCGAAGTGCATCTTTTTCCCCGAGTTGATGGGTGAGGGTTCCATTGAAATCTCCAAAAGAAGCCCTGCTAGCTCCTAAGTCGATCCTATCCGCTAAAAAGTCAAGAAGCCAATCCGAATACGTCAAGCGTGAACCCAAGACAAAGGTGGTATTTTGCCCCACAGGGCCTTCTATGCTAAACCGGCTTGTCATGGGACCTATTCCCCCTGATCCTCCGATTTTATCTGTTCTCCCCTTTTTGGGAGTTACTTGCAAGACGGAAGATAATCTTCCGCCCAAATTTGCAGGGATACCTGATTTGTACAGTTCTACCCCTTGTACCATATCTGAATTGATGGCTGAAAAAAATCCAAACAGGTGTGAAGGATTAAACAGGGTATTTTGGTCCAGAAGGATAAGGTTTTGATCGGCGGCACCTCCACGGACATTGAAACCAACAGAAGCTTCTCCGGCAGTATTTACCCCTGGCATGGTTAGGAGTCCTTTGATGATATCCACTTCCCCCATCACGGCAGGCAATCTTTTCATTTCTTGTACAGACAGGGACTGTACCCCCATTTCTGGTCGGGAGACATTGGTAAATGCCCCAGAGCGTACCACCACCTCATTCAGGGAAAAAATCCCCTCGCCTATATTAAGTTCTAAAACGGCATCTCCAAGGATATCCAATAGTCGTTGCTCGGTATATCCCCCTATGTTTTG
>JAJTDZ010000095.1 GCA_021298245.1 Algoriphagus sp. | reverse complement strand
GTTTGCAGTTTTTGGCTGACCAATTCATTCAATAGCTTATCCAGTGACATGGGCTCAGGGCTTGGTTAAATACTCGTCTAAATTCATCATGGCATTCGCCGTTACCGCCAAGGCAGCCAAAGAAGCATCAGCCCCAGGGAAGAACTCGTCTCTTGCTTTTGGATCCCGATCAAACTCCGTTTTGGCAGTTGCATACAGCTGCATCATACTTTTTTTCTTGGCTTCTGAAATCGGCATAAGCAGCAGTCTCTTGTACATTTCTTGGATGGCTGTGGCTGGATTTTTTTCTGATTTTGCCCAGACCTTTTGACTCAAGGCTTTGGCCGCATCCAAGTACACGGGATCATTTAGGGTCACCAAGGCTTGTAAAGGCGTGTTAGTCACCAAGCGCTTGCTGAGACATACTTCACGGCTTCCTGCATCGAAGGAAATAAAGGAAGGGTAAGGACTTGTTCGCTTGAGGAAGGTGTACACGCTTCTGCGGTACTTGTCCTCTCCCTCGCTTTCTTTCCAAGATTCTCCATTGTACACCGTTTGCCAGATGCCTTCGGGTTGCGTAGGCATCACAGGGACACCGTACATTTTGGGACTGAGCAGCCCACTGCTTGCCAAGGCCTGATCACGGATCTGCTCCGCAGAAAGTCGGAATCGCGGACCTCGGGCATACCATTGATTGTTGGGGTCCTTTTGATAGGCCGCGGTGCTGATGTTGGAGGATTGCTGGTAGGTAGCTGAGGTAACGATCTCACGGATAAGCGATTTGATACTCCAATCGTAGTCCTGCACTGTTTTCCAGGCCAAATAATCCAGCAACTCCAGATGTCTTGGCGGTTCGGATTGGGTACCCATATCCTCCAAGGTAGCCGTCAACCCACGTCCAAAAAGTTGATCCCAAACGCGGTTGACCAGGGTACGGGCAGTCAGTGGATTTTCGGGCGCTGTCAGCCAGTAGGCAAAGCCCAAGCGGTTGGCTGGCCATTCTTTTTTCCAGGCTCCCAGTTCCTTCGGGGTTTTTGGGCTTACCTTTTCGCCCGGCACCATCCAGTTGCCCCGATCAAAGACAAAGGTGGGTCTGGTCATGTAGTCTGGGTTTTCGATGAGAATCGGAAGGCTGGTACCCCTCACCTGAAGAAGTTCCTCCCAGGATTTTTTTACTGCGGTGAAACCCGACTTCTCTTTTCCTTTCAGACTTGGCACAAAGGCAAACCAAACGATGGAGGAGGTATTTTGCTGGGGAGCCGCTCGCGGATTTTGGGCTTCGAAGTACAGATTGACTTTGCCTTGCAGGGGTTTGAATGGAATTTCACGGATCACCTCCCCTTGGGTCTTATTGATAACGAAGCTGGCCAGAATTTCTCCGGCAGGGCCATCTTTCCGGATGGTCATTTTGGTACCGTCTACCCCAGACCAGTAGTTGAGGAGCACTTGATCAGAACCCTGGGTACTGATGTTTTTGTACAGGGCAGACCCCCCTGGCCACAATCCCAGCCATTTGGTATCGATCAGTTCGGCATTTTTAAAGTCGGTGGCGAGGTGCGCGGCATATTTCGGTTCGTAGAATGAGGTGTGCAGCATATTTCGGTTCGTAGAATTTCAGGAAGTTGTCCCGTTGCTTGGCACTCACATTTCCTTCATTTTGTCTGGCCCAGTTTACAATCTGCTCTACTTTAGCCTGATCCTCCGCTTCGTAGAATCGAAGTTTGGGTTCCTCGTCGTGGGTATCCTCATCCCGGGTATTGTTGAAAAAGGCAAGGGACTGGTAGTACTCTTCGTGCCGGATGGGGTCGTAGGGGTGGCTGTGGCATTGCACACAGGCCATGGTGGTACTTTGCCACACCTCAAAGGTGGTGTTGACCCGATCCAAAACGGCGGCCACACGGAATTCTTCATCTTCAGTGCCCCCCTCGTCATTATTCATCGTGTTGCGGTGAAAAGCCGTGGCCGTGAGTTGATCTTGGGTCGGGTCGGGCAGCAGATCCCCTGCCAACTGCTCTATGGTAAATTGGTCGAAGGGCTTGTCTGCATTGAAAGAACGAATCACCCAATCCCGGTAGGGCCAAAAGGTTCGGGAGACATCTCGTTCATAGCCTTTGGTATCCGCATAGCGTGCAAGGTCAAGCCACCAGGTAGCCCATTTTTCACCATAGGCTTCCGAATTAAGCAACTGATCTACGGCTTGTTCGTAGGTGATTTTTCCAGCCGAAAAGTCTCTGGCCAGCGCTTCGGTTGGGGGCAATCCCGTAATATCCAAGGCCACTCGACGGAGAAGCCGCATTGGGTCCTCTTTTGGAGCTGGAGATAGTCCTTGGGCAGTGAGTTGCTCCTGAACGAAAAAGTCAATCGGTGCTTGCGCTTGGGCCTCATTGCCTCCCAAGCCTGCAGTGCTGAAATTGCTTGGAAGTTCAGGTGCTTTTACGGGTTCATAGGCCCAATGCTTCCCCCACTTGGCACCTTGGTCAATCCATTTTTTGAGTAGGTCAATTTCTTCTTCTGAGAGTTGGGCGCGCTGGTAGGGCATCCGAAGCTCTGGATCAGAATGCGTCAAGCGCTTGATCAGCTCACTTGCCGATGCACTGCCCGGTACGATCGCAGGGTGACCCGATTCGGTAGCTGCAAGGGCCTCTTCTTCGAATAGGAGACTGAATCCTCCATTCTTTTTCACCCCTCCATGACAGGAGATGCAATGTTTGTTGAGAATGGGCTTGATATCTGTATTGAAGTCCACCTCTTTTTCTGGACCAAAAAAGTAGAACCCGATGAGGGTGAGCCCAATCAAGACAGAAAAAAGTAAGGCAAGGCGGTTGGTGAACATCGTTGGAAATGAAGCAGTGAAAATTATCTAATTTGAAAATAGGATACAAGTATTTCCCTGTTAGGCATTGCAGGCCCACTTTTAAACCATATTTAGAGATAAAAAAAACCTAGTTGAATACTGGGTGAATATTCCGTACTTTTTCTAACTATTTTTCAGAAAAGTAAAATTGGCGCCATCGCCTCCTACATTTCCCAATCCCAAGCCAATGAAATCTATATTTTCCATCCTTTGCCTTGCCCTCGCCTTCCTCTTCCAAAGCTGCTCTCTAGAAAATGAGGTAGACCTACTCATTCGCAATGCACTGATCTACGATGGTACGGGCACTGCACCTTTCCTTGGACAAGTGGGAGTCAAGGATGGGAAAATCGTCTACGTAGGCGAGGAAAAGCCCCTCTCTGCCGATAAGACCTTGGATGCCGAAGGAAAAGTCCTTAGCCCAGGCTTCATCAACATGCTGTCCTGGGGCTATGACAACTTGCTCAAAGATGGGCGCTCACTCTCTGACCTCAAGCAAGGGGTAACCTTGGAGGTATTTGGCGAAGGCACTTCACCAGGCCCATCTGGTAAGAAGGACAGCACCAATTACGAGACCTTTGGAGAGGCGATGAACAAGCTCGCCACCCAAGGGGTAACCCCCAACATTGCCTCCTACCTGGGTGCAACTACAGTCCGGATTCAAACGGTGGGCTATGACAATCGACCTGCTACTGCAGAGGAACTGGAAGCCATGAAGCAATTGGTCATCCAATCCATGGAAGAGGGAGCTTTGGGCATCGGATCTTCCTTAATCTACGCCCCGGCGGATTATGCACCTACAGAGGAGCTTGTAGCCCTCTGTGCGGCATCCGCCCCCTACGGTGGGCGCTACATTTCCCACATTCGCAATGAGGACCAGCGACTCCTGGAGTCGGTCAATGAGTTGATCTACATCGCCAAAACTGCAGGCGTACCTGCAGAAATCTACCATTTGAAAGCCTCTCGACCAGCCAATTTTCACAAACTGGATCAGGTCATCGCCAAGGTGGACTCAGCACGAGCGGCTGGCCTAGCGATTACGGCCGATATCTATACCTACAATGCCTCCTCTACCGGCTTGACGGGTGTAGTACCCACTTGGGTGCAGGAAGGGGGGCACGAAGCCTGGATGAAGCGGATGCGAGACCCTGTGGCAAGAAAGCGCCTGCTCCAAGACTTACGGGAAGAACTAAGTCAACAGCCCCCAAAGGACATCCTGATGGTAGGATTTAAAAATGATTCGCTGGCAAAAATCTACCGCGGCAAGACCATCGCCGAAGCGGCAATCATGCGGGGACAGTCCCCGGAAGAAACGGTCATCGACTTGATTTTGGAGGACGACAGCCGGATCCAATGCATTTACTTCAGCATGTCGGAAGAGAACCTCCGCAAAAAAATGCAAATTCCCTGGGTGTCCTTTTGCTCCGATGCAGGCAGCTATTCCAGCTGGGAACCGGACTTCCGAACTCACCCGCGGGCATTTGGGAGTTTCATTCGGGTGCTTAGTGAATTTTCGATTAAGGAAGGTTTGCTTAGCCTGGAGTCT
>JAJTDZ010000057.1 GCA_021298245.1 Algoriphagus sp. | reverse complement strand
GTTTTAAAATTAATTAAAATAATTAAAATAAAAAAAAATTTAAATTTATTTTTAAAATAAAAATTTGTACTATTTCAATATTTAAAAAATTAAACCTCAGATAAGATGGAAGAGATGAGTTTTTGAATTGAAAGGAATTATTCTGGTAAATAGCATCTTTCAACACCAAAAAGCCCTTATTTAACCTAGAAGGAAAGTAAACTTAAAAAGCATCTCTTTCTTTTTTCTTCACCCTAATTTTTTAAAAAACTTCTTCTGATAAAATTTTAACTTTGTGTACTTGATCACATCCTAATGCCCAAACTCCTGCGAATTTCCACTGAACCGATCACTTTTAAGATTACCCTGGCAGGGCAATTTAAATTCTTAAAGGCAAAAGGCTGGGAGGTAATCTTGGTAAGTGCTGATGGTAGGGAAGTTTTCCAAGTCTGTTCTTCCGAAGGGGTTTCTCATGTAGATATACCATTTTCCAAGGGAATGGATATTATTCATGATTTTTCTTGCTTTTTGAATTTGGTAAGTCTCTTAAAAAAAGAAAAACCAGATATTGTACATAGCCATGGGGCCAAGGCAGGTTTTTTGGCCATGCTTGCAGCGTCTTTTGCAGGTATTACTCGCCGTATCCATACGGTGTCAGACATGCCTTTCAGCTCCGGTAAGCTGGGGAAAGAAAATTCCTTGCGATTTACAGAGAAGTGGACCTTTGCCAAAGCTTCAGAGCTTTGGGTTATTTCTACGGGGATGTTAAACTACTTTTCTTCTAAGTCCTTGGTTTCGCATTCAAAACTGAAGATGGTAGGCAAGGGATCGTCTAACGGCATTGATTTATCTAAATTCAATCGAAACGCCCTGAAAGAAAATCATTTGGTAGCAGCGACCATGCGCATTTTGCCAGGGGAGAATGAATTTATCTTAATGGCTGTGGGCGGATTAAGTAAGCAGAAGGGTACTGAAGATTTGGTGGCTGCTTTTCTAAGTTCTAAGATTTTATCCGCTTCAAAACTGGTTCTGATTGGGCCATGGGATAAAAGTGAGGAAGGAGCCATTTCTACCGAAACGGCTCAACACATCCACGAACATGCCAAGATAGTCCATATTGATTGGACAGATCATGTAGAGCATCATTTGGCCCTGGCAGACGTGTTGGTGCAGCCTTCTGATCAAGAAGGGTTTTCTACCGTCCTTTTGGAGGCCGCTGCCATGCAGGTCCCCGTCATTTGTTCAGATGGTGTAGGGAATACCTCCTTGATAGTGCAAAAAAAGTCGGGCTTGATTTTTCCTGCCGGCAACGTTTCAGTATTGAAAGAGGCCATTGAGTTTGCCTTTGTCAAGCGCGATTTCATGGCTGCTTGCGCCGAGCAACTTGCTCAGGAAGTAGAAAAGCACTTTGATCGGAAATTCTTCCATGCTCAACTTTTAGAGAATTACGAAAGGGTCCTGCAACGGGGATAAATTTTTTAATCATGAGGAAAAAACTGGTTTCTTTTCTATCCTTTAGGCCATGAACTACCTTGTCACCGGGGCAGCGGGATTTATTGGTTACCATGTGGCCAAATTTCTGATACAACGAGGAGATCAGGTCATCGGCTTAGATGTCATTAACGAGTATTACGATCCCCAACTTAAACGAGCACGACTTGCTCAATTGGGTATAGCTGCAGGGGAAATTCGCCCCGGTACACTTATTACTTCCACTGAATACCCCGATTTCCGATTTGTTCAGGCCAATATCGTTGATAAAGAATTCATGCTAGGTCTTTTTGAAGCACAAGACTTTTCCGTTGTCATTCATTTGGCAGCACAGGCTGGAGTTCGCTATTCTTTAGAAAATCCTGATGTCTACTTGCAAAGCAATCTCATGGGCTTCCTTCAGCTTTTGGAATGCTGCAGACACTTTCCCGTGCGACATTTGGTTTATGCTTCTTCTAGTTCGGTATATGGAATGAATCAAAAAATGCCTTTTTCTACTTCAGATGAAGTCAATCACCCCATCTCCTTGTATGCGAGTACTAAGAAAGCAAACGAACTGATGGCTCATACCTACAGCCATCTCTTTGGTATTCCCACCACGGGTTTGAGGTTTTTTACCGTGTATGGGCCTTGGGGTAGACCAGATATGGCTTATTTCTTATTTGCAGATGCCATCACCAAAGGAGAGCCCATCGCGGTATACAACCACGGACAAATGAAGCGGGACTTTACTTACATTGACGATGTGGTTTTAGGCTTGGTAGCGGTAGCAGATCAGCCAGCCCAAGCCGATCCCAACTTTGACCCACAGCTTCCTGATCCCTCTCGCTCTTCTGCACCTTTTAGAATTTACAACCTGGGAAATTCCAAACCGGTGGCCCTGATGGATTTTATTGCTGCATTGGAAAAAGGGTTGGGAAAAAAAGCTAAACTAGAATATTTGCCTTTACAACCCGGAGACGTGTTGGAGACCCATGCGGATTTGAGTGATTTGGTTCGCGATGTGGGTTATCATCCTTCGGTTGAAGTAGAGCAGGGGGTGGCGAATTTTACTTCTTGGTACAAACACTTTTATCAAATCTAATATGTCAAAAACTATTTTAATCACTGGAGGTGCTGGATTTATTGGGTCCCATGTAGTTCGACTTTTTGTAGAAAAGTATCCTCATTACCACATGGTAAATCTCGATGCCTTGACCTATGCGGGCAATCTGGAAAATTTAAAAGAGGTAGAGGATGCACCCAATTATACTTTTGTAAAAGCAGATATTTTAGATGAGCACGCTTTAGAGCATGTATTTAACACCCACGGAATTACCGATGTCATTCATTTGGCTGCAGAATCCCATGTAGATCGCTCCATCTCGGATCCTCTGGCATTTGTGAAAACCAATGTGATGGGAACAGTAAATCTGCTCAATGCAGCTAAAAAAGCGTGGATGGGGGCATTGGATCAGCACCTGTTTTACCACGTTTCTACCGATGAGGTGTACGGTTCTTTGCATGAGGGAGGATTTTTTGTAGAAACTACTCCCTACGATCCCCAATCCCCTTATTCAGCATCAAAGGCAGCCTCGGATCATTTTGTGAGGGCTTATGCCAATACCTATAACATGAAAACGGTGGTTTCCAATTGCTCAAATAACTATGGCCCCAACCATTTTCCAGAGAAGTTGATTCCCCTTTGCATACACAATATCAAGTCCAATAAGCCCCTTCCTGTGTATGGAAAAGGTGAAAATGTAAGGGATTGGTTGTTTGTAAAAGATCATGCAAGAGCCATAGATGTGGTATTTCATCGAGGAAAACCTGGAGAAACGTATAATATTGGAGGATTCAACGAATGGAAAAATATTGACATTGTGCGGTTGCTTTGCAAAAAAATGGATGAAAAGCTGGGTAGGGAAAAAGGTACCTCAGAAAAGCTAATCACTTTTGTTCAAGATAGGGCAGGGCACGATTTGAGGTATGCGATCGATGCCAGCAAAATAAAAAAAGAGTTGGGATGGGAACCCAGCCTGCAATTTGAGGAGGGTATAGATCAAACCATTGATTGGTATTTAGAAAATGAGTCTTGGCTGGAGCAAGTTACTTCAGGAGCTTACCAAGAATACTACCAAAAACACTACGATAACAGGTAATAAAAAATGGCCCCCAAATGGGCCATTTTTTATTTATTTGAATCATCGAGTCGATCAGTATAGGGTTCTAAACCGGATGGTTCCTGGAATACTTTTCAAGGCTTCGATAGCATCTGCGGCATATACCTTGTCAATGTCCGTGATGACGTACCCAATTTTTTCATTTGTTTTCAGGTATTGCCCCACAATGTTGATGTTGTAGCTGGCCAATACCTGATTGATTTTAGCAAGAACTCCCGGCTCGTTTTGATGCAGATGGATGAGGCGATGTGCATCTTTCAAAAAAGGAAGTTGGATATTGGGAAAATTCACTGAATTGTAAGTATTCCCTGTGTTGATGTATTCCATGATTTTTCCAGGCACAAATCGGGCAATATTTTCCTGGGCTTCCAAGGTGCTACCTCCTATATGAGGTGTCAAAATGGTATTGGGTAATCCTCGCAATTCAGACTCAAAAGTTTCCTTGTTGTTTTTAGGTTCTTCTGGAAAAACATCCACTGCACATCCAGCCAAATGTCCAGAAAGGATGGCTTCTTTTAGCGCAGGGATTTCTACTACATGTCCTCTGCTGAGGTTAACTAGAATAGCTCCTTTTTTCATCAAGGCTATTTTTTCCTTATCCAGGAGGCAGGTATTGTCTTTTCTTCCGTCCACATGCAAGGTCACTACATCGCAGGTGGACAATAGGGCTTCCAGAGAAGGCAACTTAGTGGCATTTCCTAAGGCCAACTTTTCTATGACGTCGTAGTAAAAAACATTCATTCCCAGGTTTTCAGCCAAGACGGAAAGTTGTGCTCCAATATTACCATAGCCTATAATTCCCAGTTTTTTACCCCGTATTTCAAAAGATCCATGGGCAGACTTGTCCCAAACACCTTGGTGCATCCCTTGGGATTTGTCCTGTAATCTTCTTAGTAAAAAAATAATTTCGGCAATGGCCATTTCTACCACCGAACGGGTATTGGAGAAAGGCGCATTAAATACGGCAATACCTTTTCGCTGACATTCTTCTAGATCTATTTGGTTGGTTCCAATGCAGAAAGCGCCAATTGCCAATAGTCTATTGGCGTTTTCAAGCACTTTCTTGGTCACGGTAGTTTTTGAACGAATGCCCAGGATGGATACATTTTTGATTTTTTCGCAGAGCTCTTCTTCGCTCATGGCTCCTGTGGCCACTTCTACCTGATACCCTTCTTCTTTGAGCAACTCTACTGCGATGGGGTGTACATTTTCCAATAGCAAGACTTTTATTCTGCTTTTGGGGTAAGAAAATTTGGTATTTAGTTTATTGATATACAAGATTTCATCGAAGCTAGGTGCGATATGGTCTGCTTGGCTGGTTACTTTCGGGCGATGCACGTTTTCAGTAAATGCATAAAATTTATTGGCTAGCCCAGAAGCCTTGATTTCATAATCGGTGTAGCCATCTCCAATGACATAAATATCCCCTTCCAGTTTGATGTTTTTTATGGTTTCTGATTTCCCATTGTTTTTAGAAAGGGGATTATCCCGGTTAAAATCTATGATATTTCCTTGTTCATCGTAATGCAAGTCGTTGGCAAAGACATTTTCTTTTTTGATGCCATAATCGCTCACGATGGGGATGATAAAATCCTTGAATCCATTGGAAATGATAAATACATCCTCCGCATTCTCGCTTAGCCATTCCCTATTCCGCTCAAAAGACTTGGAAACTTTTTGCTTGAGTACGTGGATCAGTTCAGCAATCTGATTTTTGTTGGCTTGAAGTATTTTTAGCCTCAGCTCCAAACTTTCCCGAAATGTCAGGGAGCCATCCATGCCCTTGTCGGTAATGTTTTTGATTTCCTGAAGTTTGTCTTGCTGCTTTGGGTCTCCTGCAAGGCTGATTTCTCCCAAAATATCTAGGGCTTCTACTCGGGTAAAGGTACTGTCAAAGTCGATAATAAATTTTTTAGAAACGGACATGAGTATGGGAGCAAATCGTATGGGCTATAAAATTACAGCATTGTTAAAAAAACAGATGATTTATTAGTGAAAATAACATAAAAGTTTTTCTTTTTTTGATTTAGTCAAGCAGGAGAGGGGTTTTTATTTGAGATAAGCTAAGCCTCAAATAGGATTACAATTTTTCGAATCATAATCCTATGAGGAATATTTTTTTTCCTCCTTCAAGTTTTTCTTAGTTTTGAAAAAAATTAACCATGAGGCATTTCGTTATATTCCTTTCCCTAGCTCTAGTCAGTTTCGTTTCTTCTTGTCAACAACAGACTTTCTAATTCCGGGACATACCAAGGGAAAATTATGGGGATTATCGATGAGGTTTGTACCAAAAAAGGGTGCTGGTTTGCCATGAAACTTCCGGATGGGAATTCCATGCGAGTAACTTTTAAAGATTATGGTTTTTTTATTCCTACCAATTCCCAAGGATTTCCCATCGTCTTGGAGGGAGTGGCTAAGGTGACAGAGACCGATGTGGAGACCCTTAGGCACTATGCTGAAGATCAAGGAAAAGCCAAGCAGGAGGTAGAGGCAATCATCGCTCCTAAAAAGGAAATCACTTTTGAAGCTACCGGAGTCCTTATTCAAGAAAAAAGGTAATGGCCCTGGCTATAGACAATTTGCGGGTAGGAAGAGTCTACAGGTTTGTCAATCAAGGGGAAGTAAGGATTATTGAGATCATGTCTCGCATTTCTGGGGATAATTTTTCTATCAAAGATCTTGACACCCTAGAATGGTATACCCTTGAAGAATTGCTTCGTTGGGGAATTGGAAAAGATTTTGATCTGGAGGAGCTTAAATAAAATTTTTATAGGTGATGAAGAACGTATTGAAGCTCATTTTTCTTTATGGTTTTGGCCTTTTTTTTATCCTGGCTGGAGCTAATCATTTCCTCTCGCCAGATTTTTATCTTCCCCTTATTCCACCTTACTTTCCTTTTCCTAACCAAATCAACTGGATCTCCGGAGTAGTAGAAGTAGCCTTGGGCATAGGATTATGGATAAAATCCTTTAGAAAATATGCTTCCTGGGGAATTGTTTTGTTGCTATTGGCTTTTATTCCCTCCCATGTTTATTTTATTCAGGTAGGCTCATGCATTGCTGGGGGACTTTGTGTACCGGTGGCACTGGGATGGATCCGCCTGCTATTGATTCACCCCATTCTTATTTTTTGGGCCTTTTGGTCTGGCAAACAGACCGGCTAACATCCCTTAAGGCGATGAGTGAGAGGGAATAGCAATAATTTTTTTCTTTTCAAAAGCAGTCTTTCGCTTGAAAATGAAAGGATTATTATCATTTTTGTTATTATTACTAACAAAAATGATTGAAAAGCAAACATTTTTTAATTCTTTAACGTTATTCACACAGAAACACCAATTAAATAAATGGAATCCATTTTAAGAAAACTCAAGGTAGATGTCAATTCCAACTTGTATTTGAAGGATCCTTACAGTTCGGAATTAGGGCTTTCGATAGTAAAAGAAGGGGCATTGTTGATCCATAATCTTGGAATGGAACAATTTACCTTTAAGAAATTGGCAGCAATCATCGGGAGTACCGAGCCCGCTATCTACCGTTATTTTGAAAATAAGCATAGATTGTTACTCTATCTCAATGCTTGGTATTGGGTTTGGCTGGAGCATAATCTTGTTTTTTCCACAGCCAATATGACCGATGCAAAGGACCGACTCGAAATCGCTCTTCACTTGCTCGTAGACGGTCCTATGTACCGTCAAAACGATTTTTTAGATCCTGAAATCTTGAGAACTATTGTAGTTCATGAATCAATAAAAGGTTACCTGACCAAGGAAGTGGATGAAGAACATGCGTCGGGAATCTTTTCGCAGGTGTACAAATTTGGGGACCGAATTTCTTCTATCGTCAAAGAAATTAATCCCGATTATCCTTTCCCTAAATTTTTAGTTTCCACCATCATGGAGTCTGCCTTATTGCAGTCCTTCAATGCTCAGCATTTGCCAGGTATGGTAGATGCGGAAGCTAGCCATGAGGTTCGGTATAATTTCTTTCATCAACTCGTGACAAAAGCCCTTGTATAATGCATCAGGAATCTATAAGCACTCCGATAAAAAGGTTCTTTTCTGTTTTAAAAGAAGAAAAGAATCAAGTCTATGCGATTTATTTTTATGCTGTTCTTAATGGTTTGATTACGCTGTCATTGCCCTTGGGTATCCAAGCGATCCTCAACTTTATTTTGGGGGGTAGAATCACTACATCTTGGATTATTTTGGTACTTATTGTGGCCATAGGGGTGATATTTGGTGGATTTTTGCAGATTTCACAGCTGCAAATCATGGAAAAATTCCAACAAAGGATTTTTTCTAAATCGGGGCTTTCCATAGCCTATCGATTGCCTCGTATCAAGACTGAGATTCTTCATGGCAAGTACGGCCCCGAAATCGTGAATAGGTTTTTTGATACGGTAAGCTTACAGAAAGGAATGGCAAAAATCCTCATCGATTTTTCATCGGCCTTGCTTCAAGTAGTTTTCGGTTTATTGCTACTTTCTTTCTATCACCCAAGCTTTATTATTTTTGGATTAGGACTTTTAGGGATTTTAGGATTAATTTTTTACTTCACTGCACCAAAGGGAATGAATACAGCCCTGCAGGAATCCAACTACAAGTATAAAACAGCATTTTGGTTAGAGGAGGTGGGCAGGACACTCAATTCCTTTAAACTCGTGGGTACGACCAATCTACCCATCTTACGAGCAGATAAGCTCCTTCAGAAATACATTGAATTTAGATCAAACCATTTCAACGTATTGATTTTTCAATACAAGGTGATGGTAGGATTTAAGGTGTTAATTGTAACCAGTTTGCTCGTAGCTGGAAGCTTATTGTTGATCAATGACCAAATTTCTATTGGGCAATTTGTTGCTGCAGAAGTCATCATTGTGCTGGTAGTAAATTCGGTTGAAAAACTTATCCTTTCCTTAGAAACGGTTTACGATACCTTAGTTTCTGTTGACAAATTAGGTCAAATTATGGACTTGGATTTGGAGCATCATGAACCAAGTGATAAGGTAATAGAGCCTCTTGCTGGAGGATTGAAATTTGGCATGGAAGAGGTTCATTTTCAGCCTGCAGATGCAAATCAACCCCTATTGAGAGGAGTTACCTTAACCATAGACCCTGGAAAAAAGGTAGTCGTTACGGGTAAGAGTGGAAGTGGAAAAAGTGCTATGATGGCCTTGTTTGCCGGTTTGTACGAACAGTACCAAGGCAAAGTCTTGATCAATGACCTTTCCCTAGAGCTGATCAACCTAGAAAAATTTAGAGGCATGGTCGGGGATTTCCTAGAGCTTCAACAAATTTTCAACGGTACCCTACACGAAAACATTTGTTTGGGTAGAGAATGCCCACCTGATCAGTTGAATGAAATCATTGACTTGGTAGGGCTTACCGAATACATCTATCAAATCCCTCTTGGACTTGATACCGTCCTCCAGCCGGAAGGAAAAGGATTGTCTAAAACCATTGCTCACCAAATCTTATTGGCAAGAGGCTTAGTTGGCGAACCCAAGGCTCTGATCATGGAGAATGTACTCAATTATGTAGACCCACTGGTCAAAGAAAAAATGATTCAATACATCCTTCATGGTCCTTGGACGCTCTTGATGATTTCTGATGAAGAACAGGTGCAAAAGCAGGCAGACGAAATTATTTTGATGGACTCTGGCAAAATAGCTTTTAAAGGAAAATTTGAAGATTATTTACGCTTTAAAAAGAAGTAAGCATGTTGAATATTTCAAAAAATAGGATTAAGGACTTACTTCCTTTTAGTGATGCTAAAAGTTTGGTCCTTTCTCATCCCCAGCAATTAGGATACAAGCGAGTAAAGATTCTGGCTTGGGTAATTGCGTTTTTCTTTCTCCTACTCTTTTTGCCTTGGACTCAAAATATTCGTTCAAAAGGCTATGTAACCGCTTTACGGCCCGATCAAAGGCCCCAAACCATTCACTCCATTATTCCCGGGCGAATAGAGCGTTGGTATGTGGCAGAAGGGGATTATGTTCAGGCAGGGGATACCATCTTGAGAATTTCGGAAGTAAAAGATGAGTATTTTGACTCCCTTTTGTTGCCACGAACCCAGCAACAGGTAGATGCGAAAGCGCTTTCTGCAGAATCCTACGGGGAAAAAGTTATAGCCTTGCAAAGTCAAATTTCAGCCTTGGAGAAAAACAATGTATTGAAGATTCAGCAAGCCAAAAATTACCTGGAAAATACCCGTTTTAAAGTTCAATCGGATAGTATCAGTTTCGTTCAGGCCAAAGTCAATTACGACATTGGGAAATACCAATTGGACCGTGCCGAGCAACTTTCAAAGGAAGGATTAATTTCAGTTACATCTTTGGAAGGGAGGAGACTGAAGTTTCAGGAGGTTCAAGCCAATTTGATTGCTGCAGAAAATAAATGGATGAGCAGTAAAAATGAATTTATTACTGCGAAAATTGATTTGAATGCTATAGACAATGAATACAAAGACAAGGTAGCTAAAGCCAAATCGGAGATGTTTACCGCCATGTCTTCTCAGTTTGACGCAGAAGCCACAGTGACAAAATTGGAAAACCAATATTCCAATTACCAGCAGCGTTCACAGTACCGCTACATTCTAGCTCCGCAAAATGGATTTATTGCGAAAGCCATACAGGTGGGGATAGGTGAAACCATTAAGGAAGGTGCTGAAATAGTCAACATTGTTCCTGCTAATGCTGCCTTGGCGGTAGAAATGTTTGTTCAACCGGTGGATTTACCTCTAATTAACTTATTTAATGATGTCCCTGTATGGTACGAACTCTGGAGGCAATTGAATGGATTCCCAGCAGATTATTATACCCAAGAAGAAAAAGATAAAACCGCTACTTCTGATAAATGAAAAGGATCATACTTTTAGTTTACCTTTTTTTCCTCTCTTGGAGTGGGATTGCTCAAGATTCTTTGAGACTGGATTTTATGACCTATATGGAATGGGTCAAGTTAAATCATCCTGTGGCGGTACAGGCAGAGCTTACCTTGCGCTTGGGAGATACTGAGGTGCTAAAAGCCCGGGGTGGATTTGATCCTATGCTCTATGGCAACTTGGATAAAAAGGAATTCAATCAATCCACCTATTTTGAAAAAAGAGAAGCAGGGGTGCTTATCCCCACCTGGATGGGGGTAGAATTGAATGGGAATTTTGAGCAAAACAACGGTCGTTTTGTCAATTCAGAAAATTCGCTTCCGGGTAATGGATTACTCTCTGCAGGAGCTTCTGTGAACTTAGGACAAGGCTTGATGTTTGATGATCGTCGGGCCATGTTAAGAAAAGCGCAGTTATACCAACAAGCAACTGAGGCGGAACGTAGCGTCTTGCTCAACGAACTTCATCTGCAAGCTACGGATGCCTATTGGAGATGGGCTGCTGCATACGAAAACAAACAAGTACTTCAAGAGGGATTAACCCTAGCAAAAATTCGCTTTGATGCAGTAAAAAGAAGTTTTGATTTGGGGGATCAAGCGGCCATAGACACCGTAGAAGCCTTATCCCAACTTTTAAACCGAGAATATAGATTGCAGACAGCGGAGAATGAACTCTTTTCGAGTACCCAATTGCTATCCACTTTTCTTTGGAGTGAAAATGGTGAGCCTATGGTGTTGGATCAGGAGATTGTACCCCAAGATTTGTTTGAACAGAGTCAAATTGCTCCAGATGAGGAGGAATTGCGAAGTAGGGTATCTGCCCATCCTGTATTAAGGCTAACCGATGTGGATCTAGCTAGCTTAAATGTAGAAAAGAGGTTAAAAACTCAAGAACTCCTGCCTGTAATGAAGTTGAAGTATAATTTTCTTACCGAAAATATTGCGGGTGCAAGACCTTCTCCTTTCCTTGAAAACAATTACAAGTGGGGAGTTACTCTTTACTCTCCTTTGCTATTGAGGAGCACGAGAGGTTCCTTGGGACAGACCAAAGCCAAGATTGAAATCAAACAGACTGGAAGGGAGCTGAAGGAATTCGAACTGAGGAGAAAATTAGAAGCGGAGTTAAACTCATGGAAAATTTTGAATAGCCAAGTAGCCACTATCAGTACAAACGTAAAAACGCTAGAAGCTCTTTTGCAAGGAGAAACCCGTAGATTTTCAATTGGAGAAAGCAGTCTGTTCTTAGTCAATGCCCGAGAAGTAGCCGTATTTGATTCTAGAATTACGCTCAATGACCTTGCAGCCAAATTGCGCACGGCCTACGCCAAGACGCGATTCTCGGCTGGCTTAGGATTTGAAGAAAACTAAGCGTCAGCATTACTTAATTCCTTGTAGGCCGATTGTATTGCGGGGCGAGAGGAAAGTCCAAAAAATAATTGACTGAGTTGAATAACCTTTTCCATTTCGTTTTTCGGTTGTTTTTTAATTTCCTCGATTTGTTTCAAATTTTCTTCTTTATCCCTCATTTCATCGGTAAACCTGAGCATAACCAAGCAAAGTGCAACCAAGCCTTTTGCCAGTTCTTTGGGTAGTCCGCCCTCCTGGGCTTCATATAATTGGCATACGGGTTTGAGTCGAGCGGAAAATTTGGATATGGAATGAAGGGAGATGTCTCGAAGTTGGTGCTGAACAAAAGGATTCAATAGCCTTTCCATTACCTCAGCAGCATAGAGTTGCAGGGATTCTTGGGGTCCCGGTAAGTAGGGCAATAGTTCTTCAAAAAGAAGGTGATGGACTTCTGCTTGTCTTTTTTCATCCATCAAATATTCTCGTACGGTGCCAATTCCCCTGCACCTTCCTAAGGCAGCCATGTAGGTATGCAAGCCGTTTAAGAGGGTAATTTTTCTCTTGATAAAAAAATCTAAGGAATCGCACAAAACTACCCCGTGATCGCTGTCTAGAAAAGGTAAATTAGCTCTATCAGAATTCCCGCCTTGGATTCCCCAAAAGCAATACGGCTCTGCTTGTACTGCAAAACGATCTTTGAATTGCTCGATTGGATTCTTCTCAAGTCTAGGGTGTCCCGGGACAATCCTATCCACTAAGGTGGTATAGAATTTACAGGTGCTTTCCACCCAAGAAAGAAAATCTTCCGAAAGGCTCCAATTTTTGGCATGTTGCTTTACCCATTTTTTTAGGAGTTCTCCATTGGAAGGAAGCAATTCGCAAGGCAATAGGAGGGTATCTTGCTGGGGAAGATACCTAAATCGCTGGTATAGCCACTGGGTAAGCCTAGCTGGAAAAGAGGTTGCAGGTACCGTAGCGTCAAGCTCCTCTTCCCAAACCAAGCCTGCCTCGGTCACATTGGATAGTATCCATTTCACCTCGGGATCTCGGGCATAGGACATGAAAATTTCCCAATCCTGAGGCAAACTAATTCCTTCGGTTATGCAGGCTATTTTTTTTTCTTTTTGTACAACAACACCCTGGTGAATCCCAGCAAGGTGCAAGGAGTAGTTAAATTCTTGTTTTCTTAATTCCTCCAGGGTGTTTCCACCTGTACTTTGAACAAGGATTACTTCTAATGGATAACCTTTTTCTTGAAGGGTTTGGACCATAGGTTCAATAAATCCTCTCAAAAAATTTCCAGTACCAAATTGAAGGATTTTTTGCTTTGAGTTAGCCATAGTTTATTAGTTTTCCACCTTCATTTTAACCTTACCTTACTATGGCTGCCTTTATGCTCGTGGAAGTAGGTATCCAAGATTGGAACCTATACGAAGAATATAAAAAATTAACTCCAGGAATTATTGAAAAATACGAAGGGAAGTTTGTCGCTAGGGGCCTTCCTGTACTTGCCTTAGAAGGGAATTGGAGCCAGGACCGCTTGGTTTTATTGGAATTTCCTAGCAAGGAGAAAGCCCTAGCCTGGTACCACTCCCCAGAATACCAAAAGGCTAAGCAAATTAGGGATAAGGCATCCCAAGCAAGGTTTTTACTTATTGGCTGACTACGTTTTGAGCTCATAAGGAAACTCCTCTTTTCCAAGGAATAAAATCGAAGTTACGTCTTTCCTCTGCTTTGGTTAAGACCTTTCCACTAGCCACCTCAATCATAAATTCAAGCAGTTTGTTGCCAGCACTTTCTGGGGTGTCTTCACCTGTAATGATGGTACCGGCATTGAAATCGATGATGTCTGGCATTTTCAAAGATACCTGGGTGTTGCTAGACACTTTTATTACTGGACAAATGGGATTACCTGTGGGGGTACCAAGTCCAGTTGTAAATAAAATAAGATTAGCACCACTACCTGCCAGCGCAGTGGTACTCTCTACATCATTGCCTGGGGTACACAAAAGATTGAGTCCCGACACTTTTAGGTATTCGGGATAATCCAATACATCGCTGATTGGAGCTGTCCCGCCTTTTTTTGCTGCTCCACAGGATTTGATCGCATCTGTGAGCAAGCCATCCTTAATATTTCCAGGGCTAGGATTCATGTCAAATCCGCTACCCACTCGCTGAGCGGCAGCTTCGTAGGTTTCCATCAATTGAATAAATCTCTTTGCTAGGTCCTCGTGGGTACATCTATGGATAAGGTTTTGTTCTGCTCCACAGAGTTCTGGAAACTCGGAGAGAATGGTACTTGCTCCCAAGGCAACGAGAGTATCTGAAACATGCCCCAAGGTAGGATTAGCAGATATCCCAGAAAACCCATCTGATCCCCCACACTCTAAACCTACTACCAACTTGCTCAAAGGAAAAGGCTCACGCCTGGCTTTATTGGCTTCTTTCAAACCTTCTAGGGTCTCTCTAATGGCTTTGGCAAGAAGGTCCTCTGTTTTTCCCTCTTGCTGCTGTTCACAAAGGATGACTGTTTTTTTGCAATGCAAGGCATCCAATTTTTCCTGTAGCAAACTGATTTGTGCATGTTGGCAACCAAGGCTAAGAACGGTAGCTCCAGCTACATTGGGGTGGTGAATATAGCCTGCCAAAAGTTGGCAAAGTGCCGCCGCATCGTCTCGAGTGCCGCCACATCCCAAGCTGTGCGTTAAAAATCTGATTCCATCTATATTTTCAAAAATTTTAGTAGGAGAGGTTGCAATGCCTAGGGATGAATTCGAACTAGCGGGTGAGTTAGCATCTGCAATCCAGGCCTTGATTAACGATTCATAGGGATTGGGTTGTGCAAAACCCAAAGCATTTTCAAAGGCTTCTTGCAGGGTTTTGATATTGGTATTTTCACAAAAAACCAAGGGCAATACCAACCAATAATTGGCGGTACCTACCTGCCCATCAGCTCGCCTGTATCCCAAGAATTCTCGATCTTTCCACGCACTGAGCTCAGGTGACTTCCAGTGATACTTTCCTGTGGTCAGGGTATAAGGAGTGGTTTTATGTTTGATGTTGCCTAAGGTAATGGCATGTCCTTTGGGGATTTTTTTAGTGGCTTCCCCCACGATACTTCCATAGAGGTATAGGTCATCTCCGATATTGAATTCCTGTAAAGAAAATTTATGTTTACCTGCGATAAATTCTCCTAAAACTAATCGGTGCGGACCAAGTTCGACCGGGGTTCCAGCAGCTAAGTCAGTGAGTGCCACCCCGAGGTTGTCGGAAGAATCTAAGAGTAGGGAAGTATTATTCATCATTTTTATTCCTTATTTTGGTCAAATTAGATAAAAATTTATTCTTCTATGAAGAAAATTGTTACGCTAGGGGAAGTGATGCTCCGCCTTTCTCCCCCCGGACAGCAGCGTTTTTTCCAAACTCATTCCTTTGATGTAGAATTTGGAGGTTCTGAGGCCAATGTAGGTGCTGCTCAGGGAGGATGGGGGTCTATTACCTGGAGCATGGGGCCATGCAGCGTAGTTCCCAAGTCATTTACGACCGAGCTGGGTCTGTTTTCTCCACTTTCGATGGGAAGGGGTTGGATTGGGATACGATTTTGGATGGGGCAGATTATTTTCATTGGTCTGGTATTACCCCTGCTTTGTCAAAGGCTTGTGCAGAATTAGTAAAGACCGCAATTCAGAAAGCAAATGAAAAAGGGATCCCAGTGTGTGGGGATTTGAGTTTTAGAAGCAATTTGTGGAAATACGGCAAAGCTCCCCATGAGATCATGCCTCCTTTGATGGAGGGATGTAGCTTGATGATTGGAGGGCTGAAAGATTTTAACGTTTGTCTCCACAAAAGCTGGAAAAAGTTTTCTGAGGCAAAAAAAGAAATTTACGATCTATTCCCACGATTGACTTACGTGGCACAAACGGACAGGCAATCCAGTAGTGCCTCAGAAAATAAACTAAGTGCTGAGTTGCATGGTGCTAAAAAATCTTATTCATCTAAGACGTATGCACTGACCCACATTGTAGATCGAGTGGGTTCAGGAGATGCTTTTGCTGGAGGTTTACTCTATGGATTAATGCACTTCAAACCTCAGCAAGCCATAGAATTTGCCATGGCCGCAGGGGCCTTGAAGCATGGGGTTCCGGGTGATATTTTACTTTGCTCCTTGGCAGAAATACAGGAAGTAGCTTCTGGACAAAGCCTTGGAAAAATAAAACGTTAATGAGAAATCCTACTTCCTTTATACGCAAGATGCATGCTGCTGGGATGATGCCTATTTTATTTCATCCCGATGAACAGGTTTGTATAGAAGTTCTTCATGCAGCCTATGCAGGAGGAGTTCGTGTGATTGAATTGGTGAATAGGGGTAAGGAGGCAGCGGCCATTTTCCCTAAGTTAAAATTAGCTGCAAGCAAGCTTCCAGGACTATCCTTGGGGGCAGGTACCATTTATCAGCCCAGCGATGCGGAAGTTTTTTTGGATGCAGGTGCCGAATTTATTGTAGCTCCCGTAATGCATCCTGCTTTAGGTGAATACTGTGCAAAGCATGGGGTACCTTGGATACCAGGATGTGGTACCGTCACGGAAGTTTTTGTGGCCCAAGAATTGGGAGCTGAATTGGTAAAAATTTACCCTGCCAACTTGCTTGGACCATCCTTTATCCCATCGGTGCATGCGGTGATGCCCCGGATTGAGCTGATGCCAACGGGAGGAGTAGTACCCACCTTGGATTCGATTAAATCTTGGTTTGAAGCGGGAGCATTATGCGTGGGTATGGGTTCACAGCTGCTGAGCAAGGAGGCCATTCAAACCAAAAATTACGTCCAAATCCAAGGAGATATTGCTCAGGCAATGCAAATCATTACTTCGCTTAGACCTACAGCCTAATGCACTTCAAAATTTTTTATTTTAGCTTTTTTCTCCTGATGCTAGCGAGCAGCTGTCAACTGAACACAGGTGTCAAGGTAATTAAAATGGGTCATGCCCAAGTAGTATCTCATCCAGTGCACCAGGCCATGATCTTTTTGGGGGAGCGATTGGAAGAAAAGTCGGGAGGTAAACTAATCGTAAAAGTTTATCCCAACCAGCAGCTTGGTACGGAAAGGGAGTTGCTCGAACTTCTTCAAATTGGAAGTTTGGGAATGACCAAAGTTTCAGCAGCCTCCCTAGAAAACTTCTCTCCTGAAATTAGTGTGTTGGGCTTTCCATTTTTGTTTCGAGATGACGATCACATCGCGCAGGTGCTAGGTGGTGAAATTGGCAAAGAGTTATTGATGAGTTCAGAAAAATATAGACTCCGCGGGCTATGTTTTTACGATGCAGGTAAAAGAAGTTTTTATAGTAAAACACAACCTATCCACTCTCCTCAGGATTTGGCTGGACAGAAAATACGCGTACAGGAATCGAAAATGGCCATTGCTATGATTAAAGGAATGGGGGGCTCGCCCACTCCAGTAGCCTATGGCGAGTTGTATACCGCACTTCAACAAGGGATTGTGGATGCTGCTGAAAATAACCCTCCTAGTTTTTACAATTCCAGGCATTACGAAGTGTGCAAATTTTATGCACTAGATGAGCATACAGCTATACCAGACGTGGTTTTGGTCAGTACCATTGTCTGGGAGCAGCTGAGCCCTCAAGAAAAACAATGGCTGCAAGAAGCAGCAGACGAATCAGCGGTCTATCAGGCCGAATTATGGAAAAAGGCGGTAGAAGAATCCCTCACCGAAGTGGAAAAAGCCGGAGTAAAGATTTCATACCCTTCTAAAGAACCCTTTATCAAGGAAACTAAGGCCATCTATGACCAAATTCTCACCGAGCAACCTCATTTAAGGAGATTGCTCCAGAGGATACAAAACACGGGCTTATGAAGATAAAATCATTTTTAGATCGATGTATTCGTAGCTTCATTACTGTGCTGATGGCTTTGATGGTGTTGAACGTAACTTGGCAGGTGGTGTCTCGCTATGTGTTGGGCGATCCAAGTTCTTTTACCGATGAACTTTCCCGATATAGCATGATCTGGCTTGGGGTATTGGGGGCAGCCTACGTCTCTGGTAAAAACGGACATTTGGCAATTGATATCTTACCCGAAAGACTCTCAGGCAAGAATTTGTTATTCCTTCAATTGCTCATTCACGGATTTGTTATCTTTTTTGGCGCTGTGGTGATGGTTTGGGGAGGGGGCAATTTGGTGTACCTCTCTCATCTCTTGCAACAGAAATCTGCCACCTTACAAGTACCCCTTTCTTGGGTATATGGAATTGTCCCCTTATCTGGTCTTTTGGTGGTGTATTACCATGGCTATCACTGTTTGCAATGTTTTAAACTTAAAAACTAGCTATGGAGTGGTTGAGCATTTTAATCTTGGTATTCAGTTTTGTAAGCCTGTTGGCCTTGGGCGTACCTGTAGCCTGGTGCTTGGGTTTATCCAGCTTTTTTACCCTTACGGTGACCGTGGCTACCTTACCCGCAGCAACGACCATAGCCCAGCGTATGGCTACAGGTTTAGATAGTTTTTCTTTGTTGGCTATTCCTTTCTTTGTGTTGGCTGGAGAAATCATGAACAAAGGCGGAATTGCCAATCGCTTGATAGATTTTGCTAAAGGCTTGATGGGAAGATTGCCTGGTGGCTTGCTTTATGTCAATATCATTGCTGCCATGCTCTTTGGAGCGATTGCTGGATCGGCAGCGGCAGCAGCTTCTGCCTTGGGAAGTATTCTTGGCAAGCGAATGGATGCAGAAGGCTATCCCAAAACCTTAGGAGTTGCAGTCAACATTACCTCGTCGACTACCGGATTGATTATTCCACCTTCCAACGTGTTGATTATTTACTCTTTGGCTAGTGGGGGAGTATCCATAGCAGCCTTGTTTGTGGCAGGATACCTTCCAGGAATTCTTTTGGGAATTTCATTGATGATTTGTGCAGCCTATTTTATCAAAAAGAAAAAGCTTCCTGAAGGGGAGCAGGTGAGTTTGGTGTACTTGGCAAGATCTTTTTGGAGAGCTATTCCAAGTATGTTCCTTCTAGTCTTGGTGATTGGAGGCATTGTGGCAGGAGTATTTACTGCTACAGAGGCCTCAGCCATAGCGGTGGTATACACTTTGTTACTTTCCTTGGCTTACAAGGAACTGAAATGGAGTGAATTTACGGGTATTTTGGTGCGCTCGTCCGAAACAACTGCCGTGGTGCTATTGCTCATAGGAACATCCATGAGCATGTCTTGGGTCATGTCAGCAGAAGACATACCCCAAATGATCAGTGAGTTTATGCTTACCCTAAGCGATAATAAATGGGTGATATTGATTGTCATCAACCTCATTTTACTTTTTGTAGGGATGTTTATGGACATTACCCCCGCCGTGTTGATTTTTACTCCTATTTTCCTTCCTGTGGTTACCAATGTAGGGGTGGATCCCATTCATTTTGGTATCATGATGGTAGTCAATTTGTGTATTGGCCTTTGTACACCTCCGGTAGGATCCTTACTATTTGTTGGGGTATCCATCGCAAAAATCTCCTTAACCCAAGTATTGCGGCCTCTGCTGCCTTTCTTTTTGGCTATGGTTATTGCCTTGGCTCTTATTATGATATTCCCTGAGCTATCTTTACTACTTCCCAGGCTGTTTGGACTGATGTGATACCATTACTCACCTATGGTCCTCAACTTCCTTACAGGATGTTTTTACGCGTAGCTTCATGAAAAAAAATGCACTTATCGTATTTCAAAAAAACCTTATTCTAGGCAAGGTGAAGACTAGGTTGGCTGAAGGAGTAGGGGAGGAAAAGGCCCTAGGTATATACTCCGAAATGGTGGCACTTACCTACAAGGAGATCCCAACCGATATGGCTGAAATTTTTGTATATTTTTCTGATGAAATTCCTTTGTATCACACGGAAAAAAACCATCGTCTTCGGATTCAAATAGGTAAAGATTTAGGAGAACGAATGAAAAATGCCCTGGAAGAGGTCATGGCTGCTGGCTACGAACAGCTCGTAATCATTGGAACGGATTGTCCTGAACTTAAGGCCCATCACCTTGTTCGAGCCTTCACCCTGCTAGAGACATTCCAAGTGGTATTGGGTCCTGCAGAAGATGGTGGATATTACTTGATCGGAATGAATTCTTCCTTTCCTTATTTATTTGATGGGATTTCCTGGAGTACCGATCTCGTGATGACCCAAACCCTTGATGCGTTACATCAATATAGCTTGAGTTATCAACTTTTGCCCACGCTCTATGACGTGGATACGCAGCAGGATTGGGAAAGATTTACCCTTAGATTTTCAAAAAAAAAGGGTGAGAGTTAATTTTTGCTACTTGATTTTTATTAAATTAAGATCATATCAATTCTAAAGACATCCTTTTCACCTTAGGTTCTTTAGCACATGAAAACCTTTCCTACACATACAACGCCCATATTGTTTTTGCTTTTATACTTCTTCTCTTTGGAGGGATTTGCACAACAACAAACAGAAACGGCTCGATTTGAAATTGTAGTGCTAGGAATACAAATTGGTCAAATGACAGCACAAAAAGTATCATTTAAGGATTCCATAGCTTATAAAGTGGATAGTCAGGTCAGCTTCTGGTTATTTGGAGACGTAGATTTGCGATTAAACAATAGAGCCCATTTGGTTGGAGGGAAAATCACCAAGGCTTACTCTGATTCTAAAACCAATAGAGGGAATTTTACTTCAAAAATAATTTGGAATGGTTCCCAATACACCGTTGATGCCACTTCTTACAAGTATTCCAATAAATCTCCCCTCCCGGGCCCACATTCTTGGTGCAGCACAAAAATGTTTTTTCATGAGCCTAGCGGGAATGAGATGTTTTTATCTGAAGTATATGGAAAAGCTTCACCTATAAAAAAAATTGGTGCCGGTATTTATGAAATAATACTAAATGGCAACACCACGGAATATCATTACCATGCGGGGAAACTAGAAAAAATCGTTGTCGAAAGCACAATAAAAGATTATCAGGTGAGAAGAATACAGTAAGATCACCAAGATGCTTGATTTATTTTCTTTAGAGAGGTTTAACTACTTTTTTGCTTCAGTTAGATTAATCTTTATTAGGAGATCCATTAATCGATTGGCATAGCCCGATTCGTTGTCGTACCAAGCTACTACTTTCACCAGATTTCCCTTGGCACTGCTCAAAGCTTCATCTAGGATACAGGAATGGGGGTTCCCTATGATATCCATAGATACGATAGGATCGGATTCCACTTGCAGGTAACCCTTGAGATCTGATGCTGCTGCTCTTTTGAAAGCTTGATTTACTTCATTCGTAGTGACTTCTCGAGAAAGGGTCACCACCAAATCGGTGAGAGAACCATCAGGTACCGGGACTCTCATGGCCGAGGCTTCAATTTTTCCTGCTAATGCAGGAATTACCCTATCCAAAGCTTTTCCTGCATTGGTAGTGGTCGGAATGATGGAATAGGCTGCAGCTCTTGCTCTTCTCAAATCTCTATGGGGAGCGTCATGTAGGTTTTGATCGTTAGTGTAGGAATGTATGGTAGAGGCAAAACCTCTTTCAATACCAAAATGCTCTTCAAGTACTTTGACCATGGGTGCCAAGCAATTGGTGGTGCAGGACGCATTGGAAATGATCTTTTCATTGCCAGTAATCAGGTGATCATTTACACCCATTACGATCATGGGAATAGCATGGTCTTGGGAGGGTGCAGAGAGGATTACTTTTTTCGCACCTGCCTCCAAGTGCTTGGATACATCCCCTGTAGAAGTAAATCTCCCCGTGCATTCCAGGACTACATCTATGGCCAATTCTTTCCAAGGAAGATGTTCAGGCTGAGAGCGGGAGCATAAGATTATTTTTTTCTCATCTACTCGGAGAAAACTATCCTCTAGCGTAATTTCTGAATCAAATTTTCCATGGATGGAATCATACTTTAGTAAGTGTGCCATGGCAGCGGGATCTGCCAAATCATTTATGGCCACTAGGTCAAATCTACTGTCTCTGAGGAGGAGTTTGGCAGTGTACCTACCAATCCTACCAAATCCATTGATGGCTATGCGTATGGGAGAGGAATAGGGAGACATGTGTAGCAATGAGGTAAATTTTTGTAAAGGTAACTTTTACTAAAGCAAATATTCACTGCTTTGGTTCAGCATTTTTGTTGGAGGAGGCAAAGAAATTTCTGTGCCTACTTTGGGATTATAAATTGAACCCTCTATATTTGCACAACCTTTTAAAAAAGGATAGATTTTTGCCCCCTATGGTCCGTTCGTCTAGGGGTTAGGACGTATCCCTTTCACGGATAAAACACGGGTTCGATTCCCGTACGGACTACATCAAAGCTGCTGGTAAAGCAGCTTTTTTTTTGGTACGTACGGGATAAAGACGAATTAGGGCAGATTAGTTTTTGATTTAACTGTGCTTCTCGTAGAGGCAGTGGTAGTCGGGGGTACCAGATTGGGTATAAACCTAGTTTATTCCTTTTATTCATATTTTTTAAAGGATTTCATATTTGAATAGGGATTGGTTCCAGTTTTTTTTATTTTTCTTTCTCAAATAGCCTATTTCTTTATGTCTAAACCTCATTTCATCAATTTTAGAAAAGCAAGCTACTTTTTCACTTTACTTGTTTTTTTTATTTCCTGCAAAAAAGAGGAACCTGTAGACCCTAGAATTACCACCCTTACCAAAGAAGAATTAGCCATCCAAGCAGAAGCGGCTCGTAATTCAGTGACACCTATCCTTGTGGAGGGATTGAAAATGGATGTTTGGGGTACGGATTCCTTGGTAAAGGATCCCATTGCCTTGCAAGTAGGAGACGATGGTTCCATTTATTATACCCGGTCGCCTCGCCGGAATAATGCTGAATTTGATATTCGAGGACATCAGGATTGGGAAATTCGCTCCATTGCTTTGCAGACCATTGAAGACAAACGAAACTTCCTACGAACCGAATTGTCTCCAGAGCGTTCGGCTCAAAACGAATGGCTGGCTGACTTGAATGGTGATGGATCTCACGATTGGAAGGATATGCTGGAAGAGCGGAATGAGGTCTATCAATTAAAAGATACGGATGGAGATGGACTAGCAGACTGGGGACAGAAGCAAGTATACGATTTCCATGAAGAGGTCACTGATGTAGCCGGAGGGGTATTGAAGACTGAAGATGCCTTGTATGTAGCAGCAGGTCCAGACCTATGGAGGTTGCAGGATAAGAATGGGGATGGAATCATGGACGAAAAGAAATCCCTTTCACACGGCTATGGAATTCACATCGGTTTTGGTGCCCATGGGATGTCTGGAGTCGAAATGGGCCCTGATGGACGCATCTATTGGGGTATCGGTGACATTGGATTTAATGGAAAAGGAGATGATGGCACGGAGTACAACTATGCAAATTCTGGGGTGATTGCGCGCTCCAACCCGGATGGCTCTGATTTTGAGATTTTTGCCTCGGGCCTTCGAAATACGCACGAGTTTGTGTTTGATCAGCATACCAACCTTATTTCTGTGGACAACGATGGGGATCATGCGGGTGAAAAGGAACGCTTGGTGTACATCACTCGTGGTTCTGATACAGGATGGAGAATCAACTGGCAGTTTGGCAAGTACCGAGATCCCAACAACAACACCTATAAGGTTTGGATGGATGAGAAAATGTACCTGCCGCGCTGGGAGGGTCAGGCTTCTTACATTACGCCAGCCTTGATGAATTATGTGAGTGGACCTACCGGCATGGTGTTTAATCCAGGTGCTGGTTAGGAGAACGCTGGAAGGATCACTTTTTTGTGGTAGAGTTTGTTGGCAATGCTGCCGGTTCTGGGTTGCACGCATTTCAATTGCAACCCAAAGGAGCTTCTTTTGAACTCACAAAAACTGAAAAAATTGTAGGTAATTTTCTGCCTACAGGTATTGATTTTGCACCGGATGGATCCATGTATATGGCAGATTGGGTCAATGGCTGGAACGATAAAGGCTACGGGCGTATCTGGAAGCTGACCGATGAAACAGCCAAAGGCTGGGCTTTGCAACAGCAAACTGAAGCTGAAATCAAAGCCGATTACAAGAAATTATCAGAAACTGACCTGAAGTCAAAATTATACTTTGAAGACATGCGTATCCGTCGCAAAGCACAATTTGAGTTGGTGAAGCGTGGCCAAAAAGGGGCTGCCCAGTTCCAGCAGGTGATCACAGACAAGAGCAATCAACTTGCACGCATCCATGGTATTTTGGGGTTGAGCCAGATGGCACGATTGGAGGATAGGTCCTACGCCAAGCCACTCGTGGCCTTGCTAAAGGATAGCGATCCAGAGATTCAAGCTCAGGCCGCCAAATGGTTAGGTGACATTCGATACAAAGAAGCCAGCAAGGAGTTGATTGCCAATTTGACCCATGCAAATGCACGGGTACGATTTTTTAGTGCAGAAGCATTGGGTAGAGCCAAGGATGTGGCAGCGATCCAACCCTTGATTCAATTGTTGGCTTCAAATAACGATGAAGATGCCTTTTTGCGCCATGGGGCGTCCTATGCCTTGTCACAAATTGGGCAGGTGGCTCCTTTGGCAGCACTTTCCACACATTCTTCTAAGGCTGTACGCATGGGGGCAGTTCTTGCCCTTAGACGATTGCAATCACCAGAATTAGCCAAGTTTTTAGCAGATAAAGAAGAGGAAATTGTTACTGAAGCGGCTCGAGCTATTCATGACGACTTTTCAGTGCCTGCGGCATTGCCTGCTTTGGCCTCCATCCTCGCTACTACTTCTTTTTCCAACGAACCCTTGATTCGTCGGGCAATCAGTGCCAATCATCGCCTAGGTAAAGAAGAGAACCTGAATGCAGTAATCGCATTTCTTACCAAACCGGGGATCTCGCAAGCATAAGTCCTGTAATGGAATTGAGAAAAGAATCTCTCAAGGCCATGGGCAAGTTGGGCATGACGGAGATGGCGGACTTTTTGTTTGGCAAGTTAAAAACGGATCCTTCCCAAGAAGTCAAAGTAGAAGCTCTTCAGGCCTTAGTGGCCATGTCCGCACCTAATCTCAGCGATGCCATCAGTTATGCCATGCGTGACGTATCCGAAGCGGTGCGTGTCGCGGGCTTGGGCTTGATAGCACAGACTTCCCTTCCCAATGACCAAAAAGTACCGCTGCTGATGGAGATTTTGAAGAAAAGAACCCTTGCAGAACAGCAGACCGCTTTACTTACCTTGGGTAGTTTACCAGGTAGCAAGGATTTCAAGGAATGGACCTCCATTTTGGAAGACTTTAAGTTGGGCAAACTCCCAGAAGGAACCTGGATTGAATTGGAAGAGGCGGTACTTGCAACGGGTTCGGCCAACCTCAAAACCCAATACGAGGCCTTATTGGATCAAAAAGCAGGTGGGGAAACTTGGAAAAAATATGCAGGTGCACTTGCAGAAGGGAATGTGGAAAGGGGTCGAAACATCTTTTTCCAAAATCAAACCGCCCAATGTATCCGCTGCCATGCCTACGACGACATGGGTGGAAATGCTGGCCCTGCATTAGATAACATAGGAAAGACCCTCTCCAAGCAAGATTTATTGATCGCCTTGGTGGAGCCAAGCAAGCGATTGGCTCCTGGATTTGGAACCATAACCCTCACCTTGGTGGCTGGTGATAAGGTTACTGGATTGCTCCTAGAAGATAAAAAAGACAGCATGCGCGTACAGGTGGGTTCGGAAGTGAAGGAGATTGCCAAAAAAGAGATTGCATCTACAGCTTTAGGCGCTTCGAGCATGCCTCCGATGGGTACTTTACTCTCGAAGCGTGAAATCCGTGATCTAGTCAGTTACCTAAGCACCTTGAAACGATCGGAATGAAGAAAGTAGGGAAAGGCATTTTAGTTTTTCTACTCGTCCTGTTGGTTTTTTTCCCGCTGATCCTGATCGTTTGGGGTAGGACTATGCTGCATGATTCGGATGTAGAAAAGCGGGAAGAATTGATTCCTTCCAGCCCCAAAAAACGTGTTTTGGCTATTTTTCCGCATCCTGACGATGAGGTAACTGTGGCAGGTACGGTCATGGGACTCAAGGCCGCTGGGCACCAAGTTACTTTGGTATGCTTGACCCGAGGGGAAAAAGGAAATGCTGCCAATATTCCCACAGAGCAAGAATTGGCTCGCTTGCGCACAGGCGAAATGCAGCAAAGCGCTCAGATTCTTGGCGTAGATCATCTGATTCAGTTGGACTATGCCGATGGGGGGTTGGATGAACTGGGTTTGGATAGCCTGATGCAATTGGTCCATACGCTGATTCTCGACCAAAAGCCCGATGTACTCCTTTCCTATGATTCCAAGGTAGGCTTGTACGGACATTCGGATCATCGCCTCACTGGTGAAGCTGTAGAGCAGGTATTTTTGAAACATCGAGGAGCTCAGGGGTTTTTACCTAAGCAACTTTTTCAAGTCACTTTAAGCAAAAAACAAATCGAGGTAGCCTTAAAACTTTCTGCTGGATTTAAGGAAAACTATCCAGAGGAACCTGGAAAAGGACTTCCTTTGCCTGATTTTTCCATTGGTACCCAGCCCTATTTTTCCAGAACACTCCAGGTCATGCAAGCGCACCAAACCCAGAAAAAAGTATTGCAAGATTTAATGCCTTACCACGACAAAGTACCCCAATGGATTTACTCTAGGTTATTTGATCGGGAGTATTTTCGAGAAGTTCGGTGATGATTTTGATTATAAAAATCCTAATTTTTGACGCACACGATTGAGTAGCGGAAGTGCTATTTGACGCGCTTTTGCTTCACCAGCATGGAGTCGTGCTTCGATTTCCTCGGGATGGTTCATGAAAAAGTCAAACCGTTCCCGCTCTTTCTGGAATTTGGTCAATAGGAGGTCCAAAAGTTCTTTTTTGGCATGTCCGTAGCCAAAGTTACCCCCCAGGTACTGTGCGCGTAAGGCCTGCGTTTGGGCAGGTGTAGCCATCAAACTATACAATTTGAATACGGTACAGGTATCTGGATCTTTGGGTTCTTCAAGAGGAGTGCTGTCCGTAATGATGGCATTCACGTTTTTCTTGAGTTCCTTTTCAGGCAAAAAGATATCCAAGATATTTTGGTAGGATTTGCTCATTTTCTGTCCATCCGTACCAGGAATGGTCATCACATCGGTAGCAATTCTTGCTTCAGGGAGGGTCAAGATTTCTTCTTCCATGGCATGGTTGAAGGCACTCGCTAGGTCTCTAGCCATTTCTAAGTGCTGCAGTTGATCCTTTCCCACGGGTACAAGATTTGCCGAATACAATAAAATATCAGCAGCCATTAGCACAGGGTAGGTGAATAAACCTGCGTTTACATCTGCCAATCGGGACGATTTGTCCTTGAAACTGTGGGCATTGGCAAGCATGGGGAATGGAGCAAAGCAATTGAGGTACCAATTCAATTCTGCTACTTCAGGAATTCTTGATTGTCTGTAAAAAATGGTTTTTTCAATATCCAAACCAAAGGCCAACCAGGCTGCCGCTACGGCAAGTGTATTTTGCTTACGAATGGTTCCATCTTTTTGGCTGGTAAGTGAGTGAAAATCTGCAATGAAGATGAAGGATTCTTCTTTGCTATTTTGCTCGATCAATTGAATAGCAGGAACAATAGCTCCTAAAATATTGCCGAGGTGGGGCCTACCTGAGCTTTGTATTCCTGTGAGAACTCTCGCCATTTATCTTATTTTGATGCAAATTAACTAAATCAAGATATTCTGCTGGCATTTTTTTTGTTATTTGCAGACATGAAATTTCTTTCCCTTCTTTTTGGTTTTTGCGTTTTTTTGAGCATATCCTTACCTGCACAAACTTCCAGTGTGCCCAAACTCATCTGGAAAGTAGATCGAATCAATTTAGGCACCTTACTAGAAGAAGAGGGATTTCGAACAGCGGAATTTGAATTTACTGTTACCCAGTCGGGGCCCTTTCATTTGGTACAGGTGTCTCCAGAATGTGGATGTACTACCGTTTCTTTTTCTAAAGATACCCTTGCTCTTGGTCAAAGAGGAAGCATAAAAGTAGCTTTTGATCCAAGCTCCTCTGCAGGTTATTTTTCCAAACTTATACTCGTGCAAGGAGGAGGAACTCATGTGCAGGATTCCATTTATCTTGAAGGAATCTCCATTCCCTATCCCAAAGATTTGGAGCAGAATTATCCTGTAAAAATAGGCTCTTTAGGCTTTAGAATGAAGAAAATATCCATGGGGGATGTGTTCGATAATGAGCCAAAAATCAAATTCATCGAATTTTTTAACCACGGAACGTCTTCCTTAGAAAAAAATGCTTTCACGTTTGTGGCTCCTTCCTACATAAAATTGGAACCTTTACAAGATAAAGTACGACCTCAGGAACGCGGTTTAATCCAATTGACTTACGATGCTAGTCAAAGACCTGAATTGGGTGCAGTGGTCGATTTGGTCACTTTCACTTGGAACAAAAATGCTGACTCATCAGTACAACTTGAAGTATTGGCAGATCTTTTCGACTACTTTGCTCCTATCACCAAGGATCAGTTGAATGAAGTTCCTCAACTCTTTATTTCTCAAAAAGTAATTGAATTGGGTGATATCAATTCAAGTACAGTGATTAGAAAATCTATTGAGTTGAAAAACTTGGGGAAAAAGACCCTAGAATTAAGAAAAATACAAGACAACTGCGAATGTCTTGTAGTGGAAGCATCCAAAAATACCTTGGCTCCAGGAGAGCAAATGGAATTACTACTCACCTTTGATCCTGTCGGTAGAAAAGGAATTGATCAACGGAATATCTACATTTTCACCAATGACCCGGTTAATCCGGTTCAGTTGCTGGTAATTAAAAGTCGGGTAGACTAGGAAATTACGCTCGAAAATTTGAGAAGAATCGACCTAGATTTCAGTTAAAAATAAAAAAATATATTGTGCTTAAACCAATTGAATAGTAAAAAATTAACTATACGATGTTAAACTTAAAAATAAGTAAAATTTCGCTCGTTTTTTGCCTGACTTTGAGTTTAGGACTAAGCGCTCAAACTGTTCCCTACACCGGGGAGCGGATTGTGGTGGTGACGGATGGGAATGAGCATGGTAAGGGAGAATGGGGAGCGACGCCATTGACCTTGGCTTTGATGGCTGCAAAAGAAATCCAAGATAAGGTGATGGTGTATTCTTTCAGCAGCCACACCTGGGGATCCAACAAAACCCATGCAGGTGCAGATGCTCAAATGAGAGAGAGTGCTTTTTTGGGTGCAAATCAGTTTGGATTCAAAAAAACAAAGTTTATTGAAGCAGTCACCGCACCTAATTATGCAATCATTGAAATCACAGAACTTATTAATAAGAGTTCATCGAAAAACCCGTTGACTATCCTCGCTTCGGGTCCTTTAGAGGTTATTGGAACTTCTTTGAATGAAGCGGATTCAACCAAACTTAAATTCGTTCGTGTTATCTCGTACTCGACCTGGGATCAAGAGCATGCAAATAACCCTGGAGAAGGAGAGACGCATACAGGTTGGACCTGGGAGAAATTACAAGAAAGTTTTCAAGGCAAGCAATTACAATTGGTCTCTTTGGTCAAAGAGACGAATGGAAAAGAAGGCCTGAAAGCACCTTTGTCCGCTTATGAATGGTTGAATGATTCTTCGAAGAAAGAGCCAAAGCCATTTGAAAAAGGATCCTGGGCCTGGTTGTATAGACGTCTCGAGGCTTCTAAAAATGGAAATGAAGTCAATCCTGACGATGCACGACTGATTTATTACTTGCTTACAGGGAATCCAAACCCAACTGTGAAGGACCTTCAAGAGATGCTGACGAATCCTAGTCAATGGGATTAAAAAAAGAGCGCCCCGAATTTGGTGGATAATATTCTTTTTCCCCCGCAAAGGCGCAGAGCCTGCCTACCGCAGGCAGGACGCAAAGTAATTTTGGTCCACCCCTAAATCAACCTAGTTTAAAACTTAAAGGGATTTTCATGCGCGTGCGAACGGCCTTGCCTTTGATCATTCCCGGCGACCAACCAGGGGAACTTTTTATTATGCGGATAGCTTCTTCGTCGCATCCTCCCCCGATACCCTGCACCAACTCAATCCCTTCAATAGTGCCGTCGGTATTGACAATAAAGGACACTAGCACCGTGCCTTGTATTCCTTTCATTCTCGCAGACGTGGGATAGGTCAAGTTTTCCGAAAGGTGCCTGCTCCATGCCTCAAGGCCGCCGACAGGACTTGGCGGTGTATCCACCACATCGAAAAAGAGCGCTACACTTTCTTGACTTGAATCTTGCCCATCCTTAGCCGGTGAGAGCGGTACCGCATTAAGGGATACTTCGGTGCTATCTCTGCTCGTATCAGTCCCTCCTAACATAAATCGAAGAGGCAAGCGCATGCGTGTTCTGACGGGCGTGCCACGTTGCATGCCTGGTGTCCATTTGGGGGAACCTTGGACGATCCGAATTACTTCCTCGTCACAACCTCCCCCAACACTTCTCAATATTTCAATATCTGTTGTCGTCCCATCTGTATTCACTACGAAGGCAACAATGACCGTACCCTCTATGCCCTTCCGTTGGGCATTTGGCGGGTAGCGTAGGTTCTCTGATAAGTATTTGTTCCATCCTGCCATACCGCCCGCAGGACTTGGCTGTATTTCCACCACTTCGTAAACTACATTCGTGGTGTCACTTCCACCCGAAGTTAGATTGGATGTCCCCGCACGCGCATCAATAGCTACTTGGTCAAAAATGCCATTCAATTGTGATACTTGGGCATTTGTGTTAAATACCAAAAACATCAATAAAATTGAAAAATTATTTTTCAACATATCATTAAATATAATTTAACCTTAATCTATGCACTCTTTTCATCCCATTTCGAGTCCTTCTGTTTCCTTATTTGAAAGCAGGTATTCCCGTGATTTCGTTGCCCAGGATCAACAAGTGGATATCATGCGTTCCTTCATAAGTGAGTACCGATTCTAGATTCATCATGTGGCGCATGATCGGGTATTCTCCCGTGATTCCCATGCCCCCATGAATTTGACGTGCCTCACGAGCTACATTCAAGGCCATTTCTACATTATTTCGCTTGGCCATGGAAATGTGAACGGTCTTGGCAGTGCCTTCGTTCATCATTTTGCCAACTTTCCAAGCCAATAATTGAGCTTTGGTAATTTCTGTGAGCATTTCTGCTAATTTTTTCTGAGTCAACTGAAACCCTGCAATAGGTTTTCCAAATTGGATACGCTCGGCAGCATACTTCCGTGCACTTTCGTAGCAATCCATGGCCGCTCCAATCGCACCCCAGGCAATACCAAAACGAGCAGAGTCCAAACACATCATGGGAGCTCCCAATCCTGATTTTCCTGGAAGCAGGTTTTCTTTTGGAACCTTAACGTTATCAAAGACCAATTCACCGGTACACGAAGCCCTTAGGGACCATTTGTTGTGGGTCTCAGGAGTGCTAAATCCTTCCATTCCCCGCTCTACGATTAGGCCATGAATTCTTCCTTCTTCATTTTTCGCCCAAACGATCGCAAGATCTGCCTTGGGGGAATTAGAGATCCACATTTTAGCTCCATTGAGCAAGTAGTGGTCGCCCATGTCCTTAAAGTTAGTCACCATTCCGCTAGGATTGGATCCATGGTCAGGCTCAGTAAGGCCAAAACAACCTAAAAGTTCTCCAGTGGCTAATTTGGGTAGGTATTTTTTCCTTTGCTCCTCAGAACCAAACTTATAAATGGGATACATCACCAAGGATCCTTGCACTGAAGCAGTAGATCGCATTCCGGAATCTCCCCGTTCGATCTCTTGCATAATCAATCCGTAGGAAATATAATCAAGGCCACCACAGCCGTATTCGACCGGAAGTTGGGGACCAAACGCACCGACTTCACCAAATTTCTTGACAATTTCATAGGGGAAATGGGCCTGTTGAGCCCAATCTTCTATGTAGGGAGAAATTTCTTTTTTAACAAAGTCACGGATAGATGAGCGAATTAATTTTTGTTCCTCGCTCAATAAGTCATCTAAATCAAGAAAATCTACTCCTTCAAAAAGATCTTGCTTCAAAGATTTTTGGATTGCCATGGCCTCCGCGGTTTATTTGGTTTATATTCTGGAAAACTTCAATTTTACCCAAGTAATTTCTCTATTCTTGCATCGAAATTAAGCAGAAAGGAGCTGATTTAACATGCTTTCTTTGTAAAAATTCCTATGGACGCTTCCTCATTAGACCCAAAGATTTTAGAAAAGATCAATCAACTTCAAGAAAAGTTTGAGGCTTCTGGCCAAGATATGGTTTCTTATTTGGAGGGATTGCTCTATGCAGATTACCTGACGTACTGGGAATATATACATTTGGATACCTTGCTATCCTTGCAGCAGCCCAAAACAAGTTTTAGGGATGAAAAAATTTTTATCATTTACCATCAAATCACCGAGCTGTATTTTAATCTCATTATCTCTGAACTTGAGCAACTTGCCAATCAAATTTCCCTTTCAGAGGAATTTTTTAGTTGTAGGCTAGAGCGGGTAATACTATATTTTGATCAGTTGATTAGTTCCTTTGCGGTCATGTGGAAAGGGATGGAAAAAGAGCAATTTTTGAAATTCCGCATGTCCTTGTTGCCCTCCTCTGGTTTTCAAAGTGCACAATTTCGCGAAATTGAATTGATGGCTACGGACGCTTATCGTTTGGTCACTCTAAGTAAAAGAGATTCTTTTAGTAGGGAATCGTCTGCTCAAGAATTGTTTTCGCACCTGTATTGGCAGCAAGGAGCCATAGAACTGGCAACAGGAAAAAAAACCTTGACCTTAAAAAGCTTTGAAGCCAAATACGGAAAGCATTTGGTAGAATTGATCGGCAGCTATCGACATAAAAACTTATGGAGAAAATATTCGGAATTGAAAAATCCTTCTAAGGAATTGAGGGAGTTGATGCGACAATTTGATTTAAAAGCCAATGTATTTTGGCCATTGGCCCACTACAAATCTGCTGTGCGTTTTTTGCATCGTGATCCCGATGCTATTGCTGCAACTGGGGGTACTAATTGGCAAAAATACCTCCCACCTCGTTTTCAGAAGGTTATCTTTTTTCCCGAATTGTGGACTCAAAAAGAGCAAGAGGAATGGGGAAAGGGCTGGGTAGTTAAGGAGATTTTTGGAGAAGAGATGCAAAAGGAGTAACTTCATTGTATCAGGTTAATCCAAAGAGATTTCTGCTGAATCCTACCATTTTTTTCCGTGTCAACAAAATCTATTTCCTATGAGACCTATTCTGATTTTTCTATCCTTATTCCTTTTTTATTTTTTAGCTGTCCAAGATGCTATCTCTCAGCGTCATCCATTTGAGAAAATTGCTTTTGGCTCTTGCAATAGGCAAGATTCTCCACAGCCTTTATGGAAACCCATCGCAGCAGATCATCCTGACCTCTGGGTATGGATGGGGGATAATATTTATGGAGATTCCCGAGTCATGGATACCTTGAGAGCCAAGTATGCAAGGCAGAATGCTAACCTAGATTATCAAGTTCTTAAAGCCTCAACACCGGTCATTGGAGTTTGGGACGATCATGATTATGGAATTAACGATGGAGGGAAAAATTTTGTACAAAAGAAGGAGTCTAGGGACTTGATGTTTGATTTTGTAGGTATTCCTGCTCAGGCTCCAGAGCGAAAGCGAGAGGGAGGATATACTTCCCATACCTTTGGTAAGGGAGATCAGCAAGTCAAAGTAATACTTTTGGATGTTCGCTACTTTAGGGATACCCTGATGCGGGAAAATCGTGTCTATCAAACCAATCCCAATGGTCAGGTATTGGGGGAAGAGCAATGGAAATGGTTGGAAAATGAATTGGTTAAAAGCAAGGCAAAAGTAAATCTACTGGTATCGGGAAGTCAATTTCTTCCCACAGAGCATGCCTATGAAAAATGGGCCAATTTCCCCAAAGAAAGAGAGCGTTTACTTCAACTTTTAGCAAGTTCTGGTGTTCAAACCCCCATATTGCTCAGTGGGGATCGTCATATTGCAGAAATCATGAAACTGGAGGATGAGAGATTTCCCATGGGCCTTTACGAAGTGACTTCCAGTGGAATGACTCACACCTGGTCAGGTATTGCAGAAGAGAAAAATAGTTTACGTGTAAGCGAGTTAATTGCCAAATTAAATTATGGATTGGCCACAATTGACTGGAAGAGCAAACAAGTAGTAATGGAGATCAAAGGGGAAAATGGAAGAGTTTATGCTCAACAAGTGATTCCTATGACTGCAAAACGAAAGAAATAAGTTTAGAAAATAGTAAAAAGAAAGGGGAGTTTGAAAACTCCCCTTTCTTTTACCAAGCTATGCCATAATCATCCCCATAGTTACTGGCGCCACCCCAAAAGCTTTCGTGCTTCCAGTCTATCCAAATGGCAGTGAGAGGCCCTGAGGTTTTGTTCCAAAATTCCATAGTATAGCCTCTTTTCAATAAATCTCTACGAACCCATTCTGGAGTATCTTCTCGCAGTGTAATGGCCCCTGGACGAATTTCATGATCCCCAAAGCTACTCTGCATCTGGTAGGAGTTGAAGTTGGGGGCTTCTACTGCTTCCTGTACATTCATATCAAATTCAACCACATTGAGGAAGAACTGAAGAAGGTTTTGATCTTGTGAATCTCCTCCCTGTACTGCAAAGGCAAGGTAAGGTTTGCCATCCTTCAGCGCCATACTTGGGGTAAGGGTAACGCGTGGGCGTTTGCCAGGTTCGGGCAAGTTGTATGGATTGAGGTTTTCATCCAAGACAAAGCTCTGCATGCGTTGGGAGAGTCCTACGCCAGTATTTCCTGCGATAACGGCAGGAATCCAACCTCCCGAAGGAGTGACCGATACCACCCATCCTGCTGCATCGGCAGCTTCCACTGAGGTGGTGCCACTCTGAAAATCAGCTAAAAATTTGTCATCGACTTGATTTAAATTTTCTGATTGACTTAATCCAGCGAGTTTTTCTCTGTTTTTATTCAATAGGTGCAGGTAAGGGTTGCTTTCACCTTGAAAGGGGTAGGGGTCTCCAGCTCCTAAGTTTGGGTTGTTGATGGGTCCAATAAGAGCTGCTCTTTCCTTGGCATATTCCTTGGAGAGTAAGCCTTTCATGGGGGATTTGACAAATGCAGGATCACCGTAGTAAAAATCTCGGTCTGCGAAGGCCAAACTCATTGCTTGGTATACCGTATGTATGTAATTGGTGGAATTGTACCCCATGGATTTGAGGTCAAAATTCTCCAAGATATTTAAGGACTGCAGCAAGGCTGGGCCTTGTGTCCACTCTTGCATTTTATAGACATCGATGCCCCGGTAGTTTACCTGAAGAGGCTCCTCGATTTTTACTTTCCAATTGGCCAAATCGGCTTCAGTGAATAGGCCACCTTGTTCTCTAGTGCCTCTGACGATTTCCTTGGCGATGTCTCCCTTATAAAACCGATCGTAGGCAGCATAGATGGCTTCTTTTCTGGATTTTTTAGCTTTTAAAGCGGTACGCTCGGCTTCCACTAATTTGAGTAGGGTTTGGTATAAATCTTCTTGCACAAAAATCTCTCCTGGAGAAGGAGCTTCTCTGGATGCTCCTAAATGGGGTAGAAATACCTTTTTGGAATAGGGCCATTCCTTTATCCGTGACTTGTTGTTTTCTATCGCTTGGGCTGTTTGGGCTTCGATGGGATAGCCTTTGGCTAAATCCATGGCGGGCTTGAGCACTTGTTCCAAACTCAGGGTCCCATATTCTGCCAGCATGGTAAGTATGCCTCCTGGTGTTCCCGGTGTTGTGGCAGCCAAAGGTCCATATTGAGGAGGATAGTCCATTCCCTGTCCTTTGTAAAATTCTACCGTTGCACCAGTAGGAGCTACCCCCATGGCATTGATGGC
>JAJTDZ010000056.1 GCA_021298245.1 Algoriphagus sp. | reverse complement strand
AGGAATCGGATGGCTACCGAGACCATTCGGGCGTTAAGCGCCAGGTGGTCCAGTTGAGCGGCTATTTCCCCGTTTCGGAAAAGCAGGAGCTCCGAACCCAGGTACTTATTTCGGACCTCAACTACCAAATTCCTGGGGCTTTAACTGAAGCCCAACTCGCGGCAAATCCCAAGCAAGCACGACTTGGATCCGTGGGGCAAAATAGTTCCATCGATCAACAAGCCCTCCTCCTTTCTTTGGGGCATACCTACCGCCATTTGGATCAATTGACAAGTACCACAACGGTGTACCTGAATACCAATGCCTTTGAAAACCCCTTTATTCTGGACTACAAAAAGGAGTTGGGCTTCGGCTATGGGGTACGAAGCAAGGTTCGCTACGACACCCAACTGGGTGACAAATCCCTTCGCCTCATCGCGGGTGGGGAGTGGCAAAAAAGCATTACCCAAGCACAAAATTTTGGCAATCGGGCCGGCAAGGCCGATACCGTGCGATTTGCAGATCAGTTGACCGCAACACAAGGCTTTCTATTCCAGCAGGCTGAGTTGCAGTGGAACTCCAAACTCCTATTCACCTTGGGTCTCAGCGAAAACTTCTCCGGGTTTGAAATCGACCGACAAATCGATGCTGCAGGAGGAAAAACAGGGCTGCAAACCCGCCGATTTGATCCCATCCTGGTCCCTCGGGTAGCAGCAAACTACCAGTTGACCGTAACTTCCGCCGTATATGGGTCCATCAGTTCGGGCTTTTCTCCCCCCACCATCGATGAGGTCCGCACCAACGAGGGCAGCGTCAACTTGGACCTAGAAGCAGAAAAGGGTATCAACTACGAACTAGGCTATCGTTTGGGGCTGGAGCGCTTAAATCTGGAACTGATCGGCTACTACTTCAAACTCCAGGAGACCATCACCACCTATACGAATTCAAATGGAGTGGTGCTCTTCCAAAATGCCGGAGCCACCGACCAAAAAGGGGTGGAGGCAAGCCTGGATTATGCCTTCCTTCGAAATGGGAAAGGCTTTGTTCGGGATTTCTTACTGGGCACGGCCTACACGGGACAGTTTTTCACCTTTGACAACTACCAAAAGCGGGGACAAGATTTCTCAGGCAATGCCTTGACGGGTGTTCCTGCACACAACGTAGTCAGCCGAATGGATGTAAGAACTCGAGCTGGATTTTACCTCAATTTCACGCATCAGTTTACCGAAGAAATTCCCCTCAACGATGCGAATACCATCTACCAAGACGCCTACTCCCTGGTCAACCTTCGGGTAGGCTGGTTGAAATCCCTAGGGGATTGGGAACTGGAGATTTTTGCTGGGGTAGACAACCTGCTGGATGCCTCCTATTCCCTGGGCAACGACTTGAATGCCTTTGCGGGGAGATTCTACCAACCTGCTCCTTCACGTAATGGGTATGGGGAGTGAAGTTGGGGTGGAGATATTAATGAAGTAGGAATTACGAGATACCTGCCTGCAGCAGGCAGGCGAAATACGAAACTTAAGCTAACGCCGAATGTTGAACACCCAATTCTGAATGTTGAAGTGGAAAAATTAGATCCTAGTGTTAGCAGGCATACTAGTCTTGGCTTTTGCCTGGCTGCGGCAGGCAGGCTTGGTTTATTTCTACTTTTTTTCAACTGTATTTCGCTAAATTTCAGCTCCAAATAATCCTCCAATGAAACAATTGTCTTTCCTTTTCTTCGCATTTTTAATCTCCTTCACTGCCTTTGCTCAAGAGGCTAGCACAGAATCCAATTGGACACCACGGGAACCCAAAAAATTTGAGTCCCTTCATACGGGAACTTTCCTTGGACAAAAAATTAACTACAAAGCCGTAGTCGGCGAAACCTTCCTAAAGAATTCACATGGGGAAGTTACTGCTGCACTTTGGTCTACCGCCTATCTTCGCGAGGGAGTCTTAGATCCCTCCAAAAGACCCGTACTCTTTATCTTCAACGGGGGCCCCGGCTCGGCGAGTATCTGGCTGCATGTGGGTTTCTTTGGTCCCAAGGTAGTCAAAACCGATTCGGGAGCTGGCATGGATGACGGAGCTGCCCCATATCGGTTTGTAGAAAATAACCAGGCACTCCTTGACCTCACAGATTTGGTATTTATAGATCCCATTGGAACAGGTTTTAGCCAGGTGGAAGGGGTAGGCAAAACTTCAGACTTTTGGGGGCTCAACGAGGATGCAGAATCGATAGCCCAATTTATTCGCACCTGGGTAAGTCAACACGGGAGATGGCAAGCCCCTAAGTTTATTGCAGGGGAAAGTTTTGGTACTACGCGTGCCGCTAAGGTAGCGGAGGTGTTGGAATCAGGAGGCCAAAGCTTGTCTTTGAATGGACTGATACTCATCTCTCAAGCTTTGGACTATGCCGGTTCGTCCAGTTGGCCGGACAACCTCACCTCTTTTTTCACCTACCTCCCTTCACAGGCCGCTACCGCCTGGTATCATGGGAAGGCAGGGCAGGGCAAAACCCTTGCTGCCTTCACCCAGGAGGCTAGAGCCTTTGCCTACGGGGACTACTTGCAATCCTTATTCTTGGGTGAAAAACAAAGCCCAGCACAAAAGGAGGCCATCGCGGCCAAATTAGCCTACTTTACCGGTTTGGAAAAGGCCTATATCTTGCGTTCCGACAACCAGATCTTGATGCACCGCTTCAAGAAAGAATTGCTCCGCAGCGAAGGCAAGGCCATTGGCACCCTGGACGGGCGGTATTTGGCGCTTGAAACCGACAAATCTGCCGAAGGGCCTGTACTTGGGGATCCAGCAAGTTACATGACCGAATCTGCTTATACCGCTGTATTCAACGATTACTTGATGCGGGACTTGAAGGTCAATGTAGATAGACCCTATTACACTTCTGCCGAAGGGATGGGAGGAAGTTGGAACTGGAAACCTGTACCGGATGGGGCCTACTACGAACCAAGCTACGTTAGCACTGCACGTGCGTTGAGCGAGGTGATGCACCGCAATACCCAGTTGCAGGTGATGGTAGCCAACGGCTACTACGACTTGATCACCCCCTTCTTTGACGCAGAGTTTACCTTTGCCCGTCACAATTTTCCGCAAGACCGCGTGGCGATGAACTACTACGAGGCTGGACAAATGATGTACAACCGACAAGAAGACTTCGATGCACTCGCCAAGGATGTGAGAGCGTTTTTGGAGGGTGTTTTGAAAAAGTAAGCAAGTAATAAACCAACTAACAGAACAATAAGAATGGCAATACCTACCTTCAATCCCGAAGAAGTTACCCAAATCATCCGTGGACGTAGATCCCAATTTCCGGCTCAGTTTAAAGAAAACGACCCGGTAGCCGATTCCATCATCGAGGAGATCCTCGAAAATGCAAACTGGGCACCTACGCACAAGCTCACCCAACCTTGGCGTTTCATTGTGTACACCGGGGAGGGGTTGAAGACCTTTGGAGACTACCAAGCGGAGATGTACAAAATGCGTGCAGAAAAAAATGGCACCCCCTTCCTAGAAGGAACTTATCAAAAATTCAAGGAAAATCCTGCCAAAGCCTCCCATGTAATCGCCATCCTGATGAAGCGGACCGAAGGGTCGGGCATCCCCGTGATGGAAGAGATCTCCGCTGTAGCCATGGCGGTACAAAACATGTACCTGACGGCCTGTGCCCATGGGCTAGCCTGCTACTGGGGCACCGGCGGACCTACCTTCTGGGTAGAGGCTCGAGAAGATTTTGGATTAGAGGGCGAGGACCTACTGATGGGCTTTTTCTATGTAGCCAAGCCAGTATCAGAAAATTGGCCCGAAGGCAAGCGGGATTCCATTGCCGAAAAAGTAAGTTGGGTGAGGAAATAAACAATAAAAAAAAGGCGGGATCCCCGTTTTTTTTGTTACCAATCCGCGGGTCTTCGGGCCTGGTATGCGGCCATCTGATCTAGGATATCTGCAGGATCATCGGAAATAATCAGCATCTCCTCTTGCTCAGGGTAAAGAAACCCTTCTTTCTCCGCATGCCGAAGGAAATCAATCAGTTTGTCGTAATACCCATGTACGTTGTACAAAGCCAAGGGCTTTTGGATGTAGTGCAGCTGATTGAGGGTCATGATTTCAAATAACTCCTCTAGGGTACCAATTCCCCCTGGCATAGCTATAAAGCCGTCCCCGCGTTCGGCCATCAACCACTTCCTATCCCGCATGGTCTCTACGACTATCAATTCTGTACAACCGTGATGAGCTACCTCTCGGTCTACCAATTTTTGTGGAATCACTCCCAGGACTTCCATATCCCCCGCCAACATTTCATCGGCAATTACCCCCATCAATCCTACATGCCCTGCACCATAGACCAGGCCTAGACCACGCAAAATCATTTCTTGCGCAAGAGCTCGTACGGCTGTTTCGTAAATAGAATGGTTCCCTTTTTTTGAACCACAGTACACGGTTACTTTTTTCATACTGGAAAAATAAAGATTTCCTTTCAGGTGAGCACAAGAAATTGACCTTAGGTTTGTACCTAGAATTCTTAGCCCCCATTTTTACACAGAATCTCACCAGGAAATGAAAATTTGTTTTGCCACCAACAATCCCAAAAAAATCGAAGAAGTAGCCGCTGCTTTGCAAGGACAAATTCAAATTGTCTCTTTGCAGGATATAGGTTGCACGGTAGAGCTTCCAGAAACAGGAGATACCCTAGATGCCAATGCTTTTGAAAAGGCCCGCTACGTATTCGAGCATTTTGGGGTCAACTGCTTTGCAGACGATACAGGATTGGAAGTAGCCGCTCTAAACGGGGCTCCCGGCGTGTATTCGGGAAGATTCGCAGGGGAGCCTAGAAGCGATGCTCGTAACCTGAGTTTGCTTTTGGAAAAAATGAAAGACAAAACTGAGCGATCCGCCCGATTCCGAACCGTCATTGCGCTTATTTTAGATGGAAAGGAGTACCAATTTGACGGAATAGCCGAAGGGGAAATTATCCCTTATCCCAAAGGGGAGGGAGGCTTTGGCTACGATCCCGTATTCCAGCCCCAAGGGGAGGAGCGAACCTTTGCCATGCTCTCAATCCAGGAGAAAAATGAAATTTCCCACCGGGGAAAGGCCATTAAGGCACTAATTAATTTTCTGTCTGCTGGAAAATTCTGAGATGCCCATAAAAATTAGTTAATTTGCCTGCATGACTAAGCCCTTTATCGTCGGGATTACTGGAGGCTCCGCCTCTGGAAAAACTCTATTCTTGGAGCGATTGCTTCAAAGTTTTGGGCCCAAAGAGGTATGTCTTATCTCCCAAGACAATTACTACAAACCCCGTCACCTGCAGCCTGTGGATGAGCAGGGGGTTGCCAACTTTGACACCCCGCATAGCATAGATTTTGAGCAATATGCTCAAGATATCCGGATCATCCAGGGGGGAGGTACGGTTATGCGGGAAGAGTATACCTTCAACAATGCCTCCAGAAAACCCAAGATGCTCACCTTTGCACCTGCACCCGTAGTGGTGGTGGAAGGAATTTTTGTGCTCTACTATCCTGAATTGGCTGAACTTTTGGACCTAAAAATATTTATTGACGCCAAGGACCACATCAAACTGAAAAGACGGATCATTCGAGACAAAGTCGAGCGAGGATACGACTTGGACGATGTGCTCTATCGCTACGAAATGCACGTGATGCCTACCTACGAAAAGTACATCAAGCCTTTCAAAAGCGAAGCTGACCTCATCGTTCCCAATAACCTCAATTTTGATCGTGCTATGGACGTGATTCGTACCTACCTCAGGGCAAAATCCATCCACTAAGGAGAAAAAAAAGATCCAAAGCAGGTGATTTTCAAATATTGTCTATATTTGTGGCCCATGAAAAACAAGGCGTCAAACCCCTCCATATTCAAGCAGCTAATTTCCTTAGCTATTGTATTGATGTTTTGCGTGTTTGTGTCTGGGGTAGAATACCTCTCCCATGCAAGTGCCGAAACACCTACAGAAAAGTCTGGTGAAAATCCAGAACAAAGCATTCTAAAGGTTGCTGTTGACGCTGTAGTTCCCTTTGCCGTTCAGGTAGTAGATACCGTATTTTACCTCATTTCTTTTGTCTTTTCTGCTGATTTTGACTTGCCTTTACAACAAGTAGAGGCCATCTTTTATTCAAACTCCTTCACAGAGATTCTTTTTGAGCAGATCATCTCTCCCCAAGGCCCCTAAATTTTCTTTCTGAATTTAATTTATCCTTTCCGACTTTTTTCCGAGTCGGTATCATCCTCATATTTTAATTAGTAACTAATCCTTATCCTCATGCAAAACAAAGGTGCAATTGTGTTTTTGACGGTCATCATAACAGCGCTATGCCTGTATTACCTGTCTTTTACACTCATCTCAAATGGCATTCAAAATAAAGCTACAGCGTATGCTACAGATGCCTCAGGCAATATAGACTTTGCCAAAAAAAGAGCTTACCTAGACTCCGTCTGGAGACTACCCGTGTACAATTTCCTCGGGGCTAGCTATACCTATCAAGAAGTAAAAGAAACAGAGTTGGGACTTGGTCTTGACCTCCAAGGAGGGATGCATGTGACCCTTGAAGTTTCCCCTGTAGAAATCGTAAAAGGAATCGCTGGAAATCCAAGTAACGAGGCCTTCAATGCTGCCGTAGAAGAAGCTAGAGTAGCCGCAAAAACCTCCAATGCTAAATTTGTAGACCTATTTTATGCCGCATGGCAGAAAAACAATCCAGGCAAAGAGCTTAGCAGCATTTTCGCTACCGCAGCCAATCGAGGAAGAATTTCTTTGGAATCTTCGGATTCGGAAATTTTATCCATCATCGATACCGAAGTAGAGAACGCCATTGACCGTTCCTTCAATATCTTGAGAACTCGTATTGACCGTTTTGGTACTTCCCAGCCCAACATTCAGCGTATCGCTGGATCAGGAAGAATTCAGATCGAACTTCCAGGAGCGGACAACCAGGAGCGTGTTCGTAACCTTCTCCAAGGAGTTGCAAAACTCCAATTTTGGGAAGTACTTGAATTTAACGAGTATGGATTGGCGATTGAAGAAATCAATAAGACTTGGGTAGCAGATCAAAAAAACGCTCCTAGTCCTTCCGATACTACGGCAACAGATACAACAGCCACCGATTCCCTTACTTCAGAAGATTCCCTGAGAAATGCTTTGGAGAAGCAGTTGGAACAAATAGACCCTCTCAATCCAAATTCAGGGGTATCTCCTTTAAGAGCTTTGATGAAGGACAATTATGGCTTTGCTTACGATGTTCGGGATACCGTAATCATCAACCGTATTTTGAAAAACGAACGCTATAAGGCCTTCTTGCCCAAAGATCTAAAATTACTTTGGGGAGTGAAGCCTACCAAGGTTGACGATGGTTCAGAAATACTAGAACTCTATGCCATAAAACTGAAAAAAGGCTCTGACCAGGCTCCGCTTGAAGGAGATGTAGTCACCGATGCTCGTCAGACCCTAGATCAAACTTCTCAGCCAGCGGTATCTATGCAAATGAATGCTGAAGGGGCTAGAATTTGGAGAAATCTTACCGCTGAAAATGTGGGCAGAAGAATCGCAGTGGTCCTTGACGACTACGTATACACAGCCCCTCAGGTAAATGGAGAAATTCCCAATGGCCAATCTGAAATCACAGGTAATTTCACCCTTTTAGAGGCCCAGGACTTGGCCAATATTCTTAAATCAGGTTCCCTTCCGGCCCCAACACAAATAGTGGAGGAAAGCATCATTGGTCCAACCCTTGGAAAAGAGGCACAGGCTCAAGGGATCATCTCAATGATTGCGGGCCTTGCTTTGGTGGTCCTTTTCATGGTCATTTACTATGCCAAAGGGGGGATGATCGCCAATATTGCTTTGGTATTCAATATCTTCTTTATCCTTGGCATCCTAGCTCAATTGGGAACGGCTCTAACCCTTCCCGGTATTGCAGGTATCGTATTGACCATGGGTATGTCTATCGATGCCAACGTATTGATTTTTGAGCGTATCAAGGAAGAACTTCGCAATGGAGTAGGATTGATGAGTGCCATTGAGGCAGGATACAACAAGGCGTTTTCGGCGATTTTGGATGGTAACGTCACCACCTTCTTGACAGGAGCCATTTTGTACGCCCTTGGTCAAGGACCAGTAAAAGGCTTTGCCATCGTCTTGATGATTGGTATTGCTTGTTCCTTCTTCAGTTCTGTATTTATCACCAGGGTACTCGTTGCTTGGTTGACCAAAAAAGGAGATAAGAGCAGCATTTCCTTCACCACTCCATTTGCCAAAAATGCTTTGAAAGGCCTCAATTTTGACTTCATGGGCAAAAGAAAGTTGGCTTATATTTCGTCTTCAACTATCATCGTCATTGGACTTGCCTTGGCGGTATTCAACGGGTTGAAATTTGGGGTAGATTTTACGGGAGGTAGATCTTACGTGGTAGCCTTCAATGAGCCCATGGTTCCTTCCGAATTGAAAGTTGGTCTGGATGGAGAATTTGACGGTTCGGTAGAAGTAAAAACCTACGGAGCAAACAATATCCTTAAAGTCACCACCTCCTACTTAATCAACGAAGATGACGACGCTTCCAATAAAGAGGTAGAAAATAAAGTTAAGGAAGGCATCGCCAAGGTAACTGGCTTCAGCTTTGTGGAAAATGGATCCCAAGTTGGGGAAAAACAATTTTCCATCACGGGCTCTTCCAAAGTAGGGGCCACCGTGGCAGATGATATCAAGGCTTCCTCTTTGGAAGCCATGACACTCGCCTTGGTAGCCATCTTCTTGTACATCCTCCTTCGATTCCGTAAGTGGGAGTTTTCCTTAGGGGCTATTGTCGCCCTAATCCACGATACGCTATTTGTGATTGCTGCTTTTGCCATTGCAGGTACCTTCGGGGCAAACTTTGAGATCGACCAAGTATTTATTGCAGCGATTTTGACTGTAATCGGTTATTCGATAAACGATACGGTAATTATCTTTGACCGTATCAGAGAAAATGTAAACAACCGTGGTGGAGGGAACCTGATCAAGGTATTCAACGACTCTATCAACCAAACCTTAGGCCGAACCTTAATGACCTCCTTTACCACCCTTATCGTGGTGATTGTCCTTCTTTTCTTTGGAGGTGAGGTACTGAGAGGATTCTCCTTTGCCTTGTTTGTCGGAATTACTGTCGGTACTTTCTCTTCGATTTACATTGCAACCCCAATTGTAGTGGATTTTATGAAGAAAGAGTTGGCGAAAGAATCGACTCCCAAAGAGACCAAAAAAAGCTAAGGCCTAAATTCTTCAGCTAAAAAGAGCGGGATTTCCTCCCGCTCTTTTTTTTGTCCAGCAGGTCTTTCTTACCTTGCCTTAAGAAAATTCCCCTGAGCTAAAGCCATGAAATATCCCATACGTGCCGCCCTAGTGGGCTACGGTTCAGTAGCTGAAAAAATGCACGCCCCACTGCTGCAAGTTTGTTCCGATATAAATTTTGTTGCCGTAGTAGAGCGAAATGGGGAGCGCTGCAAGCAGCGCTATCCTCAAGTAAGTACCTTTAAAAGCTTGGAGGAACTTCTGTCTGCAGACGCGGCTGATTTGGTGTGCATTACCACGCCAAATGAATTCCATTTTCCCATGGCCAAGCAGTGCTTGATGGCCGGCAAGCATGTCGTGGTAGACAAACCCGTGACTTTGCTGCCCTCTGAAGCTGAAGAACTGCTATCCCTATCAAAATCTACGGGGCTCGTTTGCAGCATATTTCATAACCGCAGATTTGATGGAGACTTTAAAACTTTGCAAGAGATTGTTTCAAAAAATCTCTTGGGCAGATTGGTCTACCTAGAATCTCACTTTGATCGGTTCCGCCCCCAAGTAAGCGACAATTGGAGAGAAAAGGAGGTTCCAGGAAAAGGAATTACCTTCGACTTGGGAACACACCTAATCGATCAGGTCGTTGTTTTGTTTGGCAAACCTAGCGCTCTCTGGGCGGATATCCGACGCCAAAGACAAGGAGCAGTAGCAGATGATTATTTTGACATTTGTCTGGAGTATCCTGGTTTCAAAGCCAGAGTCACTGCCGGAGTCCTAGTCAATGTAGAAAGTCCTAAATTTTTACTTCTCGGGGAGAAAGGAAGTTATCAGAAATTTTATCTCGATGTGCAGGAACAAGCATTTAAGCAAGGCAGACCTCCCGAAGGAGAGGAGTGGGGAGTCGAAAATGAAGACCGCTGGGGAAAAGTCTACCTTGCCGAGGAAAGTTATGCCTACCCTACTCTACCCGGAGATTACCGAGTTTTTTACCAGAATATAGCCGATGCTATCCTCAGAAAAGCTCCCTTGCTAGTAACCCTGCCGCAAGCTATCCCCGTATTGAAAATCATAGAAGCCTCCTTTTTGTCCTCCTTGCAAGGAAGAAAAATCCATCAGGAAGAGGGGAAATGGTAAATCATTTCCTTAACACGACTTTACCCCGCCTCATTTCAATTAGATTCCTTAATTTTGCGGCCTATGGCAACTTCTGAAGCTCCTGGCGAAAACGCCCAATTGAAAGACATCATCTCCCATGCCAAAGAGTATGGGTTTGTATACCCAAGTTCTGAAATCTACGATGGCCTGCAGGCAGTGTACGACTACGGAGCCTATGGGGTCGAGTTGAAAAACAACCTCAAGCGCCTCTGGTGGGAAACCATGACCCGCGTCCAAGACAACATTGTCGGCATTGATGCGGCCATCTTTATGCACCCCACCACCTGGAAGGCTTCTGGTCACGTAGACTCCTTCAACGATCCCATGATCGACAACAAAGACAGCAAAAAGCGTTACCGTGCTGACGTATTGGTGGAGGAACATGCAGCTGCACTAGAAAAGGCAGGGCAATCCGAAAAAGGTAAGGCACTCACTGCTGCGCTTGCTCGCCTACTTGAGGCCGAAGACCTCGCTGGAGTGCGTGACTTGATCACCAACGAAGGCATCAAGTGCCCCATCAGCGGCACCTCCAATTGGACCGATGTACGTCAGTTTAACCTGATGTTTTCTACTCAAGTAGGCTCTGTGGCAGAAGAATCTTCGACCATCTACCTACGCCCTGAGACGGCACAAGGTATCTTTGTCAACTTCCTCAACGTGCAAAAGACCGCTCGCATGAAGGTGCCTTTTGGGATTGCTCAGATTGGCAAAGCCTTCCGAAACGAGATTGTGGCGCGTCAGTTTATTTTCCGCATGCGGGAGTTTGAACAAATGGAAATGCAATTTTTTGTGCGCCCTGGCACCGAATTGGAATGGTACGAAAAGTGGGCCGCTACCCGAATGGCTTGGCACTTGGCTTTAGGTACTCCTGCTTCTAAGCTCCGTAAACACCCCCATGAAAAGTTGGCGCACTACGCC
>JAJTDZ010000006.1 GCA_021298245.1 Algoriphagus sp. | reverse complement strand
GTGGTCAGTACCGCCTTGCTTCAGGCGATCTGTGTGGAAGCTACCTCGACCATCCTAGCCAAAGGAGGGCATCCTGAAGTGTTTAATAGCTCCAACTCGGATCAAGGATCTGCCCACAACGAGGCGCTGATCGAAGAGTACAGAAAATGGGTTTCGATGCTTTAATCTATCCCCGCACTTCTTCCGGACCTACCAGAGGGTAAAAAAAGTTTGAACCTGGGCGAATAGCCCGGATTGTAATAAATTGGCTCCCTGTAGCTGGGGGAATTGGCGTCTGGTTCCGCTCCTGAATCCGTGTATCGAATATCCATCCCCGGAAAAGCTGAGTTGACCATTACCTTTCCGTCCTTGATTGCTACCCCAGGTTTGGGTAAAGTAAAGGAAACCCCACCTGCTATTTTTTCTAACCGGGGAAGTTCTTTTTGACCCACCAAATTCACAAATTGGTTCCATTCCTCTTTCCTACTGGCCTTCATTTCTTCCTCAGTAACCTGTCTAGACCACTCGGGATCTCCCTTCCAAGCCCTTTCCACATAGCCCAACATCTTGGGAAAAAGGTAGTTTTCTAGCATCTCTGTCCCCTTGACTGTTTCGGTCCACAATTGCCCAGAAACACCTAGTATATTTTTTCTGCCTTTTTCGGTGAGCAGGGTAAATTTTTTCTCGGCCTCCGCCCAATTCCATGGATTTCCCGAGAGGGTTTGGTCGTGAGAAAGGTACAATTTTCCAGGAACGGTCTTCCAGGATTGGTACATATCCACTACCCCACTCCAGGTATGGCCTCGCTCGTCAGGATCCCAAGAGTAGGCAAGATCAAAGTAAAAATTAGCGCTGGAACAAATAATGACTGGATATCCCGTATTGGCTAATTTATAGGCCCTATCCTCTCCACCCCATCCTGCTACAGCATTCCAAGCATAAAGTTTCCACTGCTGAGAGGATAATTTTTCATTAGGAACCACCTCTTCTCCCTGATGAGACTGTCCTATCTCTTCCCATCCTCCCATTTGCCAGCCCTGCTTCGTTAAAATATCCCCAACTCTCAGTCGAAAATAATCCAACAATTCGTCTTGAGATAGATCGGGATTATTAGCTAAAAACTCCTGACATATGGGGGAAGCCGTCCACACCCCTTTGGGGACTTCATCTCCCCCAGAATGCCAATTTTTACCCTCAAGTCCCACTGAAGTATACATTTTACCAATTTCTACCACCAATTTTTCATAAAACGCATAGGTAGATTCTTGACAAACACACACCGTATTACCCGTAAAATTTTGGGCAGACCGGTACTTGGATTGATCCTCGGGATCAGCCAAGCGGTAGGCAAGTGCTTCTTCCATTTTTCCTTCCGATGCGTAGGTTTGGTATCTTTTCTCCATAGCCAAAATCGCAGCGCGAGAATGGGCAGGCACCCCCAATTCAGGAATCACTTCAATGTTTCTTTGCTTGGCAAAAGCCAAAATCTCTTGAAAATCTTTAACTGTGTAAAATCCTGTTCCCGTGGCACTTTGGTCTGGAAAAGCTCCAGAACCATAGTAGGGATATAAAAATTCTGATTCATCTTCCGAAAATCCTCTTCTAGCCCCAAAATCTGTCAATTCGGGAAGTCCCGGGATTTCAATTCTCCAGCCTTCATCGTTGGCCAAATTGAAGTGAAAGACATTCAATTTGTAAAAAGACATCAATTCTAGAATTTTTAAAATTTGCTCTTTAGGTTGGAAGTTGCGAGCCACATCTAAAAAAAATCCTCTGTAGCCAAATGCAGGTTCATCCTGGATCTCTACCTGAGGCAAAATCAAGGAGGAAACACCCTCCTTCCAAACTGCAGGGGGAAGCAGGGCTAAAAACGAATTTACTCCATACCAAGCTCCTTCAGGAGATGAAGCCTGAATGAGTACCTCCTTACCTACAGTTTTTATTCCATAGGCTTCTTTTCCATAAGTTTCCACCTTTTCCAACTTGATGTGTAGCACATCTTCCTCAGCTCGATCTGCCACGCGATACCCATGTAATAACTTTTCCTCCAAGTATTCTTTGGGGGAATGGAATTCCGTTGGGCCTTCCACTACAATTTTACTGGGACTCATTTCGAGGGCTGCTGCGGTATATTTCCATTCTTTTGGAGTAGGCAAGTAGGGAGGGATTTCAGCCTCTGAAAGGGGAAAAATTGCTCTATTTTGTTCGTAGCGCTGTGCGGAGGAAGTTACTGGCAAGGGTGTTCCCTCAGCCATAGCAGCTAATTTGCTTTCCGCTATTTCTTCCAATGTGTAGTGCTTGATCTCCTCAATTTTTCCATCAGCATGCACCAAAATCAAGGCCTCGGGGGCATAGGAATTCTTAAAAAAAGGACCACGACTCCGATAGGCAAAAGAAAAAGGCTTCTTTGGATCTAGTGCTGGGGTTTGGCCTTCTAGCACAAAAAAATCTCCCTGCAAGTGCTTAATCTGCAGCTTAGGGTCCAACGATTGACTAAAAATGGAAATAAAAATAGTATTGAAGTATAATTTCCAACCTGCTTGAATTGGTTTTTCGCCAGTATTGGTAAGAGATACTGAGGCACTATGCTGCTCGGGAGAGGTAAATTTATTTTCCAACAACCTCCATGAGGCATGAACTTGTGCTTGAGCCCAAAGCCCAGAAAAAAGGAAAAGGAAGCAAAAAATCAATGCATGAGAGAAGCTGTGCCGTTTCATATGGGATATACTAGAAAGGTGAACCTACTAAATTTAAGGCGAGATATTTTTGAAACCAGCTTCTTTTAATAATTTAATGAAGTAAACCCATAGCCTTATTTTATCGCCCTATGCAAATTGATCAACAGGCCAAAGTACTTCAAGGAAGGTATCTGGCATTAGATGTTTTGAGAGGAATGACCTTAGCCTTTATGGTCATCGTCAATACTCCCGGCAGTTGGAATATCATGTATTCCCCCTTGATGCATGCAGAATGGCATGGATTTACACCTACAGACCTGGTATTTCCCACGTTTTTATTTGTCGTTGGAAATGCCATGAGTTTTGCCTTGAAAAAAATGCAAGACATGAAGGCAGGTGAATTCTACAAGAAAGTATTCACCAGGGCGTTTTTGATCTTTGCTATTGGCTGGCTACTCAATGCTTTTCCTTTCTTTGAACCCAATGATGCGGGTCAACTTGCCTTTATTGATTTAGGTGAAGTAAGGCTACTTGGAGTATTGCAACGGATAGCCTTGGCCTATTTGGCCGCTGCACTGCTTTTGTACTGGGGAGGAGAAAAATTAGGATGGATCTTTAGCATCGCTGCCTTAATTGGCTATTGGCCTATACTCTATTACCTAGGTACTCCCGGGGATCCCTACAGCTTGCAAGGAAATGCACCTTTGAAATGGGATCTGGCCGTGATCGGTGCAAAAAGAATGTATCACGGGGAAATAATTGATGGGGAAGGTATTCCTTTTGATCCAGAAGGAATTTTAAGTACACTTACTTCCATAGTAAATGTCATTGCAGGGTATTTGGTAGGTAAATTTGTACAGCGAAAGGGAAATAGCCTGGTGAGTGTACAGACCCTGGCGCTAATAGGTGTGGTATTGATCGCCACGAGTTATGCCTGGGATTTGGTTTTCCCTATCAATAAAAAGATTTGGACTAGCCCCTATGTTACGCTCACGGTAGGTTGGGACTTGGTATTGCTCTCTTTTTTGATTTTCGTGGTAGAAATCAAAAATATTTCCTCATGGACCTATTTCTTTCAAGCTTTTGGAAGAAATCCCTTGATTCTTTACGTGTGTTCAGGCGTCGTCATCTCCATCATTTCCTTTATCCCCAAAGGAGACAGCGACCTGAAAGCAGTCATCTATGAAAATGCATTTACCAGTTGGTTAAGCCCAAAAAATGCTTCTTTCTTCTTTTCTGTTGCCTACATGCTGTTGATTTGGAGCATAGGCTTTTTGATGGATAAAAATAAGATCTACATCCGAGTGTAACTTAAACTCGGAAGTGCGGAAAATTACTCGTAGCCTTGGGTGATCCGCTGAACGTACTTACCAATAATATCAAACTCCAAGTTGACCTCATCACCTTCTTGAAGCTGATGAATGGTGGTGTGCTGGTAAGTGTAAGGAATAATGGCTACAGAGAAAATCCCTGGATGGGAATTAAAGCAAGTCAGACTGATCCCATTGAGGGTAATGGAGCCCTTCTCCACAGTAACGTTGCCGTAGTTAGGATCATAAGCTACCTCGAGTAGCCAGGAGCCATTTTGATCTAAAATTCGATTGATTGTGCCCACCTGGTCTACGTGACCTTGTACGATATGCCCATCAAATCTTCCATTGGCTGGCATGCAGCGCTCCAAATTAACTTTTCTTCCTACTTTCCATTGAGATAAGGAAGTTTTTTGAAGGGTTTCGGCCACGGCAGTGACTCTGTGCCCTTCCGGTCCTTGCTGGACTACCGTCAGGCAGACTCCTTCGTGGGCTACTGATTGATCTACTTTTAAGGAAGCACTCAGAACAGAAGAAATATCAAAGTGAATGTTGCTTCCTTCGTAGTGTACTTGAGTGATGGTTCCAATAGCTTCAATGATTCCGGTAAACATAAGTTAAAGGTATGCGTGTCCTGGTTGACAAAATTTGACTTTCAACTGTCAAAGTACGGGAAATATTCAATTATCTTCGAATCTTCAGGATCAAATCCCATGCTCAAACTTGAAGATACTTACCTCCATAAAGGCAAAAGAAAGGCCTTAGTAGCTGAGCTTCGAAAAAAAGGAATTCAAAATGAACGCGTTTTGGAAGCCATTAATACCCTTCCTAGGCATTTTTTCTTTGATACGGCGTTGATCTCCCATGCTTACGAAGACAAAGCCTTTCCCATTGGCGAAGGGCAAACCATCTCCCAGCCCTATACCGTAGCCTTCCAATCCCAACTATTAGAAATTGTTCCGGGGGATAAGGTCTTAGAAATTGGAACGGGCTCAGGCTACCAGGCCTGTATTCTGCATCTGCTAGGTGCCGAAGTATATTCCATCGAATACCAAAAAAAACTTTTTGATCATACTACCCGATTTCTCCAACGTCTTGGTATTCAACTTCACCTCTTTTATGGAGATGGTACCAGCGGTATTCCTTCCTTTGCACCTTATGATAAAATTATTGTCACCGCTGGAGCACCCGTAGTCCCCGAACCCTTGGTTCAGCAATTGCGTGTAGGTGGTATTCTCGTCATCCCAGTGGGGGATAGAAAGCGCCAAGCAATGGTTAAAATCACTAAAAAATCTGCCAAAGAAATTAGTAAAGAAGAGTTTGAAGGATTTGCCTTTGTCCCTCTTTTGGGAAAAGAAGGCTGGAAACTTTAACTACTAGCACTATCCCATAAATGATTTTCATGGTTAAAAATTCAAAATTTAATTTTGAGCTAACTATTCTTCATTACGTAAACCAAATTTTATTTTATTTTTGAAAAAAATACAGGTATGCCAAGTAAAAAGCTCGCCAAGGATTCCGTGACCATTATGACCGAAATGGTACTCCCTAACGATACCAATACCCTCAACAATTTGATGGGAGGACGACTCATGCATTGGATGGATATAGCTGCCGCTATAGCAGCACAAAAGCATTCCAACCGGATCGTGGTGACGGCGGCAGCAGACAGTATTTCTTTTAAAGAACCCATAAATCTCGGCAATGTAGTCACCATCCGCGCTCAGGTGACCCGAGCATTTACTTCTTCCATGGAGGTATTTATAGAAGTTACCGCAGATGATATTCCTGCTTCAAAAAAGACTACCACCCACCGGGCTTTCTTTACTTTTGTAGCGGTGGATCAAAATGGAAAACCCATAGAAGTCCCCGAAGTAATAGCTGAGTCAACGGAAGAAAAAGAACTTTATGAGGGAGCCCTGAGGAGAAGGCAATTGCGTCTGGTTTTAGCGCAACGAATGAAACCAGAGGATGCAGTAGAATTGCGCTCTATTTTTAATCTTGATAAAAATTAGCAAGAGCCTAAGGTGGATTATTAGCGAAAGGAGTGAATTATGGCCTCCGCAGCTATCCTTCCTGAGGTCATCGCTGCATTGATAGACCCATTTAAAAGATAATCCCCAGCCAAGAAAATGTGATCGTGAATTTTACACTCCGTGGCAGGAATACTGTACTTCATGTCACCCACCTGAGGCAAGGCATGAGCTATGGTGTAGCTTTTAAGGTGTTTAAATAGCTCCGCTTTTTGTCCAGAGATCTCTTCCAATTCAGCCTGTACTTTTTTTATCAATTCCTTTTCCGCCAAATCCGATTCTAAAACAGTTACTGAAAGTAGAGATTTCCCCTCGGGCGCATAGGTTTTCGACACCTCCTCCATACATACCAAGTTATTTATCACCCGATCCCCCACCACCAAGCCGATCATAGGTCTTCCAAGAATAGATTTGGGTGAACTAAAATAGAGGTTGATCACTTTTTTGGGAGAAGCAAATTGTCCTTGAAGCTGCTTCATGATTTTGTCTGGCTGAACCGCAACGAGAATTCTATCTGCTTCCAGTTGCGTTCCATCTTCCAGCTTGAGAGTAGATCCCTCAAGGGAAAGAACTGGGCTATTAAACAAAATCTTTGTCTTAGTCAAACGATCCTGAAGTTGCTCAGGAATCCGCCCCATGCCCTTTGCTGGAATTGCTGCTTGGCCCTGAGCAAACATTTTAAACACAAACTCAAACATTCTGGAACTGGTAGCCAATTCTTTTTCTAGAAAAATTCCTCGGAAAAAGGGAGTAAAAAAATGGGTGATGATGTGATCAGAAAAACCATAATTTTTAAGATAATCCAGGGTGGTAAGGGAAGGCGATGCAAAAATATCTTCTACTGACTTCTTTTTTAATTCTTGGGTGAGGGTAAAAATTTTGAGTTTATCCAGAAAGGTACCCACTTTCGAAAAAGCCATTCCAACCAATTTGAGAGGGTTTCGTAAGGGGTCCGTGATGATGTAGGAAGACTTTCCTTCCAGAATGATAGCTCCAGGATCAAAGGTTTTCAGGTGAAGGGAAGAAAAATCCAGGTAGCGCTTTGCCTCGGGATAAGCGGTGTTGAGTACCTGAAATCCATGATCTAAAAGAAATCCAGACATTTCATCTGTTTTCATTCTCCCCCCTACCCGATCACTTGCCTCTACCAAGATGGGGGAGAATCCAGCTTGTTCAAGTTCTAGAGCAGCCACTAAGCCTGAGATCCCTGCCCCTACTATGTAAATTTTCTTTTCGATCATGAGTTACAATACCGTTATCAAAAGATCTCCTTCATGCACCCTCATCCACCACCTAGATCATACCTTATCAACTCCTCGGTCAAAAAAGAGTTTATAAAATCTAGAGGAAATAACTATATCGACCTACTTGATATTTTGGGTTGGAGGTAGTGCTCTTGTTCCTCTTTAGTAAGGATGCTGTATCCCAGTTGAGCGGGAGAAGGTCCAATCCATTCCGTTTGCCTGCCTGTAAGGGTGAGTGTTCTCTGTTGAGGATCTATACTGAGTAGCGCAAATAAGGGATCTCTGTACGGACAAGTCAAGGCCAGAGAAGGAAAGTGGTCATGGATATCTGGAGATAAGCTGAGGTGGCTATGCTTTTGACCTACCCAATAGTACGAGGCCGAGTTGAGATGAAGGTAATGGATTCCTTCTACATAAATCATTTGATCCACATGGGCATGACCGTTGATGGCAGCTATGATTTTTGAAGCAAAAGGCTGTAGTAAGGCACGGATTTCTTTCGCATTATCTAGGGTATAAATTCCGGCTAAAGGCTGATGGGAAACCAGAAGAACGGGCTCATGGGAAGACTCCAACTGATCTTTCAACCATGCTTGTTGTTGCCCCCCTATGTAGGAAGGGTAGCCAGAGGTAAAGGTGGGAGATCCTTCCTCATTTCCATCCAATACAATCACACGCACTCCTTGTACCGAAAGAGCATAGTAGGGTGCAGGCATTCCATAGGCGTTTACCACGGTGGCTTTAGAATACCCCTCATCCATGTCGTGGTTGCCCAAAACATGCATGGCAATGGGATGACTTTTGGAATACTTCGCAATAAAATCCATGTTTTTTTCGCTTGGGATTGCAAAATCACCCATTTGGATAAGTGCATGAGGATTTTCTTGCTCCATTTGCTCAAGAAAAGAGGCTAAGCGATCCTCTGCATCGTGAATAATGTCCTTATGCAAATCGGTAATTAACCCAAAACGAATGGGGGAAAGCGAATTTCCAAAAAGAGGCATAAGGGAAGAAGGCAAAATAAAAGAAAGGGAGCCCAGGGCAACTGTCTTTAGAAAATTTCTTCGGTCTGGAGTGCCTTGTGGCTGAATAGCATGTTCTGACATAAATGGGAGAACCTGGGAGTTAGCTAAAGTTTTTTATGAAAAATCAATGCTGGCATTAGGCCAAGTTGAGGATGTCGGTAAGCACCAGGTATTTCTCCTATCACTTGAAAACCCAAGGACTTCCAAAGCAAAACTGCATGGGTATTGGACTTGATTACAAAATTGAATTGCATGGCCAAATACCCAAGTTTTTTGGCTTCCTCTTGTGCCTTTTCCCCCATCCACTTCCCTATCCCTTGACCCTGAGCCTGGGGAGATACCACAAATCCAGCATTGCAAATATGATTTCCTAAATCAATATGATTGGATTTAAGAAAAAAGGTCCCTACTGCATCTCCTTCCTTTTCGACCACGTAGGTGTATTTTTCCTCTCCTAACCAATAATTAAGTATTTTTTCTTGGGAAGAATCAAGGGCAAAGACATAAGTTCCTCCAGATCTAATCACTGGCGCAAGCATATTCCAAAGAACCTGTTGGTCCCTTTCGTTTACCAGCCTGTGGGTGATGGATGATTCCATAGCTACATAATATAAGAATGCTAACTACGCTACCTAATCCAGTATCGCTTTGGTGATATTTAAATTTATTTTCGAAAAATGCCTATAAATTTTGAGGAATGCCTCCAAAGAAAGATGATTTTTTCAATCCTATCGCCTAAATACAGTCAAATATCAAATTCTTGAATAAATTGGCGTACCATACAGCCACCATGCCAGCTCTGCAAAAATTTTCTGGATTTATTTTGGCAAGTGCATCTGCTATTTTTTGGGGGGTGTCAGGAACTTGTGCTCAATTTCTTTTCCAATCTAAGGGGGTAGATCCAGCCTGGCTTGTTACCTGGAGGATGTGCCTGGCTGGAATAGTTCTTGTTCTTTTTTCTTTAGCCAAAGAGAAAAGAGCTGCACTACTTATCTGGTCCTCGCCTTCATCTGCCATGAAGTTACTTCTATTTGGCCTTTTGGGGATGGTAGCGGTGCAGTTTACCTACTTTTACAGCATCTCCCTATCTAATGCCGCTACGGCCACCTTGCTTCAGTACATAGGACCTGTTTTTGTCTTTGCTTTTTATGCGTTTAAACTAAAAAGATGGCCTAGCCTCCTGGAATTTATTTCTTTATTTTTTGCCTTAATCGGGACATTTTTACTCGTCACCCACGGCTCCTTGGATGCCTTGGCCATATCCAAAAATGCCGTAGTCTGGGGAATTCTTTCTGCCTTAGCTTTGGCATTTTATACCATTCAACCGGTAGGTATGCTCCGTTCCTTTTCGGCGGCATCCATCACAGGATGGGGGATGCTCTGTGGGGGAGTTTTTCTCTCCTTATTTACCCAACCATGGAGTATTTCTGGGATTTGGGACGGAGAATCCTGGCTAGCCTTTGCCTACATTGTATTATTCGGAACGGTCTTGGCTTTTTATTTTTTTCTAAAATCAGTATCAAAAATTGGGGCTACCTACGCAAGTTTGATGTGCAGCATAGAACCTCTTGCAGCAACATTGACCGCTGTTTTTTGGCTCCAGGTGTCTTTTTCTGCCTACGATTGGCTAGGGTCAATTTTGATTTTAGGGACGGTAGGCCTTTTGAGCCTTTCAAAGGAAAAAGACCCGAAGTAGAAATACCTCTTAAATCCTTGCCTGATAGGTGTATAATTCAAAGTACCTTCCTCCTTTTTTTAGAAGCTCTTCGTGCTTGCCCTGTTCCACCAGCTTGCCTTGCTCTATGACCAGTATTTGATCGGCCTGACGGATGGTACTTAGCCTATGGGCGATTACAAAGGTGGTTCTTCCTTTCATCAATTCCTTTAAGCTAGATTGGATCATGGCCTCAGATTCCGTATCCAAGTTGGATGTAGCTTCGTCTAAAATCAATATCCTAGGGTCGGCTAAAATGGCCCGCGCTATGGCTATTCTTTGCCTTTGACCTCCTGAAAGCTTTACCCCCCTTTCCCCAATGAGGGTATCTAAGCCATCCTCAAATCGATCCGTAAATTCATGCACATGAGCTGCTTTTACCGCTTTTTCAAGTTGCTCCAAGCTAGCATCTGGCCTAGGAAATAGAATATTTTCTCGAATGGTACCCTCAAACAAAAAATCATCTTGCAGAACCACCCCCAACTGGGATCTAAAGGATTCTAGGGTGATACTTTGTAGATCTATCCCATCCAAATAAATAACTCCCGAATCTGGATTCAAGAAAGTAGCTACCAATCCGGCTATGGTTGTTTTTCCCGATCCCGAGGTCCCCACCAAGGCAGTCACTGAGCCTGCAGGAGCTTCAAAACTTATTCCTTTGACCACTTCCTTTCCCGATTCGTAGGCAAAAGATACCTGATCAAAAGTGATCGCCCCGTGTATGGAATCTAGCGTCACGGTTCTTTTCTTATCGTCCGCCTCCAAGGGCATATTCATGATTTCCTCGGTCCTATCCAATCCAGCAAATGCCTCGGTAAGCTGACTTCCTATATTGGACATTTGAACGATGGGAGCAATCATAAAACCTAGGTACAGGGTAAATGCCAAGAAATCTCCGAAGGTCATTTTTCCTTCCATAATCATGTATCCACCGATTCCCATAATTCCTGCTGAAGCCAAGCCAAGTAGGAGTGCACCAGCAGAAGTTACAAAACTGGTAGCGGTCAAACTTGCTTTGACATTGAGAAACAGTTCCTCCACTCCTTTTTCAAAAGATTTGATTTCTTGCGCTTCCGCATTAAAGCCTTTGATCACTCGAATACCCCCTAAAGTCTCGGTCAACCTCCCCGTTACCTGAGCATTGATTTTTCCTCTTTCCCTGAAAATGGGCCTTATTTTTCCAAAAGCTTTTAAGGAGACTAAACCAAAGATGAGGACAGGAAGTAAGACATAGAGCGTCATCATGGGGCTAATGGAAATCAAAAGCACCAAAGAAATGATCGCTGCCAATCCTCCCCCAATCATTTGGGCAAAACCAGTACCTACTAAATTTCTCACCCCTTCTACATCGGTCATGATGCGGGAAACGAGTTCTCCCGTTTTTGAATTATCAAAAAATCGAATCGGAAGCTTGATGATGTGCTGCTGCACCTTAGACCTTAGTTTAGAAATCAGGTGCTGTGCCTCCACACTTAGGATTTGAGTCAGCGAATAAGACGTAACTGCCTGGATTACAATCGCCAATACTACTGCCACGATCAACCAGGTGAGTTGATTCAAATCGTTGCTAGGGATTACTTCATCAATCAAATACTTGCTTGCGCCCGGCAAAACTAATCCTGAAATTCTACTGATGATGATAAGGAAAAGTCCAATGAAAAGTTGTTTTCTTCTTGGCCAAATAATAGTAGTGAATACTTGGCTAAGGGTTACTTTTCTTTCTTTTTTTGATGTCATTTGAAGGAACTAAGGGAAAAACAAAAAAGCCTGTCACAATAAACAGGCTTTTGAAAGGAAAGATGAAGAGATCAATTTGACTTAACAATCACATTGGAAATCAAAGAAACCTTTTCAATAGGTTCGGATGCATTGGAATAGATGCGAACTACTGCATTCTGCTGACCGATTTTACCGGCAGAATTGAAAGAAACTTTTATTTCCCCAGATTTTCCAGGTGCAATAGGCTCCTTGGGCCAAGTAGGCACCGTGCATCCACAGGTAGCTGCCACATTGGAAATGATCAAAGGCTGCTTACCGCTATTGGTCAATACAAAGGTATGCTCAACCTTTTGCCCTTGTACAATATCACCAAAATCTACTGAACTTTCCTTAAAAGTAATTACTGCTCCCGCACCTTGGGCATGAGATTGAAAAACCATTACTAAGGAAAAGAAACCAATTAAAAATGCTAGCTTTTTCATAGGGAATGAGAATAAACGTTTAAGAATGTATTTTTTTAAGTCAATAACAAATAAACAAAAATCATGGAAGAATAATTCAAATTTCAAGCCAAATAATACGAAAACCAAATTGTTAATTATTCCAAATGGAAAGAAAGAAAAAGAATCTGACCCAATTTACTATTGATCATTTAGGCCTTTTTCAAAAAAAGAAGAGGAGAAATTGACCAGATATACCTCCTCACTTGCCCGAGTAATCGCAGTATACAGCCATCTCAAAAAATCCATATCTACTTGATCCTCTGATAAATACCCCTGATCAATAAAAACAGCTTTCCATTGCCCTCCTTGGGCTTTATGGCAGGTGAGTGCATAGGCAAATTTAACTTGCAGGGCTGTGAGGTAGGGATCTTTACGAATATGCTCCAATCGCTCCGCTTTATTGGCCAGGTCAGCATACTCTTCAGCTATTTGGTCATACAGGTGTTTGTAATGTTCTCTAGATAAAGAGGGCCCTGAGGAATAGAGCGTCTCTAAAAGAACCTTAGCCTCAAAATAAGGCTCTTCAGGATAGTCTAAAAGCCGCAATTCAAGAGTGGCAAAACGTAAATCATACCTTTTTTCTAAATTTCGAATCTTCATAACTTCCACCAAATCTCCATTGGCTAAAAAATTCACCTTGTCTGAATCGACCATGTAGGTATAATTATTTTTCACAATCATGAGCAAATCTCCTGCAGCAAGTTCATCTTCATAAAAGTGAATGCTGCGTCGGATATAAAGATTGTAGTTGACGGCAGCTTTGTTGGAGCGCGTAATGATGCACGTACCTTCGATCCCGTATTTATCGTACGCATACCTAAGCCCGTCTTCCAAGCGCTCAGAAGTCATTTTGTAGGTGTCGGTAAAATTTTGAGTTTGAATTTTGATCAGAGGCTGGGGTTGATTCAATTGATGCCTCAGCGCTGTAGCATTGAATAGTATTCCTGAAGTAAGCCGCTGTCGCATCACTTCGGTAAGTTCTATGTGGTCTGCCTCCAGTCGATATTGTCTTTGTAAATAGGCTGGATCTAGCGCTGGACTACTGCTGCTGCCTACTGGAGGCAATTGGGCCGTGTCTCCTACCAGCAACAACCTATTGCCATGCCCAGAAAAAGTAAAAGTGATCAAATCCCATAGCAAATTGCCTGACATCCCTCCCTCATCTGCCAACATGGAGGATTCATCCACAATGAAAAGAGTGTCTTTGTAGTAATTTTTTTGTAGCGTAAACCCCCCTCCCATGGTACTAGGATCTCCCTTGGGTTTGTAAATGATTTTGTGAATGGTGTATGAGGAGCGTCCAGAATACGTGCTCATCACTTTTGCCGCTCTTCCCGTAGGAGCCAAAAGTAAAGCCCGCATTTCCAATTTTGGAATTATTTTAACCAAGGCAGAAAGGAGAGATGTTTTTCCCGTACCTGCATATCCCTTCAGAATAAAAACAGGATTTTCCTCTACCGGTTTTCTGAAAAACTTATCCATTTTCAGGAAAAACTGCTCTTGTCCACCGGTCGGAGAAAAAGGGAAATTTTTCCTCAATAAATCGGAAGGAGTTGGAAGGACTTGAGTATTTTTATCCATGCATAAGCTAAGGTAGATGTCAGAAGACAAGATCCGCAAGGAAATCGAATCTAAATTTGGAAATAGGCTGCGCGTTCGCGTAAATGGAATTTTGATTGAAGACGACAAAATTCTTCTTATCAAACATCAAATGAGCGCATCTAGTTTTTTTTGGTCTACCCCGGGAGGTGGAATGTCCTATGGTAGTTCTTTAGAGGACAACCTTAAAAGGGAGTTTTTAGAGGAAACAGGGCTAAGCATTGAACCTATTCGTTTTTTAGGTCTGAATGAATACCTCTCTCCTCCTTTGCATGCCTTAGAATGCTTTTATTCGGTTAAAAAAATGGAGGGAAAGGTAAGTTTGGGAATAGATCCAGAACTTCCTTCAGAAAGTCAGATTATCAAAGAAATCAAATGGATGACGCTTAAAGAAATACATTCTTTAGAAAAAAATTCCTTCCATCAGATTTTTCTTGGAATTAAATCAGTTTCAGAATTAGTATTGTATAAAGGATATTTTAATTTTGAAAATAATTCTATAAAATAGCACGATTTTAAAACCATCAACCTTTATTTAGATTTCTAAATCTCACTAAAAATGAATCTCACAAAAGTTCTCTCAGTAGTATTCTTCGCGATTTCTGCATTTCTCGGCTACCTTCTTTGGAAAGGTGTAGATGATGTCGTTGAGCAAGAAAAAAGAATTGCTTTGCTGGAAGCAGCTACCATAGAAAAATTAGAAATGCTTCGCGATGCACAATTGGCCTTCCAGGCTTCTAATGGAAAATACGCAGGAACCTGGGATTCCTTGAGAACCTTTATTGAAACCGGTACTATCTGGATTGTTCAAAGAACAGAAACCACCAAATTGTTAGATTATGGTGCAGAAGAAATTTCCGTTCGTTTCGATACCCTGGGTTCAGTATCTGTGATGGATTCCCTATTCAATACTCAAAAGTATCCTGATTTCAATATCGACTTGCTTCCTGTAGTTCCAGGATCCGGCGGGAAGAGATTCGAGTTTTTTGCCGACAAAATTGAAAAAACAGGAGGATACAAAGTAAATGTGTTCGAAATTAAAGATCCTTCTCCTATCAATCCTGAGAGACGCATAAAAGATGAGAATGGAAACGATAAAGCCTTACGAGTAGGTTCAAGAACAGATGCTTCCACAGAAGGTAACTGGAAATAACAGCCTCTGAATTGGAAAATAACCCAAAGGTATTCTCAAGTGATAAGTTTGCTTTAGAACAGGTAGCAGGCTTATCACTTTTTATTTATCCAGATTTTTTAATGGTCTTTGCCAAAGACAAAAACCAAACTATCCTCTGCATACACCACTACTCGGTAAAAGACTGGAATGGATTAGGGCCACTCTTAGCTTCTGATTCTTTGACTAAGCAGGATGTACCCGTAAGAGCTTTCTTGCATCAAAAGGAATTTCTCCTCATTCCAGGAGTAGTATTTCAACAAGGAAAGGAGCTGGCCTATTTTCATGAGTTAAGCGATCTTCCTAAAAATCCTTATTTTTTTTCAACCGGAGTAGACAGCAATAATATCCAACTGGTAAGCTTTATCTCGCAAAAATTGCATGCACAGCTGGCAGAAAAATTTACTGAGCTTTCTATTTACCATGGCGCAAGTTCCTTTCTCTCCTATTTGTTTAAAGAGCGATTCAATTTAATCGGCCAAGAAATTTGGGTAAATTTATTTGGTAAGCACCTGTATCTGGCAGGATTTACGGATCAAGAATTGGTTGTATTCAATCAATTTGAAGTAGAGTCAAAAGAAGAAGTCTTGAAATATATTTTGATCGGCCTGCATACGCTGCAACACGATAGAAATCATGCTAGGATCACTTTTATTGGATCAAGCGAGTCTTTAGGAATCAGCGAATCTTGGGCAAAAGAATATCTTGGACACGTCAGGTTGTTGGACCCAGCTGCCAATCAAAATTTTGCTGCAGGTTTTGTAAAAAAGAATTTACCCCCCATTTTTGAGGCATACTGGCAATACCTTTAGGTCATGAAAAAAATAGCCATCTTCCCTGGGACTTTTGACCCCTTTACCAAAGGACATCACGACATCGTGATGAGAAGCTTAGAACTTTTTGATGAGGTGATTGTTGGAATCGGCTATAATTCCACAAAAAAAAATAGATACTTTGAAATTGATTTTATGGTTGGTAAAATCGAAAGCGTATACGTGGATATGCCTAGAGTGTCTGTGGTGGTATACAATGAACTTACCTCTACCCTGGCCAAAAAATATGGGGCTCAATTTTTAATTAGAGGACTTCGCAATACTACCGACTTCGAATACGAAAATACCATAAGCCAAATGAATCGGTACCTGAATAGCAATTTGGATACGGTCCTACTCATTACTTCTCCACAATATGCATCTATCAGCTCTACCGTAATCCGGGAAGTACATAAATACGGTGGAGACGTGAGCGAATTTATTCCCTACACTCTTTAATTGGAATCCACAAGTTCCTGATAACGAGTATATAGGTACCTCATGGAGGGGTAAGAATCCATTAAGGCATCTTGAGCATTCTCAGCAGTAAACCATTGAATATCCTTTATTCCTTCTTCTTCCTGAGGTTTCATAGCGGCATCATTGGCGCAATGCATGGTATACCAATACGTTTTTTTTAGGATAGATCTTCTGTTTTGCGTATACGTATGCCAGGTGGTACAAAAATGTTCCATCACCTTGACCCGAATGCTGCATTCTTCCTCTACTTCTCTTTTGGCGCAGGTTTCTGGGCTTTCACCTTTATCCAATTTGCCTTTTGGAAAATCCCACTTTCCAAGTCTATGGATGAGCAGAACTTTTTGTTTTTTAGCCACCACCCCTCCTGCCGCTTTGATGATTAAAAACCTACTTTTTACAAATTTCTTCAATAGCTTTTTGTCCCTACTCAAAAGCGTCACTGAACCCAGTCGTTTCATTTTTCGGGTACGCATCAAATACAGCAATCGAATAACTACATCGGGGGTGGGCTCTTCAAAAAGTACATCTCCCTCCCATTCTACCTCCTCTGGAAATTCATCCAGATGGCTATAAATTTTTGAAAAGGACCTGCTTGGTCGCTCTTCAAAAGATAGAATTTCTAACGGCTTATCGTTTACAAAAATCTTCATGGAGAAACAATTGAGCGAACAGGGCTTGACCAAAAATGTATCATGGGTTTAGGAAATTTCAATCAGAGGTCTTTGCTGAAAAAAGAATTGAAGATCTAGCATTTGGTTTTTTGGCAACTAAGGAAAAAAAATAAAAACTTCCAATGAAACTTGGGGAAACCCTTAATTTTATGCCATGGATATTTTCAACCAAACAACAGCAGCTGAAGTTGCAGAAAAACTTCTAGAGATTGAGGCCATTCGTCTACAACCTGAAAAACCATTTACTTGGGCTTCAGGATGGAAATCTCCCATTTACTGTGACAATAGACTCGCACTATCCTATCCAAAAATCAGGAAGTTTATTAAAGATAAGTTGGTATTGGCTATTAAAAAACATTTTCCAAAGGTAGAAGCCATTGCGGGAGTAGCCACTGCTGGGATTCCCCAAGGGGCATTGCTGGCCGATGAACTGGAATTGCCTTTTATGTATGTGAGATCAAAGCCCAAAGGACACGGAATGGAAAATATGATTGAGGGAAAAGTAGTCCCTAATCAAAAAGTAGTGGTCATCGAAGACCTTATTTCCACCGGCGGAAGCTCCCTCAAAGCAGTTGAAGATTTGAGGCAAGCAGGAGTAGAAGTCTTGGGAATGCTTGCCATTTTTTCCTATGGTTTTGATCTTGCAGATAAAAATTTTCAAGATGCAGGAATTCCCTTAGTATGCCTGAGTGATTACCATTCCCTTTTGCCTAAGGCCCTTGAAAAAAAATACATCGACGAAGCCACCTTAAGCTCTTTGGCAGAATGGAGAAAAAATCCAAGTGCTTGGAAGCAATAAAGGGTTAATCAACCATTTTTAATCAAGGCTTTTTTTCGAACCAAATCGCATACTTAGGATAGTTCTTGGCAGTTCTCAAGATGACTTCCTCCATATTTTCTCCAATAGCTTTGACTTTTTTGGCAGGTATCCCTGCATAGATGGAGCCCTCCTCCACTATGGTGCCTGCCAATACCACTGCTCCTGCCGCGATTACCGAGTTGGAGTGAATTATGGCACCATCCATGACGATGGCCCCCATCCCGATCAATACGCGATCATGTATCGTACAACCGTGCACTATGGCATTGTGTGCTATAGACACTTGATTGCCTATATACGTGGCCGCCTTCTGGTAGGTACAATGAATAATGGCGCCATCTTGAATGTTGGTATCGTCCCCAATTCGAATTTCATGCACGTCCCCTCGAATCACCGCATTAAACCAGACCGTACAGTTCTTGCCCAGGTGTACATCCCCCACTACGGTGGCGTTGGGTGCCAACCAACAATTGTCTCCAAAGACAGGAGCGATGCCATTTACCTTTAAAATACAAGCCATGAGCGGAGGTTAGTTATTCGATTTTCTAAGGTATAAAAAAAAGTTGCGCATCCTGGAACTCTTTTTTGAAAATTTGGTTAAATGTATATACATGTAATTTTTAACCCCTTAAAAATAGTTTTATGAACACCATGACCAAGTATTCGTTCTTCCTTTTGCTCATTTTAGGATTAGCGGCCTGCAATAAGCCAGGAGATTCCTTAGAAACTTCAGAGGCACAAACTGCACTAGCCGGAGCGGGAGATACCCTAAATGTAGATCCTAACAACACTGCCATTTCCTGGACTGGATACAAGCCCACTGGAAAACATGTTGGAAAAATACCAGTAAGTTCAGGATTCCTTACCGTTGCTAATGATACCATCACCGGAGGAAGCTTTACCTTCGATGTAGTAGGGTTAAACATTGAGGATCTAGCTCAAGGTTCAGAAGATTATGGCAAACTGTATGGTCACTTGCAGTCGCCCGATTTCTTTGATGCAGCAAATCACCCTACCGCAAGTTTTGAAATCACTGAAGTAATTCCATATGCTGCTACAGATAAGGTGATGGACAAGCAAGAATTTAACTCTGCAAATACCCCTGCTTCCGATAGCTCTCTTGCTCCAGCAAACCCAAGCCATTGGATCAGTGGAAATTTGACTCTTCGTGGTACCACAAAAAATATAAAATTTCCTGCTTCTGTAAGTATTGCTGGAGGAGTCGTAAGCGCCAAAGCCGGATTTAACATCGATAGAACAGCTTGGAACCTCAGCTATGGCAATGAGGCCTCCGCAGTAGACAAAGCCAAGGATCAATTCATCTACAATACCGTTTCTTTGGTTTTAGATATTAATGCAAAGTAATCTAACCTTGGATTTTTGTGTGTTTACTTAGGTAAAACAAAGTCTTCAATTAAAGGCTGTGCTTCTTTGGGTACAGCCTTTTTTTTTAGCATGGTAAAATATACAGCTACGCTTACCTCTCACCCTAGTGTGAATTTTACTCCTTTATCCTGCCATTTTGTCCGAATTGTATTAAATTTGCCTTCCAAACATGAGTCCCTAAAGCAACTTTCCTGTGGCTCATGCGTAAGCCCAGTAATAAATTCTCAGCTAGCGTTTCCTATTTCCCATGGAACTTATCAAAGATATTGACCTTATTTCAGCAGAAGAAGCTCAGGCTTGTGACTTCAAGACTACTCCCGAGCTGAGTACTGGAAAAGCGAAAAAAGTCTACATCGAAAGCTACGGCTGTCAAATGAATTTTTCGGATTCTGAAATAGTGGCTTCCATCATGAAAGAAAACGGTTACGATACCACTTCAGATGTCTCTACAGCAGATGTAGTTTTTCTCAATACCTGTTCTATTCGTGAAAAAGCAGAGCAAACCGTGAGAAACAGGCTTGTTCATTTCAATGGCATAAAAAAGCATAAGCCAGACATGACCATCGGAGTGTTGGGATGTATGGCCGAGCGCCTAAAAGAAAAATTACTGGAAGAAGAAAAAATCGTTGACTTGGTCGTTGGACCCGATGCCTACCGAGAGCTCCCTCAGCTCGTTGCCACTGCCGAAGAAGGGCTGAAAGCCATCAATACCTTTTTGTCTAGAGAGGAGACTTACGCAGATATTTCCCCCGTAAGACTTAATTCCAATGGGGTGTCAGCATTTATCTCCATCATGCGGGGCTGTGACAACATGTGTTCTTTTTGTGTGGTCCCTTTTACCCGAGGACGAGAGCGAAGTCGAGACCCTCATTCCATTGTAGCAGAAGCCAAAGCTTTGGTGGAAAATGGATACAAAGAAGTAACCTTATTGGGACAAAATGTAGATTCTTACAAATGGTCTCCAGAAGAAAACAACAAGGCTAGATTATCCAAAAAGGAAAATGAGGTCAGCAAGGTGATCAACTTTGCTCAGCTCTTAGAAATGGTAGCCCAGGTAAGCCCCTCTCTTCGGGTCAGATTCTCCACCTCCCATCCCAAAGACATTACCGATGAGGTGTTGCATACCATTCAAGCATATGACAACATTTGCAAGTACATCCACTTACCGGTACAATCGGGAAATAGCAGGATTTTGGAATTAATGAATCGAACTTACGATAGGGATTGGTATTTGGATCGAGTAAAAGCTATCCGTGAGATTGTGGGAGAGGATTGTGGAATATCTTCTGACATGATTGCGGGATTCTGCACAGAAACCGAAGAAGAACACCAAGATACCTTGAGTCTGATGGATAAAGTGCAGTATGACTTTTCCTACATGTTTTACTATTCAGAACGGCCTGGAACCTTGGCAGCCAAAAAATATGCAGATGATATTCCTTTAGAAATTAAAAAAAGAAGGCTTGCCGAAATTATCGAGAAGCAAACCCATTTGTCACTTCTTCGAAATCGTCAAGATTTGGGAAAAACCCAAGTCATCCTTATCGACGGAGTTTCAAAAAAATCTGAAGATGAGCTTAAGGGAAGAAATTCTGCCAATAAGGTGGTGGTAATGCCGGGCAAAGGATTGGCCTTAGGAGATTATGTACGTGTTAAAATCACCGATTGTACTTCGGGAACCCTCTTCGGAGAAGTAGTAGAAATCAATCCTTCCCTTACATGATTACTGCAGCAGAAATTCAAGCCGTCAAGCAGCGTTTTGGTATCATAGGAAATAGCCCTTTGCTTTCTCATGCCATTCAGGTAGCCATGCAGGCCGCGCCAACAGAGATGACGGTTTTGATCACGGGAGAAAGTGGAAGTGGTAAAGAAAGTTTTTCAAAAATAATCCACTCCCTTTCCTTACGTAAACACGGAAAATTCATTGCCATCAACTGCGGGGCTATTCCTGAAGGTACCATTGACTCAGAATTATTTGGTCACGAAAAAGGCTCATTTACAGGAGCGCATGAAGCCCGAAAAGGATATTTCGAAGTCACCGACGGAGGCTCTATTTTCCTAGATGAAATCGGAGAAATGCCCTTGGGCACTCAGGCTCGCTTGCTTAGGGTTTTGGAAAATGGGGAATTTATCAAAGTTGGATCATCCAAAGTTCAAAAAACTAACGTGCGGGTCATTACCGCCACCAATGTCAACTTGATCAAAGCGGTAGAAAAAGGAAAGTTTAGAGAGGACCTTTATTACCGCCTCAATACCGTTCCGATTTTTGTTCCTCCGCTTCGCGAACGTGGGGAGGACATGGTCTTGTTGTTTAGAAAGTTTACCTCTGATTTTTCTGAAAAGTACCACGTAAAACCAATCACTTTAGACGCTGAAGCTCAAGCGCTTCTTCAGCGTTATCCTTTCCCAGGCAATATTCGCCAACTCAAAAACATTGCCGAACAAGTGTCTTTGTTAGAAGAGCAGCGCGAAGTAAATGCACTTACCTTGACCAAATACCTACCCGAAGTAGGTGCAAGACTACCCATCACCTTGGCTACTGGAACAGCGGATTCCATGGATTTCTCCGAACGGGACATTCTTTACAAGGTCCTTTTTGATATGAAAAAGGATATGAATGAATTGAAAAAATTGATCCTAGAGTCCTACCAAAATGGGGGAATACATCCCACCATCATGCAAAAGCATCAAGGGCTTTTTGAAGATATTGAAACCACTACTCTAGCGAAGGAAACCTCTGAAACTACCTCCCATTTCTCTATGCCACTGAGAATTGAAAGCACCAAAAAGGAAGAACCCGTAGAGGAGGGCTATGAGGAGGATATCATAGAAGATATCTTGCATGAAGAAGACGATACTTCCTTGTCTTTGGAAAGAAAAGAAAAGGAAATGATTTTAAAAGCCTTACAGAAGCATAGCAACAAAAGAAAGTATGCTGCTCAAGATTTAGGCATTTCAGAAAGAACCTTGTACAGAAAAATCAAACAATATGATATTGAGTAGGTCGATCGTCACTCTCCTAATTTTGGCATTCGCCATGATGTCATGTTCTGTAAAGTACAGTTTTACAGGTACCAATATCAACTACGAGGTGGTGAAGTCATTTTCAGTAGAGAATTTTTTCAATGATTCTGGTAGTGGACCAGCCAACATGGAGCAACGATTTACCGAAGCATTAAAAGAATACTACCAACGAAATACCCAACTTGAACTAATCAAAAATAACGGAGATCTTCAATTTTCCGGGTCCATTGTTCGCTATTCCTTATCTCCACAAGCCGTAGTCTCGAGCGGCAATCCGAATCTACCCGATAGGGCTGGACAAATGAGGCTCACCATTGCGGTAGAAGTAGAATACGTCAACCTGACCAATGAAGAAGAAAATCTAAAACAGACTTTTACGTTTTTCAAGGATTACGATCCCCGTACAGTGACTCTTCTTGACGTAGAAAATCAATTGGTAGAAGATATTTTTGAAATTATCATTCAAGATATTTTTACAGCAACGGTGGCCAACTGGTAATTTGATTATCTTTCAGAGTAATTCCATTACGCGTGAACTCAATCCAGTTTTTAGAACTTATATCGAAGACCCATTCCTTGGGAATGGAAGAACTCATGCAACTTAAAAAGTTGCAAAAAAACTTCCCTTTTTTCCATCTTCCCCATGCATTAATGGCTTTACATGAAAAAAAGAATAAGGAGGAAAATAGTGCCTCGCTCAGCATGGCAGCCCTCACCAGTACCAATCGGCCTAAGTTAAAGAAATGGATTGATGATAGTACTCAATCCTCTTTCATTAAGAATGGTTTTCAAGAACCTCCCTCAAACAATTCCACTGAATCGACTTCTTCTCTCTCCCCAAACCTAGGCCAGAAGGACCCAATCCAATCTCAAGAGAAGCCGAAAAAGAGAAAGTTACCCCAGGATGATTTGATAGAAAGCATTAAAAGAAAAGAAAAAAAAGAAATTCTTGATTCCAAGAAACAGGAGCAAATTGATTTAATTAAAGCATTTAGTAAGAAAGAGATTAAGGTGGCTACTTTAAAAGAGATTGAAGCCATTCAACAAACAGAAAATTTAGCCGCCTCAAGTACCCGTTTAAATGACCAAACGATATCTGAAACTTTTGCAAAACTCCTACTCAAGCAAGGGAAAAAAGATATGGCAATTGAAATTTATACCAAGCTTGCTTTGAAGTTTCCACAGAAAAGGGCTTACTTTGCGGACTTAATTCAAAAAATAAAAGCTTAAATCATTTCCTATGTCTACGGTAATAATCAGTATAATTTTGGTTTTGGCAGTTTTACTCATCTTGGTAATCCTTGGTCAGAACTCAAAAGGTGGTGCGGGTGCCGCTTTTGGAGGCAGTGCTTCCCAAATTATGGGAGTGACCCGAACTGGAAATGTGTTGGAAAAAGCTACTTGGATTTTAGCTGTGTCTATCATGGTACTTGCCTTGGTTTTCTCCATTTTTTATTCAAGCAGCCAAGTAAATCAGTCAACCTCTGTGAATAGAGAGGCTGCCAAACAGCAGGGTGTAGCTCCTGCAGTTGGTGGAACTGAAACTCAACTTCCTGCATCAGGAGGTACCCAAGGAGACACCACCCCTACCAAATAAAATTTGTAAAAAAACCATTTGGGCCTTGCTGGGGAAACCAACAAGGCCTTTTTTATTTTTGTAGGTAGCTGTCACTCGGGACAAAAAAAGTAATTTTGACAGGTTTATTTGGGAAAAAATTTCAGTGTATTTGTTCAATTCCAAAGATTTTACGCCGATTTGTCAGCATTTAAAAAAGTAAAGGCCTTGGCACAGGAAGTGCTTGAGGTAGTTCATAAAATTAATTAAACCCTAAACATTTTATATCTATGTCAAAAGTGAACATCAAACCTCTTGCAGACCGAGTGTTGGTACAACCAGCCGCTGCAGAAGAAAAAACTGCCTCCGGGCTTTACATTCCGGACACTGCCAAGGAAAAACCTCAAAAAGGTACTGTCATCGCAGTAGGCAACGGAAAAAAAGATGAACCATTGACGGTAAAAGTTGGAGACACGGTGTTATACGGAAAATATTCCGGCACTGAGTTGAGCGTTGATGGAAAAGATTACCTCATCATGAGAGAGTCTGACATTTTCGCAGTCCTATAATTTTTGTTAAACATTCACTGAAAATTTAAATAAAAAAATGGCTAAACAACTGTTTTTCGACACCAGCGCCAGAGATCAACTGAAGAAAGGCGTAGATGCCTTAGCTGACGCAGTAAAAGTAACTTTAGGTCCAAAAGGACGAAACGTCATCATCGACAAGAAATTCGGTGCCCCAACCATTACCAAAGACGGGGTTTCTGTCGCTAAAGAAATAGAATTGAAAGAACCCATTGAAAACATGGGTGCACAATTGGTGAAGGAAGTAGCTTCCAAAACCGCAGACCAAGCAGGAGATGGAACTACCACGGCTACTGTATTGGCTCAAGCGATCTTCAATGTAGGAATCAAAAACGTAGCAGCAGGTGCTAATCCAATGGACCTCAAAAGAGGTATTGATAAAGCAGTAGCTGCTGTAGTTGCTGAATTGAAGTCAAATTCTAAGCCTATCTCCACCTCAAAAGAAATTGCCCAAGTAGCTACCGTATCTGCAAACAACGACGAGGAAATCGGAAAAATGATTGCAGATGCCATGGACAAGGTAGGTAAAGACGGAGTAATCACCGTAGAAGAAGCTAAGGGAACAGAAACCGAAGTGAAAACCGTAGAAGGAATGCAGTTTGACAGAGGATACCTCTCTCCTTACTTCGTGACCAACACGGAGAAAATGGAAGTAGAATTGGATCATCCTTACATCCTGATCTACGATAAGAAAATTTCTTCCATGAAGGAATTGCTTCCTGTGCTTGAGCCCGTAGCACAATCCGGAAAGCCACTTTTGATCATCGCAGAAGATGTGGATGGAGAAGCGCTTGCTACCCTGGTAGTAAACAAAATCAGAGGTGCCTTGAAAGTAGCTGCAGTAAAGGCTCCTGGCTTCGGAGATAGAAGAAAAGCCATGTTGGAAGACATAGCTATCCTTACTGGAGGTACAGTAATCTCTGAAGAGCGTGGATTTAAACTTGAAAATGCAACACCTGACATGCTTGGAAGAGCTGAGAAAATCAATATTGACAAGGACAATACCACGGTAGTCAATGGTGCTGGAGATGCAAAAGCGATCAAAGGTAGAATCGCTGAAATCAAAGCGCAAATTGAAAAAACAACTTCTGACTACGACAGAGAGAAATTGCAAGAAAGACTTGCTAAACTTTCTGGCGGTGTAGCCATCCTCTATATTGGTGCTGCTACCGAAGTAGAGATGAAAGAGAAAAAGGACCGTGTAGATGACGCCTTGCACGCCACTAGAGCAGCCGTTCAAGAAGGTGTCGTAGTAGGTGGTGGAGTGGCTTTGGTAAGAGCAGCTTCAGCCCTTGATAGCCTAAAGGGCAGCAACGAAGACCAAGATACCGGCATCAACATCGTTCGCGTGGCCATTGAATCTCCATTGAGAACCATCGTTAGCAATGCTGGTGGCGAACCTTCCGTTGTGGTCAATAAAATCCGAGAAAACAAAGGAAATTACGGCTACAATGCTCGTACAGACAAGTACGAAGACCTATTCAAGGTGGGTGTAATTGACCCTACCAAAGTGACTCGCTTGGCTTTAGAAAATGCAGCTTCCATCGCCGCGTTGTTGTTGACTACCGAATGTGTAGTTGCCGACGTGAAGGAAGACACTCCTGCCATGCCACCTATGGGAGGCGGAGGAGGAATGGGCGGAATGATGTAATCAAACTGCTTTTACAAAGAAAAAGGAGATCCATCTGGATCTCCTTTTTTTTTATTCATTTGGTTTTACTTCCTCAGTGTATTTTGGATAAAGGACTTCAAATCTTGACGGAATTGGGCTGCAGACGGCAAATGGGTGTACATCATGTGACCTGCCTCGTAGTAGGTCATCTTGATCCTATCGGTAGCACTTTTTGGTAAATCCAAATGGGAAATGGAATGCTCTACCCCATGAAATACCGTGGCCAAATCGTAGTAACCATTCATAATCAAGACCTGCACATGCGGATCCTTGCTTAACGCCTCTCCCATATCCGGTAAGGTCGTCACCGCAGCATCTGCCCCCCAGAAATTATTTCCTTGGTGCTTCCAATCCCACTTAAATCCTTCCTTGGCATAGGCCGAAGTCGCATAGCTCAAGTCCTTGCTCACGCCCAAACTTCCATGAAAGTAATCCAAGAAACCCATGGTGTATGCTGGGGAAATGGCATCACTTTGAGGATCGGTAAAAGCGGACATGGACATGGGATCTAAGTTGATTCCCTTGTATCTAGAATCCAATCGACCTACCGTCATCCCCTCCTCCCGAAGCAGTTCTTGGTAATACTCATTTGGAGTAATTCGCAGTGCTGCACGCTCCCAAACCTCTGAGCTAATACCGGTAAAGCCTTCCAATTTCTTGGCTATAGAAGTCTTCTCTGCAGCGGTGATTTGGTTCCCCTTAAACAAAGCTGGAGCGTATTCCTTTTCCACGAATTCACGTACTTGCTGCACGAAGTCTGGCAAATTGCTTCCTGGGTTGGCTACTTTTTTATGGTACCAACTTGTAGCGGCTACCGTAGGCAAATACACGAGGTAAGGCAAATCTTCATGGGGGGCAAAAAATAGGGTGCGCAGGTCAAACACAGCAGAGACCATAATGACTCCATTCAATGCATAGCCCTTGTCCAACAAGTAGTTCATCACCCCTGCATTTCGGAAAGTACCGTAGCTCTCCCCCAAAATGTATTTGGGAGAATTGAGACGATCGTGCTCCTTCAAAAACTGCATAATAAACAAGCTGATACTTCGAATATCTTGATCCACTCCCCAGAAATCGGCTCCTCTAGAATCTCCAATCGGCACGCTCAATCCCGTACCTACCGGATCCATCATGACCACATCGGCCACATCCAGAATAGAAAAATCATTGTTCACCAATTGGTAAGGAGCGGCTTGGTTGTAGTTTGGATCTTCCACCACAATTCTTTTGGGCCCCATCACCCCCATATGCAACCAATAAGAAGAAGAACCGGGGCCTCCATTGTAGGCAAAAACGATGGGGCGGTTTTTTTCAGGATTCTCTTTGAAATAAGCCGTGTACCCAAAAAGGGCAATGGGTTTGTTGTTCTCATCTTTCAATTGGAGTGTACCCGCCTCAGCTAAAAGAGGGACCACTTTTCCATCCAAAGTGACAGATTGCTTAGACTTGGCTACTTCACCTTGGGGTAAGGCAGTGGTATCTAGCTCTTTCGTAGTTTGAGCCATAGTTATCCCCGAAAGAAGGAGGAATACTAGAATTAGGTGTTTTTTCATAATATGCTAAGGAATAAATTTTTAGAAAATTAAAGGTTTATTGCTTGAAAATTTTACCCTCCTTCATGACAAAGATGACCTCTTTCATCGCTTGGATGTCTTGGTCTGGGTTGCCTTTTACCGCAATGATATCTGCTAGTTTGCCTCCTTCCAGGGTACCCAACTTATCTTCAATACCCATAAGCAGGGCAGCATTTAAGGTAGCTGCTTGAATAGCTTCTAGATTAGGCATCCCCACCTCGGTCATGTAGATAAACTCACGGTAATTGTCTCCATGGGGAAATACGCCCGCGTCGGTTCCAAAGGCGATTTTCACTCCTTTTTTATAGGCTGTAGCAAAGGTTTGCTGGATTTGAGCTCCTATGCGCATGGCTTTATCTCGCACCACAGGAGGGTAATACCCTGGTATTTTAGCATATTCCGCGGCTGACATGCCAGCAGTCACGGTAGGAACAAGCCAAGTACCAGCAGCGATCATCTCATCCATGGTTCCTTCCGTCATCAAGGTTCCGTGTTCTATGGAATGTATACCGGCTTTTACAGCTCTTTTCATCCCTCCATCCCCATGGGCATGTGCCGCCACATGCATCCCGAAATCCTTGGCAGTCTCCACTACCGCTTCCAACTCGTCCTGCTGAAACTGTGGCGCAGATCCGTCACGAGCCACCGAAAGTACACCGCCCGTAGCTGTCACCTTGATGACATCCGAGCCATACTTTACCGCTTGCCTTACTGCCTTGCGTGCATCGTAAGGACCATTGATTACCCCTTGCTCGGGTCCTGGGTCACCCATAAGTTCGCGCTTCACCCCATTGGTAGGGTCTGCATGGCCTCCTGTAGGAGCGATAGATTTGCCAGCGGTGTAGATGCGCGGACCTACCACCAATCCAGCATTGATTGCATTTCGTAGTGCTATATTTACTCCTGTACCACCCATATCGCGCACCGTGGTAAACCCCGCCATTAAAGTAACTTGGGCGTAGGGCAAGGCCTTGTAGGCTACATCGGCCTCGTTGTCTCGAAATCCATCCGCATACCTGGTAGGGCTTGTCTGCTGTTCGATATGGACATGCATGTCCATCAAGCCAGGCATGACCGTGGCACGACTCAGGTCAATCAGCTTTTCTCCTTCCTTGGGTGCTTGAAATCCTGAAGCTACAGCGAGGATGGTGGTACCCTCTACCTTAATGGTCTGCTGGGTAAGCACCTTCATATTTTTTACATCGATTAGTCTACCTGCATGAATTAAGGTAGTTTGGGCGATTCCTGCCCAAGAAATGCCAAGTACGAAAACTATGAGGAAAATCTTTTTCATTGGAGATTAGGAGTTGGTGGAAAAGCAAGATAAGTGAATTGCTACAGAAGGTCTTCTCCGACCTTCAACTGATAACAACGTTCGTGTAAATGAAAACCTATTTTTTGGTAAAATGGCACTGCATCTTCGGCAGAGAGCAAAAGAATTCTTGCCTCTGGCGCTAGTTGTCGGCACCTGGCGAGTAATTGCTTCCCAATCCCTCTGCGCTGATGAGATTGAGCTACTGCCAAATCGGCTACAAAGGTACGGTAGCAAAAATCCGAAAGTCCTCGGAGCAGGCCTACAAGCTGTCCATTTTCCCTTGCCGTTACCAAAAGATTTGCTCCCGAAATCATCCTCTCTAGGAATTGGGGCTGACCCATAGGCCTTCTCTTGGATAAGCCTGATTGAAGCAAAATATCTTGAAATTCTTCAAGTGAAACGTGTTGCTCTAGTTGAATCACAATCATGGCATTTCGGATGGATTAGAATTCTCTGTTAAGGAGTTAACTTTCATCATTCCCATTACTTTAAAAGCAAAAAACTACCCCTGACTTACTTTTTTTCTTTTTGAAAAAGAGCCTTCTGGATAATTTTCCAAAAATTTTCCTGGTCCTCACTTATAGGTACATCGTCACTCAATAAGTAACCAAAGGCCTGTAATTTTTCACTTCGCTCCAGGGTTATTTTAATAACGCCAACTACAGGAATAAATAAAACCATGCCTGATATCCCCCAAAGCCAACCTCCCAATAGGATGGCAAAAATCACCGCCAAGGCATTCACTTTAACTTTTGAGCCCACAATGATGGGGGTAATCAGATTGTTTTCTAGCAGTTGAATTCCCCATAAGGTTACAAAAGTGAGCAAAGGATACATCACCGAATCGGTAGTCAGAAACACATACAAAATGACAAATACCGAAGAAATAAATACACCTACATAGGGAATCAAATTCATGATGGCGATAAAAGCAGCAAACAAAATAAAGTACTCCAAACCTATGGTATAAAAATAGATTCCTGAAAGCAAAGCAACTATTCCGGTCATTCGAATCATTCCAACCAAGTAGGATTGAATTACTTTCCCAGAATCATTGACCCAATGCAATACTGCAGCTTGGTTTTTAGATGAATACCGAACTAAAAATTCGGTGAAAAAATCCTTGTAATACAAAAGTAAAAACGTGTAGAGGGGAATTATACCAATTAAGGTGATAGATCTTCCCGTCTCCAAGAGGGTTTGATTGACATTTTCGGTGGTGAATAGGTCCCAAAGCTGCACCTGCTGAGTGGAGTTCATCCAATCCTCCCCAAAGATTAAAGACAATTCTTCTGAATATCGAGTGACTTTAGAGCTAATATTTTCCTCGATTTGGGGAATCTCTCCCAGAAGTCCTATCATCTGGTTGATCAATAGATACAAGATTCCCCCAGCCACCAAAGACACTAGGAGAATGCTAACGATTATGGCAAAAGCCCTTGGAAACCTTTTTCGCTCAAACCATCGGGAAGTAGGATATAAGGCAAAAGCGAAAAATATCCCCCAAACAAAAGGGACTAAAATAAAAGCTCCCTCTTTCAACACCAGGGCACCAAAAACAAGAATGACCAAAAAATATGCGAATTGTTGTAATGACTTCATACAAACAATGGAATTGTAGTACTGGGAAAGTTACTCATTTATGGATTTAGATTTCGAAAAAGGAGAATAATTTAACCTTTGAGGAGTAGTAGGATTTGATTTCTAAAAAATGGAACTTTCCTCAAGTTCCAGAGATTTATTTTTCACCTCAAAAAATAAAAGGAATTGTTGTCACTGGCATTCTTCACTCATTTAAAGCTTGTTTTCTTATGAAAAAGTTACTTGTTTTTGCTCTAGTTCTGCTTCCCATTTCCCTATTTGGTCAAGCCAGGGTGGACACCTTGTCTGTCTTTAGTCAAATCATGCATAAATCACTCCAAGCAGCAATAACGCTACCCTCCAGCTACGATTCAAGCAAAGAGCAATTCCCTGTACTTTACCTCCTTCATGGGGGTTCTGGAGCCTTTAGCGATTGGCATAAAAAAGTCACCGAACCGGGCCTGCTGAATCGTATGGCTGAACAGCACAACTTAATTATTGTAACCCCTGGCGTGGGACCTGCCAGCTACTATTACGATAGTCCTTTGTTGGATTCTGTGCAGTACGAATCTTACCTAATTGAAGAACTTATTCCTTACATCGACAAAAACTACCGCACCCTTGCGCAAAGAGAATCTAGAATTATCTCAGGACTTTCCATGGGCGGACATGGAGCCATTACTCTTGCTGCCAAATATCCTCAGGTCTTTCATGCCGCAGGAAGTATGAGTGGAGTCATGAACATTGATACCCGACTTTGGAAAGTGTCCGAAGATTTTAGAAAAGCTAGGTTAGATGGGCAGAAAGCCATGCTTGGGGAAATCAATTACGATGGACCCACATTTAATCCATACACTGCGGTTGGCCTTCTTGAGGAACTTAAAAAGGCCAACCTTTCCTTGATTTTAGATTGTGGAATTGCTGATTTTTTATTGGAAACCAATCGGCAAATGCATCAACTCCTAATTGAAAAGGAAATTGCTCACGAATACATCGAGCGCCCTGGAGCCCATACCTGGACTTATTGGACCGAAGCCTTGCCTGTTCAGCTCAACTTTTTAACCAAACATGTAAAAAGAACTCCCTCCAATTAAATCATGTAAAAGCTAATCATTAAAAAACAGCTATTTTTGTCAATTCTTGCCATGCTAGCACTCCATCATGTCCGAATTTGACCCCATAAGACCTTTTTACGACGCTGAAGTCAATGCTGCTATTCATCAAATCGTGGATGATCCCATGCTGAAGGCCATGATGCAGTTTATTTTTCCTGAAGACAGATCAGAAGCTTGGAAAGATAGGATGAAGCATACCCATTCCCTTCGTGATTTTCAAATCAACTTCATATATCCAGGGGTCAAAAAAGTATTGGAGAGCAGTTCTGAGGGCTTAAGCGTAGGAGGATTTGAGCAACTTGAACCCAACACCGCCTATTTGTTTATTTCCAATCATCGCGATATTATTTTAGACACGTCCATCCTCAACGCCTGTCTCTTTGAACATGGATTGGTGATGACCACCTCTGCCATAGGTGATAATTTGATCAAAAAACCTTTCATCCATCTCCTATCCAAACTCAATAGAAATTTTGCAATTCGAAGAGGGGTCATAGGAAGGGCACTTTTGGAAAGCTCCATGCTCGCCTCTAAGTTTATCCATAAATCATTGCTGCGAGAAAATCGATCTGTTTGGACTGCCCAGAGAGAAGGCCGTACGAAAGATGGGCATGACATGACCCAGAAAGGAGTCCTTAAAATGTTGACCCTAGCTGAAAAAGGGGCTAATCCATTTGGCTTTTTTGAAAAAATACGCCTAGTGCCCGTTTCCATTTCTTACGAATATGACCCCACAGATTCTTTAAAAATTCCAGAACTACTAGCAAAATCACGAGAAGAAACCTACGTGAAAAGCGAAAATGAGGACTTTATTACCTTGTTAAGTGGAATCATGGGTTCAAAAAAAAGAATACATATTGAAGTGACTAAAGTTCTAGACGATGAAATCAAAGCCTTAAAAAAGGAACCCATTACGCAGAACGAAAAACTTGGTCAACTTGCCGAGCTTATTGATTTCCACATTTGGAAAGGCTACAAGCTATGGCCCAGCAATTACATTGCACACGATTTACTGCATCATCAATCCAAATTTTCATCTTCCTACAGCCCAGAAGAAAAATTAGCCTTTGAAAAAAGAATCAAGGAAAAAGTGAATGTAAATAACCCTTTAGAACTAGAGAATTTTCTAAAGATGTATGCGAATCCTGTAGAAAACCATTTAAAAAGTTTAGGAATTAAGTAGCCTCAACTTGTCTACCGTATTTTTATCGTATCAAGATCAAATCCCACATCACTGTATTACCAATTTTGCAAGCTTTTATGTAGCTTAGGAAGTAATCCCCGCTAGCATGAAAAAAATATTTCTTGCAATCGTAATTCTCCAAGCATGTGCATGCTTTCAGGCACAAGGACAAAGCCATCAAAAAATTCCCGTAGGCTTCATTCAAACTCCACTTGGAGGTATTTGGCTACAACTAGACGAACGCACCCCCAATCATAGAAGTAGTTTTATAGAACTTGCGGAAGCTGGCTATTGGGATTCACTTACTTTCAATCGTGTCATTCCCCAATTTGTAGCTCAAGGAGGTTGTCCTGATACCCCTGAAGGATTTACAGATCCCGAATACCTTTTGGCCCCAGAGTTTGATCCAAATTTGACTCACGTCTATGGAGCTTTAGGTGCAGGGAGAGACGATAATCCTGACAAGCTATCTGCCCGTTGTCAGTTTTATATTGTACAACACCCCGATGGATTGCACCGCCTGGATGGTAATTATACCGTATTTGGTAGGGTGATCAAAGGGATGGAAATTGTAGACAAGATCGTCCAGGTACCTAGGGATGCAAAAGATCAACCTTTAGAAGCCATTACTTTAAAGGTGGAAATCAAGTACTTAAGCGAACAAGAATTTACTACACTAGCAGCTACTTCCCATGACTAATCCCATCCGAATTTTAGTTATTGGCTGTGGAAATATGGGGGCTTCCCATGCCACAGCGTATCATCACATGCCTGAGTTTGAAATTTACGGTCTGGTAGCTAGAGGTGATTCCAAAGTAAAACTCAACCAAACGCTTGGATCTTCTTATCCTTTATTTGATGAGGTGGATATGGCTTTAAAATCGACCAAGCCTCAGGCCGTCTGTATTTCCACCTATCCAGATACCCACGAAGAAATAGCCTGCAAAGCCTTAGATGCTGGATGCCATGTGTTTATTGAAAAACCTTTAGCAGCTAGTGTAGCTGGATGTCAACGGATCATTGAAAAAGCCAAGCAGAAAAATAAAAAAGTGGTCGTAGGATATATACTAAGGCACCATCCTTCTTGGATTCGCTTCATTCAAGAGGCACAACAGTTGGGTAAGCCTTTGGTCATGCGGATGAATTTGAATCAGCAAAGCCAAGGCTATATGTGGGATGTTCATCGGCATTTGATGGAATCTCTTAGCCCTATTGTGGATTGCGGGGTACATTATATCGATGTGATGTGTCAAATGACCCGTTCCAAACCCATTTCCGTCTCTGCAATTGGAGCACGACTGACCGAGCAAATTTCCCCAGATAATTACAACTATGGGCAACTTCAAATTCGATTTGAAGACGGCTCTGTAGGATGGTATGAGGCAGGATGGGGACCCATGATGAGTGAAACTGCTTTTTTTGTAAAAGACGTTATTGGGCCCAAGGGATGCGTTTCCATCGTAGCTAAAGAAGCTGCTGCCTCTGGAAATTCAGACAATATCGATGCGCATACCAAAACAGAGTCTATTCGAATTCACCATGCTGCGCTAGATGATAAAAATAAGTTTATAAAAAAAGACGAATGGATCAACCTTCAGGATGAACCCAATCACCTCGAGTTGTGCCGTCGTGAGCAGGAGTATTTTCTTAAAGCTATGGTGAAGGATCTTGATCTAAGTGATCACTTGGAGGATGCTCTAAATAGTTTAAAAATTGCTTTTGCCTGCGATGAATCAGTAAAAACTGGAAAAATAATTTCCTTGTAATCAAGCCTTTCAGCTTGGATATCCTTAGCTTTTTTACACCTTGATGACTATGCAATCAAAAACCGTTCTTATCACAGGGGGAGCAAGTGGCATTGGACTTGCCATGGTTCAAAAATTTGCTTCACACCAAAGTCACGTATATTTCATAGACCTAAACCAGGCTGAGGGTAAAAAATTAGAGGAGCAAGAAAGAAAAAAAGGGAATTCAGTTACTTTTTTAGAAGGGGACCTTACCCAATTTGCTCAAGTGGAAAAGTTGATCCAATCCCTGCCTGAGAAATTGGATGTTTTGATCAATAATGCGGGAATAGCTCACGTGGGAACGGTGGAAAGTACCACTGAAGAAGATTTTGATCGTATCGTATCGGTAAATATCAAAGGGATGTTTCACTGCATCAAAGCCTCCCTTCCCAAATTGAAGAGAGGCGGGGGTGGAGCCATCGTCAACATGTGTTCGGTTGCTGCCACCATAGGGATTCCAGATCGATTTGCATACAGTATGTCCAAAGGAGCAACCTTGTCTATGACCTTGAGTGTGGCTAGGGATTATGTTCAGGATGGGATTCGCTGCAATTGCATTTCTCCTGGTAGAGTACATACTCCTTTTGTGGATGGATTTTTAGCAAAAAATTACCCCGGTCAAGAACACGAAATGTTTGAAAAACTTTCGGCTACTCAGCCTGTGGGAAGAATGGGTACACCCGAAGAAATTGCAGATTTAGCCTATTTTCTCAGTGCGGAAACGGGTAAATTTATCACAGGTTCCAATTTTACCATCGATGGTGGTTTTATGGGACTAAAAATGTAATCGTATTATCCACCACAGTTGAACCCCCATGTGCATGTCATGAAGCTTATACGATTTGGAGAAGAAGGCAAAGAACGCCCTGGTATTTTAGACAAGCAAGGTCGTAGATGGGATTGCTCAGGTTTTGGAGAAGATTGGAACGAAGCTTTTTTTAGGGAAGATGGGTTAGAAAGACTTAGCTCTTGGCTAAAAATCCATCAAAATTCCCTACCAGAAATCTCCGAGGACCTTCGGCTTGGACCTCCCGTAGCACGCCCATCAAAAATTATTTGTGTGGGACTCAATTACTCCAAACATGCCCAGGAGGCAGGTATGGCTGTGCCTGAAGTACCCATCCTTTTTATGAAAGCGTCCAGTGCGCTCTGTGGCCCCAACGATCCCATTTATCTACCCAAAAACTCAAAGCAGACCGATTGGGAAGTAGAGCTTGCTTTTGTGGTAGGGAAGCGAGCCAAATATGTCCTTAAAGAAAAAGCCAATGACTACATTGCCGGGTATTGCCTTCACAACGACGTGAGCGAGCGAGATTTCCAACTACGGCAAGGTGGACAGTGGGTAAAAGGAAAAAGTGCCGATCATTTTGCCCCTTTAGGGCCCTTTTTGGCCACCAAAGAGGAAATCCCTGATCCTCACAACCTACAACTTTGGTTGAAAGTCAATGGAAAGATGCTCCAAAATAGCTCTACGTCCGATTTGATTTTCGACATACCTACCCTACTCTCTTACATTAGCCAATTTATGACGCTACTGCCAGGAGATATTGTGTCTACGGGAACGCCATCCGGCGTAGGCATGGGGCTCCCAGAACCTCAATATTTAAAAGTGGGAGATTGCGTAGAATTGGGTATAGAGGGATTGGGGAAGTCCTCTCAACATGTACTTCTAGATCCAGAAGCATGAAAATTGATAGCCACCAGCATTTTTGGCACTATCATCCGGAGCGTCATGACTGGATTGGTACAGAAATGCAAAAAATTCGAAGAAATTTTCTCCCCGAAGACCTATATCCCTTACTTGAAGCCAGCGCTATAGATGCATGTATTGCTGTTCAAGCAGAGGAAAGTCGGAAGGACACAGACTTCCTCCTTGAACTTTGCCAGGCACACGAATGGATTTTGGGTGTAGTAGGCTGGGTAGACCTAGGTAGTGAGGATTTAGATCGGGCGCTGGAAGAGTATAGCTCAGAAAAAAAGTTGCTTGGATTTAGGGAAGTATTACAATCCAAAGATCCCAGCTACATGCTGAGGAAGGAGTTTGTCCGAGGAATACAAAAAATCGGGGAAAAAGGATATTCCTACGATCTATTGATATTTCCTACTCATTTGGAAGCAAGTTTGGCCTTGATAGACCAAGTCCCTTACCAGCGCTTCGTCATAGACCATGCCGCCAAACCTCCCATACGAGATGGAAATTGGAAAGCTTGGAAAAAATTACTTCAGCCTGTAGCAGAAAGAGAAGGAGTATGTTGCAAACTTTCTGGCTTAATCACTGAGGCAAATTGGAATTCTTGGACAGAGGAAGAACTCCAGCCTTACCTGGAGATAAGTTTGGAATTATTTGGACCAAAGCGACTTATGTTTGGAAGTGATTGGCCGGTTTGCCTGGTCGCAGGAGATTATCCAGAGGTAGTTGGGCTTATCGAATCCTTTACCGATCAGCTCACCCCCATGGAAAAAGAAAGCATAATGGGAGGTACGGCTGCAGCATTTTACTTGATCTAGTCTACCTCCTACCTTAACCTTGTGAAGCTATGGATCTCAAATTAAAAGACAAAGTCATTCTCATATCAGGCGGAGCCAAAGGGATTGGCGGGGCTATTGCCCAAGGATTAATCGAAGAAGGAGGTATTCCGGTGCTCATTGATCCCTCAGAAAAAGAAGGGGAAGCTTTGGTAAGAAAAGCCAAAGGCAGGGCATTGCAGGTAAAAATAAGGCTGTTTTCTCCAGAAGACGCCCTCCAAGCGGTACAAGAAGCCTGCGCGGCCTTTGGAAGAATAGATGGACTGGTCAACAATGCTGGAAGTAATGATGAAGTTGGTTTGGAAAGAGGGAATCCTACTTCCTTTGTGCAATCTGTGGCCAAAAACCTAAACCACTACTATTTCTTGACGCATTACGCCTTACCCGAACTCAAAAAATCCAAGGGAGCCATAGTGAATATCTCTTCTAAAACTGCCCTTACCGGACAAGGAAATACCTCCGGATATGTTGCAGCTAAAGGGGCTCAACTGGCTCTGACCCGGGAATGGGCGGTGGAATTGCTCCCCTATTCCATCCGAGTCAACGCGATTGTTCCCGCAGAAGTGTACACACCCATGTATGAAGCTTGGATACAATCCTTTTCTCGTCCTGAAGAAAAGCTGGTAGAAATCAATAGAAAAATCCCTTTGGAAAACAGAATGACTACCCCAGAGGAAATCGCTTCTATGGCGCTTTTCCTGCTTTCTGAAAAAGCTTCACACATCACCGGGCAGCACCTGGTTGTAGACGGTGGCTATACCCATTTAGACCGCTCCATATGAATACATCCTCCTCTCTAGTCCCCAAGCAACTGTTAGTACCTTTTATTTTGATTACCTCCCTGTTTGCCTTATGGGGATTCGCCAACGACATCACCAATCCCATGGTAGCTGCCTTCAAGCGGGTGCTTGAATTAAATAACACCCAAGCCTCCTGGGTTCAACTGGCCTTTTATGGAGGTTATTTTACCATGGCTTTGCCCGCAGCTTTCTTCATTAAAAAATACTCCTACAAGGCAGGTTTTTTGGAGACTACTGCCAATCCATACATCTTATCCATGGGCCCAGAGGAAACGGCTACCCGTAGGCTCAACTTAGCCCAGGCTTTCAATCCCATGGGGGCGCTCGCAGGTCTTTTTGTAGCAAAAACTTATATTCTAAGTGCGCTGCAAAGTGCGGCCACTGATGCAAGTGGAAAGGTTTTGATTTACGACACTCTGGACGAAGCTGCCAAAGCCCCCATTCGGAGCAATGACCTGATGGTGATCAGAGATCCTTATGTACTCTTGGGATTGGTAGTCTTGGGAATTTTAGTGGTCATTGCTATGGTAAAGATGCCTGAAAATAAAGATTCGAGTGGAAAAATGGACTTTCTTGCAACCATGAGGCGTTTGGTAAAAAATAGAAATTTTGTAGAAGGAACCTTTGCCCAATTAGTTTATGTAGGCGCACAAATCATGATCTGGACCTACATCTATCAATATGCAGAATCTCTAGGGATAACTACTTACGAAGCTGTAAATTATGCTTTTGCTTCCCTCGCAGTTTTCCTTCTTGGTCGTTGGGTGTGCACGTTTTTGCTTCGTTTTATTCAGCCTGCCCCTCTTTTGGCATTGTTTTCTCTTTTAGCCATGGGATTTACCTTAGGATCCATCTTTTTGATTGGAATGGCAGGACTCTATTCCCTTGTAGGAATAAGTTTCGCCATGTCTTTGATGTTCCCAACCATTTATGGTATTGCCTTAGAAGGACTTGGAGAAGATTCCAAATTTGCTGCTGCCTTTTTGGTCATGGCCATCGTAGGAGGAGCGGTAATGCCTACCCTTCAGGGCATGATTCTCGATATAGGTGGGATTGGTTATACCGATACCCTCATATTGGGGGTTCCTGAAATCAATTTCTCCTTTTTTCTTCCTTTCTTCTGTTTCCTTTGTGTACTCGCATTTGCCCTCAGGGTAAGTAAGCAACGTCCTTCCGAAAATTGAACTAGCCATGAAAACCTTTGTCTTGTTTTGTGATTTGAAAAACGAGCCGGAAGCAATTGAGGCGTACGTGGAATGCCATAAACAAGTGGATCCACTTATCCTAGAAAGTATCCGGGTAGCGGGAATTTTGGAAATGAGTATTTACCGATGGAGCAACCGTCTAGGAATGATTTTGAAAACAAACGATTCGTTCAGTTTTGAAAATAAAGCGAAACTAGACCTGGCCAATCCTAGGGTTCAAGAATGGGAAGCCTTTCTGGGCCAATACCAAAGTAATTTACCGGGTACACCACCCCATTGGAGATGGGCCCTTACTGAACAAATCTTTTCTTTCGCGGCTCCATCATCCTTCCCGAAGTAGGCTCTTTCATTATTTTCCAAAAAGCCTATCCTAAAACCTACTCTTTTATGAAAAAAATCCTATTCATTTTCTTCACCACTCTGAGCATTTCCGCCTGTTTTGCTCAAAATTTTACACTTCCCCTATGGGCCGCAACTCCTCCCCTACAAAAAGAATCGGACCAGCAAGAGCAGGAAGTAAGGCAAGGAATACTTAGGATCTCCAATGTACAGGTACCCAGCATTGAGGTATATCTTCCCACTCAGCAAATAGCCACTGGGCAAGCAGTTCTCATTTTTCCAGGAGGAGGTTATGGAATATTAGCCTACGATTGGGAAGGCACGGATTTTGCCAAATGGCTAAATGCTCAAGGAATTGCAGGAATCGTGGTAAAGTATAGACTTCCTCTATCTACCTCCCTGACTGATCCTAAAGAAGTACCCTTGCTGGATGCACAGCGCGCTATTCGCCTGGTGAGGCAACACGCAACAGAGTGGAACGTAGATCCCACCAAAGTTGGTGTGATGGGATTCTCTGCAGGAGGACATTTGGCAGCTACGCTGAGCACCTCCTACTCCAAAGCTACTTTTGCCCATCTAGACGATTTGTCTGCCATTTCGGCAAGGCCAGATTTCTCCATTCTGGTCTATCCTGTTATCTCCTTTATCGATCCTAGTGTGCATAGTGGATCGAAGAAAAACCTCTTGGGTCAGCAAAATGATCCTGAATTGCTTCGAAGGTTTTCTAACGAACTTCAGGTCAGCGCTGAAACTCCTCCTACGTTTTTGGTACATGCCCAAGACGACCAAGCAGTCCCCATACAGCATGCTCTTCTGTATTTTCAAGCCCTACATTCTCATGGAGTTAAAGCTTCTTTGCATATTTATCCTACTGGAGGACATGGTTTTGCATTTGGGCTTGACAAAGGGGCAGTGGGTTCTTGGAGAGAGACGTTGCTCAATTGGTTGGAAGAAACCTTAAACTAAGCTTTCCATGGCAATACGTGTAATCGCTTTTGATGCTGACGACACCCTCTGGGTGAATGAAACCTATTTTCGAGAGGCAGAGGAGAAATTTGCCAGTTTATTGGAGGATTTTTTGCCTCCCCATGTCATCGTAAAAGAATTGTATCGCACCGAGATTACCAATCTTTCTCTTTATGGATACGGGATCAAAGGCTTTATGCTTTCCATGATTGAAACAGCCCTTAGGATCACCGAGCATAAGGTTTCGAGCAGCTTGGTAGATAAAATCATTCAAATCGGACAAGACATGCTTTCCAAACCGGTAGAGCTTCTTCCCGAGGTAGAGGAAGTGTTGCAATCGCTTCAAGGAGCGTATAGAATAGTTATGGCCACCAAAGGGGACCTAGTAGATCAGGAAAGGAAATTGAAAAAATCGGGATTAGAGCGCTATTTTCACCACATAGAAATCATGAGCGAAAAGAAATCTACCGATTACCTCAAATTAATTGCGCACGTGGACATAACTGCATCAGAATTTGTCATGATAGGAAATAGCTTGAAATCAGACGTACTCCCCGTCCTAGAAATTGGTGGCTATGGCATACATGTTCCCTTTCATACCACCTGGATGCACGAACAAATCGATCATGAATTGATTCATCCTCATTTTTTTTCGGCTCCGCACCTACGGGATGCCGTGGCAATGATCCGAAATATATCCTAAGCGAATCCCACCCGTGCCAACGTTGGAATTTCATATGAATCGCATCAAATCAGTCTTTTTCATTCAAATTTTTGTCATCTATGTCCGCTACTTGATTGGTGGAGCTTTTGTTTTTGCCAGTTTAATTAAAATAAAAGGCAATAGATTCACCACGTTTAGCCACGAAAATGCTCCCATGGGTTCTACCATGCATTTTTTTGAAACCCTGTACCAAACGGGCTTATATTGGCAATTTATAGGTTGGTGCCAATTGCTCGCAGGGTTTTTATTGATGACCCAACGCTTCAGTAAATTGGGAGCACTGGTTAATTTCCCCATTCTTTTGAATGTGTTTGTGATCACCATTTCTATGGAATTTGGATTTACCTACGTGATTACTGGGCTGATGTTACTTGCCAACCTGGGACTTTTGGTTTGGCATTGGGAGGAATTAAAAAGTTTGGTCAACCTTCCCAGCCAAGCTTCACAAGTGTTGGAAGAGAGACAAAAATTATGGGAATTTACTGGATTGGTGTTGTTTTCATTTACCGCCGTTTACCGTTTTCTACATGATTTTTACAATCCATTTTTTTGGTTTGGAACTTGTTTTCTCGTAGGTTTTGTTGCTTTTGCGATTCGCCTCATTCAAATAAAAAGGGGGAAATCTCGACATCAACTGGGATGAACCTTTTTACTTTTCCCCAGGCCTATAGGAGCGTTGCATGCGTTTTTCCACATCCTCTCGATAAAAGGCAACCTCTTTGAAATTGACATCAACATAGCGCTTGGCTTGATCAAAAAAGTGGGGAGATCGAGGATCTGCTTGTTGGCCTCCAGCCAAAATACTTTTAGCTCTAAGCTTTTCTCCAAATTCTACCACTGCCACAAAGCTATTGCCTCGATATCCGTAAAGTCTTTTGGTACCTTCGGTAGCTCTGGCACCAAATGCAGCTAGAGCTCCCCAATTGCCAGAAGCCAATCCCACCGGAAGAAATTCTTTTTGGTCATCAAAAGGAGCATCGTAGGCCCCGCTCAAGCGTTGAAACCTGTTGATTTGACCCCAGGGAGTATTCCAGGTACCAAAATCACGGGTCATTTGTTGGATGGTTTGGTCAAAAACTTCTAAAATTTCCGCAGAAGTGGGAATCTTGGCATTTGGATCCGGATGAGCAAATCGATTGATGCTCCTAAATTTTCTCTGGTAATTTTCTGCATAAAAATGCGCTAAAGACATGGCAACAGATTCGGCGGAGGTACGGTAATCCCAAGAGGCCAGTAGTGACAAGGCGGCAGCATGAGGACTACCAGGATGAGCAGTGACAGCAGCTTTTAATTCGGGAATAAGAAAGGAGAAAACAGGCAAGTAGGGATCGTAGGCCAAGGAAATAAATCCATCCAAGGAAAGCTTGCCCCTCACCTCTCCCAAAACTTTTTGTGCATGCATTCCCCTGTAATTTTCTACATCGGGAGCCATGTAGGAAGGATAATTTTCTTTTCTTGGACTAAATTCCCTTGCCGCTGTAAATGGGGTAGAATTGCAATTCTGTATCCATCCCGTCCCAGGATTCACCACGTGAATGCTTTCGTCCACAGTATGTAGTCCCTGCCAATTGGTAGCGGGGTCTGTTCCATCTACAGGTTTTGAAAAATCAAATCTGGGATCCCTCTTTGGAATAAAATTTCCATGAAAGTAGGCGATATTCCCTTCTGCATCTGCAAAAACGGTATTGTTTGAACTATTGGTGCGGATATCCATTACGCGCTTAAATCCTTCCAAATTGCTTTGCTTTGTTCGTAAAAAACTTTGAACTAAGGCCTGGACAGGGTCCCAATTCATACGCGTTGCTACCCATTTTCCTTGCAACTGGTGAGTAATCGGTCCATGTTGCGTACGGTAAATCGAAAAGTTTTTTTGCTTTAAGCCCTCTCCATCTTTGTAGGATAGGGTCACTTGCTTCGTCTCTACAGGTAATTCTTCCTTACCGTATCGATAGTATAGTTCACCATTTTTTTGGATCACCTCCTCTACAAATTCATCCATAGTATCTACAAAAGTGGAGGTATGTATCCAACCTGTTTTTTCATTGAATCCTTGGTAAACGAAAAATTGTCCCCAGGTAACGGCACCATAGACATTTAATCCTTCCTGGCTCACCACATGGACTTCTGGCCTGAAATAAAAAGAGGTATGGGGATTAATCAAGAGCATGGCTGCTCCAGATTCGGAGCCTTGCGGTGCAATAGCTATGCCGTTTGATCCTTGCGGTTCCTCCAATCCAGGAGTGGATAAGGTAGATTGCTCTTGATTGATTAGCGGACTACTTGGTTGATAAAATTGCTGTAAGCCAGCAACGGAAATACGCTCGATGTCCCCCCCTATAGAGCCCTCAAAGAAGTATAAGGGCATCCAAGGTTCGTAGCGAGTAATGACTTGCGGGACTACCTCCGGATGCGTATGCAAGTAATAATTAATCCCATCTGCAAAAGCCCTACATAATTCTTGAAGCCTAGAAGGCGCACCTTCGTAGGCTGCCTTGGCCTCAGCGGGCGTCATGTAGAGCTTGGCTCTTAGGTCAGAATAAATTTCTTTTTCACCTTCTAACTCTGCTAATCTTCCCACAGCCCACAAGTAATTTCTCTCTACCCTCCTGAAGTCGTCTTCGCATTGAGCATAAAGCAATCCAAATATGGCATCGGCATCACGCTCTCCATAGACATGTGGCACCCCAAAATCATCTCGAATGATTTCTACCCTAGCGGCTTGAGTCTTCCAGCGATCAAGATCAGTTTGAGCAAGTGCCTCCTTGGTTCCAAGAATCAAAAAAAGGATAATATACAAGACAAAAAATATTCGCAATCCAGGGGAGGTTTTCATAAATGCTGTCTATTGATTTTTTTATGCTGGGTAGATTTTAGTTCGAAATCAGCCTAGCTTTTTCACCTGAGTAAATTACAATTCCTTTTCTTTGATTTTTTATTTGGATTCAATTTTTTCCTCCTTTTATGTCTATTTTTGCACATCAAAACTAAATCCCATGAAAAAAATAGCCGTTTTTTCTTCTGGTGGAGACTCCCCTGGAATGAATGCTTGCATTCGCGCCGTTGTCCGCACCGGTATTTATCATGGGCTAGAAGTATTTGGTATATATCGGGGATATGAGGGGATGATTGAGGGTGAAATCAAAAAAATGCAATCGCATTCTGTTTCTAACATAGTACAGCGCGGGGGTACGATTCTCAAGTCTGCCCGGTCTATGGAATTTAAGACCCATGAAGGGAGAAAAAAAGCCTTCGATAACTTACATGCTTTGGGGATTGAGGGCCTTGTTGCCATAGGAGGTGACGGTACATTTACGGGTGCGAAAATTTTCTTTGAAGAATTTGGAATTCCCACCGTAGGATGTCCTGGCACCATAGATAACGATCTTTTTGGAACAGATTTTACCATTGGATTTGATACAGCTGTCAATACCGCTTTGGATGCCATAGACAAAATAAGGGACACCGCGGCATCCCACGATAGGGTATTTTTTGTAGAAGTCATGGGAAGAGATGCCGGATTTATTGCTGTAGAATCTGGAATCGGAGGTGGAGCAGAATTTGTGCTAGTCCCTGAAACCAAAACTGACCTAGATCAAATCGTAGCCTCTCTCAAAAGTCTTCGAAAAAGCAAAAGTTCGAGCATTATTGTAGTCGCTGAAGGGGATGAGTTAGGTTCTGCCGAAGAAATCATGAAGTTGGTAAAGGAAAAAATCAATGATCCTAGCAAAGACTTTAAGGTCACCACCCTAGGTCATATACAGAGAGGAGGCAAACCTACTGCAAAAGACAGGGTATTGGCTAGCCGCTGTGGCATGGCTGCAGTAGAAGGCTTGATTCAAGGCAGGACAAATTGCATGGCTGGAGTCATCCATGGAGAGGTGGTCTATACTTCTTTTGAAAATTCTGTAGGCAAACCCAAACCTCTTTTACCAGATTACTTGAAATTAATTAACCTTCTGAGCATCTAATATGGGATTTATACCCTTTTTCTTAACCGTCGGAGGCGCTTGTCTTCTTTTTTTTATGACTGTGAAAAGCACCTTGCAGCGAAAGCTGAACCTGCAGCAACAACTTCTTGATGCACTTACCACAGCCTATCCTGAGCTCAGGGGGTCTAGGGAAAAAAGAATTGATCTAGATGAGCTACTTGAGCAATGGAAAGCCATAGGACCAAACTCTTCCTCCATTGAAAAAGGGAATGAGCTTTTCCGGGAGCTCAAAATAAACAAACACCAGTACAATACCTTGATTAAAAAAGCACCTTACAATTGGGTAGCACGCCTGGGCGGATTTCAGTCCATCTGAGAGATCAGGTAGTGCAAGATGGCTTCTTCTTGGGAAGGATGAAACCAGTTAATTTGATTGTCCTTCCTAAACCAAGTCAATTGTCTTTTAGCATATCGTCTAGAGTTTCGCTTCAACAAGCGAAACATTTCCTCCTTATCGTACTTGCCCTCTAAAAATCCAAAAATCTCTGTGTATCCCAAGGTTTGTAAGGCGTTAAGGTGGCGTTTATCGAATAAGGATCGAGCTTCTTCAAAAAGTCCTCGGGTAAGCATGTTTTCCATACGCTGATCAATTCGATGATACAGCTCTTCTCTAGGTAAATCCAAGCCTATTTTGAGCGTTTGAAAAGGGCGAGGCACCTTACTTTTGATACGAAAACTACTGAATTTGAGACCTGAACATCTAAATACCTCCAAGGCCCGCATTAGCCTTTGAGGGTTATTTCGGTCTACTTTATCAAAAAATTCAGGATCTACCCGTTCAACTTCAGATTGCAGCCATTCCAAACCCAAGACTTCATAGGAAGTAATAATTTCCTTTCTCACCTGCGGATCTGCGCTAGGAACTTCATCCAAACCTTGGACAATTGCCTGAGCATACAGACCACTGCCACCTGCCATTACCACAACCTCTTTTGAAGCAAACAAGCGTTCCAACACCAAAAGCGCCTCCTGTTCAAATTTTCTTACATCGTAGGCATCTTCTATTGAAAGTGAATCAATAAAGTGATGAGGTACCTGTTCCATTTCTTCTGGGCTTGGTTTGGCAGTACCCAGGTGGAGTTCCCTGTAAAATTGCCTACTATCGCAGGAAACGATCTCCGTTTGAAATTTTTTGGCTAGATTTAGACATAGCTCCGATTTTCCGACGGCAGTCGGACCTACAACAAGCACTAAAAAACGTTGATTATTGATCATTTAAGGGAATTGGAACGCTAAAATTCAATAGGAATGTGGTGAAAAGCAAACTTATCTTGCTCGCCGATGACAATAGCCTCAGCAGAAACGTGCTTGAGCGCATTCTTGAGCCTATGGGCACAGTAAAAACAAGTACCAGTTTAGCTGAAGTAGAGGCTCTTGTTAAGGTTGTTGATTTTGATCTAATTCTCCTGCAACTACATTTTTCAGGAGAGAAGGAATTTACCTCCGCAAAAAAAATAAAGTCCCTAAGCAAGGCAGAATGTCCTATTCTTGCTATTTCCTCTTCCCTTTCGCTAGGGGAAACCCAGATATACCTTAACCTAGGCTTCGATGCTCTTATTACCAAGCCTATTCGTCCCAAAGAGGTAATTTTGCAGATCCAATCCTGCCTTGTAGGTAAGGCTGCAGTAGCACATCAGGTTTTTTTTGAAGAGCTGGCAACCGCGCAGGTTATTTCTATTTCTCAACTTACTCAACTGCAGAAGTTTGCTTCTATAAGCAAATTGAAAGAAATTTATGATCAGTTTCTCCAAGAATGTAGACATTTGGTAGGGGAAAGAATCAGTACTTTTCCTGTGGCAATAGAGGAAGAAATATTGAGGGAAATCCACTCCTTGAAAGGCAATGCAGGTACCTTAGGAGCAGAAAAATTATATACTTCTGCCAAATATTGTGAATCTTTGGGACGTCAAAACAAAGAAAAGGATTTTAACGAAAGCTTATTTTTCCTTAAAAATGCTATTTTAGAGTTTGAAGAGTATTTCAAAAAAGAATCAGGATTGAAGGATGAGTGAAAAAAAGAAAATATTAGTAGGAGAAGATAGTTCCATCATAATCAACCTTACCAAAAATGTTTTGGCATTTGAAAATTACTCCATAAAGGCAGCCAAGAATGGGAAAGAGGTGTTGGACATGTTGGCCAAAGAAGATTTTGACCTCCTTTTGCTAGACATCACCATGCCTCAAATGGATGGCATTCAATGCATTAAAGAAATTCGTTCCTTATCGGAACCGAAGAAAAATAAAATTCCAATCATTGCTATTTCGGGAAATGCAGGAAACTACACCCCCGAAGAATATAGAAAATTTGGGTTTGATGAATTTATCCAAAAACCTCTAAACTACGACTTGGTTTTAGCTACGGTAAAAAAGATCTTGAATTAGGGTATGGCAGTTAGGTACACCAAACATTTTTTGGACAAATTGGAGGGCTTATTGCTAGCCGCCTCCTACCATCTGCGTTACGAAAAAGGGAATTTTAAGTCTGGGTATTGCTTGCTGAAGGAGACTAAGGTCGTGATTGTCAATAAGTATTTTCCTTTGGAAGGGAAAATAAATGCCCTCCTTGATATTTTAGCTGAATTAGATGTAGATCCCAGCCAATTAAAAGAAAAGGGAGACCAAGACTTACTTGCTGAATTGCGCCAAACTTCTCTAAAATTTTGATCCTCACATTTTTAGGTACGGGTACCTCTCAGGGCGTTCCTGTCATTGGATGCCCTTGCTCTGTGTGCCAATCCTTAGACTATAAAAACAAAAGATTCAGGACTTCCATGCACGTGCAGGTGGGTTCCAGCTCTTTGGTAATTGATACGGGGCCAGATTTTCGACAGCAGATGTTGAGAGAAGATGTCAAACGAGTAGATGCTGTCCTTTTTACCCACGAACACAAGGACCACACCGCAGGACTTGATGACATCAGGCCTTTTAATTTTTACCAGCAGGGAGATATTCCCATTTTTGGAAGAAAGGCAGTATTAGAACAAATTCAACGGGAATACGCTTACATTTTCAATGACAAAAAATACCCTGGTGTTCCACAAGTCACCTGTGTAGAAATAGATGGAGACCCTTTTCATTTCCAGGGTATAGCCATTATCCCTATACCTGTCTTGCACTACAAACTCCCCGTTTTAGGATTTAGAATTGGCAACTTCAGCTACATTACGGATGCCAATCTTATCCCTGAATCTTCCTATGCTCTTTTGGAAGGCACCGAAGTGTTGGTGCTAAATGCGTTGCAGAAGGAAGCCCATATTTCCCATTTTACGTTAGAGGAAGCGATTGCAGAAGCCCAAAAAATTGGAGCAAAAAAGACCTATTTCACCCATATTTCGCATCGCTTAGGTGAGCATCATGAAGTAGAAAAGATTCTTCCTGAAGGAATACATCTCGCCTACGATGGGCTAAAGCTAAGCCTATGAGCATGCATTTGAATTATCACTTTCTTCGATTTCTCGCTCCAGCAATGCAAGAACGATTTGCTGGATCTACCATCAAAGCATGTTTTTCTCAAAACAAGGAGGAATTGATATTGGCTATGGAGCGGGGCCAAGAAAAATACTACCTCAGGGCCCACCTCCTCGCTCCGCAGGTTTATATAGAATTTCCCGCTCGTTTTGTTCGTGCTAAACACAATAGCCCCACTATTTTTCCAAGCCTATTGGAAGATAAGATACTCTCCTGCTCCGTCTTTTCCTACGAAAGAGCCCTCAAAATAGAGCTGATTTCAGGGCAGGTTCTGGTCCTCAAATTGCACGGAAATCGAAGCAATGCCCTCCTGTATGCTCCAGAGGGCATAACTCCCTCGGAGCTTTTTAAAAAATCCATTAAGGAAGACCTTGTCCTAGATTGGAGAGCGCTCCATCGAGGGCTTAATTTAAGTAGGGAACATTTTGCTGCTCTAGAAGGAAATGCTTCTCAATTTTTACCTACCCTAGGTAAGCTTCCCCGTACTTGGCTAAAGGAAAAAGGATACCCTGAAGCTGAGCTGCCTGTCAAATGGTCTCTCTTGGAAGAACTTCTCGATCTTTTGGATAGCCCTCTTTTCTATCTTGTAGAAAAGGAAGGGGAAGTTCAATTGAGTCTATTGCCTGAAGATTCTTCCATAGATACATTTTCTGATCCACTGTCTGCCTGCAATGCTTTGTATTACAGGGCGGTGATTTTAGGGAATTTTGAAAAAGAAAAAAATCAGCTGCTCAAAAGCTATCAAGATCAGCTTACTAAAATCAGATCTTATCTCACAAAATCCGAAGAAAGCCTAAAGGAGCTAGAGAACTCTCCACCTCCTTCCCAAGTAGCAGACGTAGTAATGGCCCATCTTCATGCATTTTCCGTACCGGAGCAGGAGGTAGAATTGATGAATTTTTACACCGGAAAACCCATCAAAATCAAATTAAAACCCAATCAAAAACCCCAAGACTTTGCTGCCAATCTGTATAGAAAATCAAAAAATAGGCAATTGGAGGTAGAGCAGCTTCTGCGTACGCGTATGGTAAAGTTGCAGGCCGAAGCCTCTTTGCTTTCTCTTCTTGCTCAATTGGCAGAGGTAAAAGATTTCAGGGGTTTATCTTCTTTTCGAAAAACCAACAAAGAAGATCTACCCGTTCAGAAAAATGAAGAAAGTAGGCCATTTAAGGTATTTGAAGTAGAAGGATATACCATTTGGGTAGGTAAGTCTGCAAAAGACAACGATGAAATGCTTCGAGAATTTGCGCATAAAGACGACCTGTGGCTGCATGCACGGCAAGTACCCGGGTCCCATGTGATTGTGCGTAGAAAGGGAATGCCTCCTGTACCTCAACAAGTCATAGAACGGGCGGGATCTCTAGCTGCCTATTACTCCAAGTTAAAAACAGATAGCCTTTGCCCGGTCATTCTTACAGAAGTGAAATACGTAAGGAAAGTGAAAGGATCTGCCCCCGGTTCGGTAATGGTGGATAAAGAAAAAGTAATTTTAGTAGTCCCAAAAGGACCGAATGAAGATAGTCGGGTGAAAAATTAAAAACGAAATGGCTGGCTTACCTTCCTAGGTAAATGTCGGTAGGTTTTTTATACAGCATGGCTCTAAATGCAACACCCACCCAAGCACTGCAAGCCCCTAAAATAACACCCAAAAGCACGGTAATGCCCAAAAGGATATAGCCTGATCCGGCACCTAAACCCATCACTTCTCCCATTTTATCGGGAAGGGTACTGGAAGTCATCGTACCAATAAAAAGGAGTTGGCCCAGCCAGGCCACTCCCATAGCCAATCCTCCTCCACCTATTCCTCCCCATTTGCTCGGGCGAAATACCCCTGTAAGCAAGGCAATGCAAATCATTGCTGCCCAAAATGGGAACACAGAATTCACAAATACAACAACTAAAGTGGTCAGAAGAAAATATAGAGTGAATTTCATGATTAATTTGGAATTAAGGTGGTTTGAAACAGAATGCCCTGGCTATCCTCAGGTTTTTTCAGGCTAAAATCTACATACTCCCCTTTGGCCCAAATTGGAATAAAATTGTCATAAAATTTACTTCCCGGATTCCCTGATTGCCCTCCAGGATAGATACCAAATGCTTGCATGGTAGGACCAAGTTCAACCACCATCCTCCAACTCGCTCCATTCCGACTCCCCGTGGCATTTAAAATGCCTGTTCCACCTCCGGTAGTCACATTCGCTACAGAAAAGGCCTTAAAATTCGGTACAAGATGCTGAATGGTCGTTTTTTTATAATTGGCCCAGCCGTATTCCCCTTCCGTTTCTTTCCATTTTTTCATGGCTATCAGTAAGGAATCAAATCCAATTTGAACGTGGGTATGTGCAGTTTGTAGCCCTTCCATTTTCTCCATATTAAATACCGAATCTATGGGGGAATCACGCATGAGGGCTATCGTCTGGTAGGCATTGGGTCGAATCACGGGCACGCCCATTTCTTGAAGTTCACGCCATACACTCTCTAAGGTTTCATTAAACCAAATGGTATACAAGGTTTGACCTGTTTTGGAAGGATCTGCATAAAAATCCCAGGTTTTAAGCTCCTCCAGGTAGTTTTTACCTTCTGGAGAATTATCTCCATGAGAGCCCAATAAATTAAGGAGTGTAGGGAGCGCTTCAGCGGCTTGAAGGTTGTAGGAGTCAAATTGCAATGCCTTCATGTCCTCCACTGTGATTTGGCTCATGTCTGCCAACTTTCGATTTAACCTTCTATTCCTATAATGTTCGTAGGAATGATCAAATACATAGTAAGGATAAGAGCTGTCTACGGGATGTTGATTTGCGGAAGAAACGAAACCTCTCTCGGGATTTAAGGTAGTGGCATTGTGCTCAAAAGGAATGTACCCTTGCCATTCCATGAGTGGATCAGCTCCATCCATAAAATATTTACCCTGCTCTTTCCACTTTAGCGGAAATTTACCTTGAATCCTCATGGCAATATCTCCTGTTTTAGAGGCAAAGACAAAATTTTGGGCTGGAGCCGCATAGTGAGACAAGGCTTGGGTATATTCTGCATGATTAGTCGCCGAGTTGAGCAACATAAAGGTTTTCTGCTCGTTGGAATTTCCATCATGCACAATCCAGCGCAAAGCGAAGTTTACATCCTGCCGATCGGATTTAAAGGAACGATCGTAAACCACTGGTCCATAATGGGTATATACCACGGTGTCCATAAAAGCAGGCTCCCCTTTTACCTTAATTTCTTCTATGCGCAATTGGGTGGCTCTCCATTCATTTCCATAGCGATATGCTTTTCTAGCATCGTCTTGAAAAGTAATTTTATACCAATCTCTTGTATCTTTGGTCGCATTGGTTACCCCCCAAGCAATATGTTCATTAAAGCCAGAAATAATTCCTAAGGCACCAGGAAGCGTAGCCCCTTTTACGCTATGTTTTGGGGTGGTCAATTGCATGGAATACCATAAAGAAGGAAGGTTAAGTCCCAGATGTGGGTCATTGGCAAGGATGGGATGACCACTCTTTGTCTTTTTCCCACTTACCGCCCAGTTGTTGGAGCCTGTTCCATCCTCGGGTTGAGACAGAGGGGCCAAAGACACCAATTCATTTGGATATCCCAAACTATCCGGCTTGGCTATGGGAAGGGCTTGAAAATCCCAAATTCGTTCTTTTTCAATCACAGGATCATTTTCCTGTGGAAATTCTGGATACAAGCTCGGGGCGGTAATTCAAAAGTTTGTATTCTACGGGCAGTTGGGCGTCTGTAATTTGAGCTAGGTATTGATTAACTCCATCGGCATAGGCCTCTACCAAAGCTAAGGTCTCTGGATCTTCTGATTTTAGAAATTCTATCCCTTTTTCTGCACCAAAAGCGAGCCCCTTTCTTCGAGTCATTCGATCCAGTTCCAAGGCCATTGGCCCCACTACCTCCGACAGTCTTCCAGCAGCAGCTCTGGTTTGGAATTCCATTTGCCATAACCTATGTTTTGCCGTAATATATCCCTGAGCTCGGTACAGGTCTAGGTCATTTTGGGCATAGATATGAGGTATTAAATTTTCATCGTAAACTACCTTTACCTCGTCTTGAAGGTTATTTAAGGTAAGTTGATCTTGAGCAACTTGGTCCTCACTGTATGAATTTTGCCAAAAACCATGATTTGGGTCCAATAAGGGGGCTATGGGGGGGATTTGCCCTATGGGTATGGAAATCAATATTCCCAAGCCACAAGCACATCCAAGTGCCAATAAAAAGGAAAGGTATTTCATGAAAATCTCTAGGGGTAGGTGATACCAAGAATTTACAGGGAAACTACGGAAAATTTTAAGTAAAAAAAATCCTCGACCGGGTGGGCCGAGGATTTCAAACCTTCCTCATCGGATGGCTATTGGAAGTTTGAGTTTTTCCCAACGCAAAACAAGACCTTGAGGTTCCACCTCAAAAGATAAAGTTTCCTGGGAGTTTTGTTCCCAACTGGGTTGTGACTCGACCCGGAGGACATCATTTTTTTCGTCGTATTGAAAATGCCCATGCTCCAAATTCCAATCTGAATTAAAAATTATTGTCCAAGTACCCGATTCTTTTGGGATGGTAAAAACAGAATATTTTCCTGCAGGGAGCTCTTTTCCCTCAACGGTGACCGCTTGAACAAGATCCACATAGGTGGCCTCATTGGCACCTGTCCTCCACACCTCGTTGTAAGGAACCAATTCTCCCCATATTACCCTTCCCTTTACCGAAGGAGAGCCGTATTGAATTTTTATGGTCTTTCCCGAAACTTGACCTTCCTTAGTGACCAAAGGGCTAGGTCGCTGCTCCGTACTTTGTTGTTCCTCTTGTGACTGCTCGCCAGAGGCTGAAGTTTCTTCTGTTTTGGGCTGACAATAAATTAAAAGAAAAGCAATTGGCCCTAAAGCCAAAAAGGAAAGAATTTTTTTCATAAGAATTAAAGAATTAGTAAAAACAAGTTTAAAATAAAAAGAATTACTTGGAAAACATCAAATCAAAGTAGATGAAATTTTTATTAGTTACGTTGATATGCAAAGGATAGTTTTATTAAAAATCAGTGGGTAATTTTTTATTTTTAATGATTCAAAAGCATCTACTCTCCCATTTTATTGGAAGGATAATCAATAATTGCCCAAATATTTACCATTTTTGAGGCACAAACCTAGCTCCCTGAACCAAAGACAATGAAATTTCTCACTGGCCTAATCTTTTTTTTAAGCCTACTTATTTTTTCAAGTGTTTTCATTTCTCCAGAGGTATTTCCTTACGCAGGTTTAATTCCATTTCTAATCCCAATTGCCTTTTTAACGAATTTAGTTTTATTTCTCCTGTTGGCTTTGGCTTGGAGAAGGTTAGCCATTTTCCCATTACTCTGTTTGTTATTAGGATACAAATTTGTGCTCCTCACCGTGCAGATTCATCCCAAAAATTCCGAAGCAGAAGGTCTTCAGGTATTGAGTTACAATGCTCATCTTTTTAATTATAACAATCCCCCTAAGGACGGGTCCGATCCCAATGTATTTTCCTGGATCAACGAGCATCCTTCTGAAATTAAAGCCATACAAGAATTTTATCAAGATTATACCGTAGAAAATCAGAATGCCCTAAAATTTTTAAGTAAAGATGGGGAACTTGAGTACACCTATCATCCGCTTCGCGGAGATGCAAAAAAGAGATCCTACGGCATGGCTATTTTTTCATCCTACCCTATTGTCAATGAAGGCATTGTCTTTAGTGAGAAAAATAGCAATGGGGCAATTTTTGCAGATGTTGAAGTAGGTAAAGACACCGTAAGAATATACAACGTACACTTGGCCTCCATGTCCATAGAAGCAGAAGCCTTTGAAAATTACGATAGCGCCAAACAAGTGTACCGCCAAACCTTAGGTAAGCTCCATCAAGGGAGTTTGGAGAGAGCCAAACAAATCAAGGTTTTGAGAGAACACATCAACAATAGCCCCTATGAAGTGATATTGATGGGAGATTTGAATGAAATTCCTTATTCCAATGCCTATTTCAAGCTCAGCGAATCCCTAGAAAATGCCTTCGAATTGGCGGGAAGAGGTTTTGGATTTACTTACAACCGCATCCTATTTTTTCTCCGGATTGACCATATCTTTTCCTCCCCAAGCCTGATTCCTCTGCAATTCACCACCCACAACGAGGTGGATTATTCGGATCATTATCCCATCTCTGCCACATTTACTTGGGAAGGATTTAATCCCTAATCTTTTTCCTGGGAAAGGATTTGCTGCCGCTTCAAAGTACTAGTAGAAACTCCTTTTTTTAGCATCATTTCAACTATCTTTGAAGTACAAAAAGGGCTTGTGTCAAACCTTGGTATTTTGGTATCTTGTCCCTCTCAAACCCAATTTCCTTTTTATGCAGCAATACCACGACCTGATGAAGCGGATCCTCTCTGAAGGAGTCAAGAAAACTGATCGTACAGGAACAGGCACCCTCAGTATTTTTGGACATCAAATGCGCTTTGATCTCTCAGAGGGATTCCCTGTGGTCACCACCAAAAAACTTCACCTTCGTTCCATAATCATCGAGCTGCTTTGGTTTTTGAGAGGTGAATCCAACATCCAATGGTTAAAGGAAAATGGGGTGTCCATCTGGGACGAATGGGCTGATGAACATGGGGATTTGGGACCAGTATATGGGTACCAATGGAGACATTGGCCCGATGGCAAAGGGGGAGAAATAGATCAAATAAAAAACCTAATTCACCAAATTAAGACCAAACCGGACAGCAGAAGACATCTGGTAAGCGCCTGGAACGTAGCCAACGTAGACCAAATGGCATTGCCCCCTTGTCACACGCTTTTTCAATTTTACGTAGCCGATGGGAAATTATCCTGTCAACTCTACCAGCGTAGCGCGGATGTTTTTCTAGGAGTACCCTTCAATATCGCCTCCTACGCCCTTTTTACCCTGATGGTGGCACAGGTTTGTGACCTGCAGCCAGGAGAATTTATCCATACTTTTGGAGACGCGCATCTCTACCTGAATCACCTAGAGCAAGCGCACTTACAACTCAGTAGGGAGCTGCGGCCCCTACCCACCATGAAAATCAATCCAGAGGTTAAGGATATTTTTTCCTTCAGCTTTGAAGATTTTGAATTGATCAATTACGATCCCCATCCTCACATCAAAGCCCCTGTGGCGGTCTAAATTTTTAGGTCTTCTTCCCTAGCGGAGTTGATTGCTCAATTCGTATTTCAGCGTCCTTCCCTTTTCTACCGCGGGAAGTCCTTCTGTCATCCACAATGGCGCTGGCGCTCCCTTTAAGTAATGATCAAAGAATTGTCCCATTCGGATAGATAGGTCTTTTGCATTTTTTCGTTGAACCAAGTTGTGATCTTCTCCATTGTATTGCAACAGCCAAGCAGGCTTGTTGAGGCGCTTGAGGCCCATAAACATTTCGATTCCTTGGTACCAAGGCACTGCACCATCTGCATCGTTGTGCATGATCAAAACAGGAGTATTTACCCGATCCAAGGTAAACAAGGGAGAATTTTCTAGATAGTACAAGGGCTTTTCCCATAGTGTACCTCCAATTCTAGATTGGGTTTGTTCGTATTGAAACATCCGGCTCATGCCCGTCCCCCATCGAATACCCCCGTAGGCAGAGGTCATATTGACCACAGGAGCACCTGCTCCTGCTGCTTTAAATAAGTTGGTTCGGGTAATCAAATAAGCCACTTGGTATCCTCCCCAGCTTTGTCCTTGTATGGCCATGTTGGTAGCGTCTACACCTCCTTGAGCCAAAACCGCTTGCACTCCAGGAAGAATGCAATCGTAAGCGCTGGGTCCAGGAAGCCCGAGATCGTACTTGATATCGGGCACAAATACCACGTAATCGTTACTTACAAAATAGGGAATATTGATGGTAGAGCGACTGGGTGCTGGCGCACGATAGTTGTGCAGGGTTTCGCTATTTCTCTCGTAGAAATACACCAGCATGGGGAATTTTTTGATTCCATCAAATCCTTCAGGGGTAAACACTAATCCTTGCAAAGGAGTCCCATCTTGGGCCAAATAAGAAATCAATTTGACGTTTCCCCACTTGATTTTTGCTTGTTGTGGATTCAAGCTTGACACTTTGACTAAAGAAGTAAAATTGATATCGCTGAGGTAGAGATCCGGATTTTCAACATAGGTAGACCTCCTCAATAGGACTTGATTTGCCTGTTCTGCCTTTTTTAATCCCGCATAACGATGATCGCTAAGCAACAACTGTTTAGGTGCTTGCTTGCCTGAATAATCCCCCGTAAAAAATCCACTTTTCTTGGTATTTTCTTCAAAAGCAGAAAAAAGCAAACCCTCCTTGGCATCTATACTGGTCTCGTCCAGTACCAATCTCTCCCTGCGAAAAGTAATTTGCCTCTTTCTACCTTCTCCAAGGGTAATATTTTGAGCAGTCTTTGGGTTTCTAGGATCAATCTTCCAAATATCGAAGCGGTCATTGACCAGCAAGGCCTCGTCCTCTTCCAACCAACCTTCTGCACCGTAACTGCTTGGAAAAGAAGGGGAATCATTCAATTCATCGTAAAAAGGAACGGGTAAGCCCTGGGTTAAATTAATTTTAGTTTTTGATCGCAAGTCATAAGCCACCCAAGCACTGTCTCTAGCAGCATACCAGTACACATACTGCCCTGCAGGAGAAATTCTTGGCGACCCAGAAGCATTTTCTTCAATCAATTCTTTAGTTCCCGTAGCTAGATCTAGGAGATACACATCCCTACCTATCTGAATGTCCCAACTGTAATTTCTTCGGTAGGGCGCGTCCGTCCAAGCCAATGCAAACTCTTTGGTGATTTTATTTTCCAATTGAACTTCATCGACTTCTGGAGTTCCCAGCTGCACCACCTCTGCATTTACTAAGGAAACGACTGCCAAGAAACTCTTTTTTTCCTCTTGGGCCTTGTTTTTGAGTTGCATGGGCTGAATCTCATCGTCCTGCCAACCCCAAATATCTAGGCTTACGCGATCTTCATCCAAAAGGGTGCTGTCATTTTCGTAAGCGTAGTCAATGTATTCTTTGGCTACTCCAAAAAACAGTCTGCCTTCATCTTCGGAAAATCTCAAAGAAGCATCTGGGCTAATGCGGCTATTTTCTAATTTAAGGGCAGCTTTTTCCAATTCTAAGGCCAACCCATTCTTTTTAATATCGTAAACGAGAAGTTTGTGACTTGGCTTTTTTGCCTTAAGCGAATCGTCACTTACCACAAAGGCCAGAAAAGTAGATTGGGGAGAAAATGTCATCCGCGCGTAGTTATTCATTTTTTCATGCACCAATCTTTGTTCACCGGAAGCTAGATCAAGCAAATGTAGCGCTGCATTATCTTGCTTTTCTTCTTCTGCAAGGAGGTAATACAAGTAATCTCCATTTGGAGAAAAGCTGTAAGATTTGACTCTTTCCAGCATCCAAGAAGTTTGTCCATTCAAAGACCTAACCAACAAGCTAGTTCCATCTGTTTTCTTTGGCTTTTCCGCTTTTTTTGTAGAGTCCAAACCGGCATTGGCCTTGGGATCTTCTTTGGGAAGAAGTTCCTTTTCAAAATGAATAGCGATCCAACTTCCTTTTTCCGTGGGTGTAGCAAAAGATTTTACACGAGCCAACTTTTCTAGTTTCCCTGAAGCAAGGTGGAAGATAAACAAGCTATCCTTGGGAAGATCATCGGCCTTTTTCTTCATTAATTTTAAGGCGTAGACGGAATCTCTTTGCGGTACAATTTTTCCAACTGCAAAAGCATCGTCAGGAGTAAATCCAAAAGCAGTACCTCTTGGAATAATTGTTTTTTTCGAGGGGGTTTTGAAAGGAAAAAGCTCCACTCTTCCATCCCCCTCTTGTAGAGAAATTTGAAAACCAACAAATTGACCGTTTTTAGTAATTTTTTCCGAAGAAAGGCTTTCCCATGCATCGTAATCCTCATGGGTGAGTGAGCGTTTTTGTTGCGCAATGAGGGATTGGGAAAATAGTAGGATGATCCACATCCCTATACAAATACTTCCTATATTTTTCATTTGGACCGATTAATTGCTTAGCGTAAATTCTCTTTCTACAAATCCTCCTCGAGTGGAAGAGAGCTTGATTTTACCTTTCACTGGTAATTCTCCTTTCACAGACACGATAAAGGTGGCTGTTTTTTTCTCTCCAACCCCAGTGTAGCCTGCATAAATGGTCTTGTCGTACGTGCTTGGGGTGAGGATACGGACAGGAGCATCTTGGTCCCCTTGTAGCAATTTTTTATCAAAATCTAGCATCACCCGATCTTGCTGTACGATTTTTACCAATTTCGCTTGCTCCAAGGCTACGGGCAATTTACCTGAATTGGTCCAGGATAAGGAGATTTCAAATTCTCCTGCACTTCGCTTGTTGACCTTTACATCGGTGATGCTGACTTGAGGAAGCCTCTTGGCCATCGCCAAATTGAATAAAGCCTGCTTTTTGGCCCAATCCTCTAGTTGCCATGCAGGACCATTCTGCGCAAAAAATTTAGGATGAAACCCTCCAATTTCTACTTCGCCTAGCTCGGGATGATCCATTGGTGACCAAACCCTAAATCCTTTACTCCCATTGGCTTCATCGTCCCATCTTAGTCCATCGTATTCGTCATATATTCCATCTCCGTCATAATCCTTCATGGCACCCCCATTCCAAAGTTCATCTCCGTACCAAATACTTCCGTAATAAAAATAACCGAAGTCCGGCCCATGCCCAAAAAGAGGCTCAGGGAGAAGAGGATCTCCTGTCAAAGCATTGACTTTATATCGGGTAGCATAGGTTTCATATACATCCCCTGCCCAGGGATACGCCGTGTAAGAAAGTCCAAGTTGATCCATTTCTTTATAGATAGCCAAGTCTTGCGGATACATTCTTTCCTCACTCTTGGAGGTAGAGGGGGGACGTAAGTGCATGGGTACTCGGGTATCCATGGAGTTCACCACAGAAATGTTGGGATGACTCAACATCCACAATACCGTAGCTCGAGATTCAATTTCGCTAAGTGGGTATTCTCCGGAGCCAAATTGGGTATATCCTCTTCCGGTCAGGTCCCCTCCTACATTGGGTCTCCAATTTTCAGGGTAATTTCTATGCAAATCCAAGCCACCTATCCCATCCTCGTTGTACCTTCCATCTCCATCGTTGTCTATGCCTTCGGTATACACCAGGTATTCCCCTTTCCCAGGAAAGGTTTGTTTCATCAATCTCCCCTTGGGGTCTCTAGGATCAAGAATGTAATTCGCTTTTTCCTTTTCAGAGGGAGTGATGGCCTTTTTTCGTAGCTGATAAATACTGCCATCTCCATCCAAATCTTCTTCAGGATCCTCGTCCAACAATCCGTCTCTGTCGGTATCTTGAGGCTTTACGGTGCTTCGATTTCTCTGGGCAGAATAGAGGTAAAGATTAGATCCGTCAGGATTATTTTGAGGCCGAAGGTATATCACCTTGCTGTCTAGCAATGCAGTGATTTCGGGGTCTTTTCCATAGTTTTCTAGAAGGTGTTGGGTCAGCCAAAGAATGGATTCGCTGGAGGTTATCTCCCCAGAATGTCTTCCACCTTCAAAATAAGCTGCAGGCTTATCGGTATCCTTTCCCGTATTTTTATTGGTGATGGCCATCTGATAAATGGGACGGCCTTCAAAAGAATGCTCCACAACATAGAGGTCTACCAGTTGAGGAAATTGCTTGGCCCAGACTTCATACCAATGGTACATGACATCTACCGTATGGTATTTAGAAAAATCTAGGCTTGCTCCTGGTGTATACTCCACTTCGGGATAGGCGACCTTTTTAAAGAAAGAATTCCCATGTCTTTCTCCTGAGACTACATAAAACGAAGATTTTTCATTTTTCTCTGGAAAAGTGGGTTCGGACAAAAAGGACCTTACCTGGGATTGAGCGTGTAAGGCAAGAAGCAAGGTACTGAACAAGAGTAAGGAAGTTTTCATAAAGGAGAGGTTGAAATAGTAAAAATAAGGGTTGAAAGGTAGCTACTACCACCGTTTAAAGAAAGAAGTAAGCCTTTAGAGGAAAAACAAAAAGGTCTCGTCAAAGACAAGACCCTTTTCAGAATATAAACCCAAATATAACTTTAGAGATTAAAAGTTCTCAAGAGATTAAAATTGATTCTTTCGTTTAAAGAATAGAATCAAATTGAAAATTAAACATTTGTAAAAACAACAAAATTTTCGTTTGCTAATTTTATACAATTCCAAAGTAAATGGATTTCTTGTGAAATTACAAATTGAAAAAATAATTTTGTAATATTTTAAATAATCTTTAATTTTATGGCACGTTTATTAAAAATCATATAAATCACTTGACTGAAAATGGACAAAATTTTAGATATCGATAATATAGACCTAAAAATAATCTCCCTTCTGAACGAAGATGCAAAGACTCCTTATACCGAAATTGCCAAAAAGGTCTTCGTTTCTTCGGGTACTGTGCACGTACGGATGAAAAAATTGGAGGATATGGGAGTGGTAAAAAGTGCTACCCTTACCATTGATTTTTCAAAATTAGGCTACGACATTTCGGCATTCCTTGGGATTTATTTGGAGAAAAGTTCTCTTTACGATTCAGTTATCGAACGATTAAAAGGAATTGCAGAGGTAGTTAGTGCGTATTACACTACGGGCAACTATTCCATATTTGCCAAAATCATTTGTAGAGACACCAATCACCTGAGATTGGTATTGGATAAAATTCAAAAGGTAGATGGAATTGATAGAACAGAAACCTTAATTGTATTGGAAGAGAGTATCAATAGACCCATACAGTTTTTCGACAAGGAAAAATAAGTCATCGCCTTATCTTCATGATTACAAATAGCACAGGTCCTCCTGTGCTATTTTTTTTAGAAGTTCGGGCAGTAATATCAAAAAGGTGGCTTTTGTCCCCTTTTTCTAAAATTTAAAAGGAATTTTGATAGAAAAGCGAACATATTTTTTTGAATGAATGTTGTACCTTTGTGTTCAAATTATATTTAGTCTAAATAACTCATTACATGAGCAAAGACAATCAACTTTTAGAAGATCTAACTTCCAAAGAATATGAGCACGGCTGGTCGGTAAATTACGAAGCCGACGAAGCCCCTGCTGGGCTGAATGAAGGGATTATTCGGTGGATTTCCTCTAAAAAGGAAGAGCCCAAGTGGCTTTTGGAATGGAGACTGAAGGCCTTTGCTACTTGGCAGTCTATGGCTGAGCCTTCCTGGGCCAATGTCAACTATCCAAAAATTGATCTTCAAGCGTTAAAATACTATTCTGCTCCTAAACAGTCAAAAAAACCAAAAAACCTCAATGAGGTAGATCCAGAGTTAATTGCTATCTACGAAAGGCTGGGAATATCCTTAAACGAACAAAAACGTCTACAAGGCATTGCCGTAGATGCCGTATTAGATTCCGTATCGGTGGCAACCACCTTCAAAGATACCTTAAGTAAATTGGGAATCGTTTTTTGTTCCTTTAGTGAAGCGGTAAAAGAACATCCAGAATTAATTAAAAAATACCTGGGCTCAGTCGTGCCCATTCAAGACAATTATTACGCGGCTTTAAATTCAGCGGTTTTTTCCGATGGATCCTTTTGCTACATACCCAAAGGTGTGCGTTGTCCTATGGAATTGTCTACCTACTTCCGAATCAATGCTGCCAATACCGGGCAATTCGAACGAACCTTGATTGTTGCCGAAGAATCCTCCTACGTATCGTATTTGGAGGGCTGTACTGCCCCTCAACGGGATGAAAACCAATTGCATGCCGCGGTTGTAGAAATTTATGCTGCTGCCCATGCCGAGGTTAAGTATTCTACGGTACAAAATTGGTATCCTGGGGATAATGAAGGTAGAGGAGGTATTTACAATTTTGTAACCAAGCGAGGGATTTGTGCTGGAGATTACTCCAAAATTTCATGGACCCAAGTAGAAACGGGTTCGGCAGTAACATGGAAATACCCTTCTTGCATTTTGAAAGGAGATCATTCGGTAGGTGAATTTTACTCTGTAGCGGTAACCAACAATTACCAACAGGCAGATACCGGAACTAAAATGATCCATATCGGAAAAAACACGAAATCCAGAATTGTATCTAAAGGAATTTCAGCAGGTAAATCTCAAAATTCTTACCGAGGCCAGGTGCAGGTAATGAAAAGAGCTCTCCATGCTAGAAACTTTTCTCAGTGCGACTCTTTGTTGATGGGAAATGCCTGTGGAGCACATACTTTCCCTTACATCGATATTGCCAACCCCACGGCCAAAGTAGAACACGAAGCCACTACCTCAAAAATTGGGGAGGATCAGATTTTCTATTGCAACCAACGTGGCATTGCTACCGAAGATGCTGTTGCATTGATCGTCAATGGCTATGCCAAAGAAGTACTTAACCAACTTCCTATGGAATTTGCCGTAGAAGCTCAAAAATTATTGGCGCTTACCTTGGAAGGATCCGTTGGCTAATGCTTAAGTTTTAGTATTTGAAAAAAAATAACCCATGTTATCCATTAAAAATCTACATGCTTCTATAGAGGGTACCCCCATCTTGAAAGGCATTAATTTACAAGTAAATGCAGGAGAGGTTCATGCCATTATGGGACCCAACGGTTCAGGTAAATCTACCTTGGCCTCTGTTTTGGCAGGAAGAGAAGAATACGAAGTCACCCAAGGCGAAGTAATTTTTCAAGGAAAAGATCTCCTTGAGCTTTCTCCAGAAGATCGTGCAAGAGAGGGAGTGTTTTTGGCTTTTCAATATCCCATTGAAATTCCGGGAGTTTCAACGACTAATTTTTTAAGAACAGCCCTCAATCAAATCCGAGAATACCGAGGTCAAGAGCCTTTAGACGCAGTAAAATTCCTTTCCTTGATGAAAGAAAAAATGGCTTTGGTGGAGATCGATCAAAAACTTTTGAGCCGCTCGCTCAACGAAGGATTCTCTGGAGGTGAAAAAAAGAGAAATGAGATTTTCCAAATGGCCATGTTGGAGCCTAAACTTTCCATTTTGGATGAGACCGACTCTGGATTGGATATTGATGCCTTACGTATCGTATCCAATGGAGTAAATAAATTAAAATCTCCCTCTACGGCAACCATCGTTGTCACCCATTACCAGCGTCTTCTCGATTACATCGTTCCGGATGTGGTACACGTACTTTATCAAGGAAGAATTGTAAAATCAGGAAGCAAAGAATTGGCTTTAGAATTAGAGCAAAAAGGATACGATTGGATAAAAGAAGAAGTTGATACCGCCAAGGCTACAGCCTGATCTCCCCACGACCACATGAGTATCCAGACCAAACAAGATTTACTTCAGGGACTTTTCACTGCTTCTCCCTCAAATTTCATCTCTTTGAGAGAGCAGGGTAAGGAAAAATTTCTATCTCAAGGACTTCCTAACCAAAAATCTGAAGAATATCGTTTTACTCCCATTGCCAAGAAATTGGAACAGGCGATCACTCGTTTTTCTCCTGCTTCTCCCCTATCCTTAAGCAAAGAACAAGTAGAAAATGCTTTAATAGAAGGATTTGAAGGGGATATTTTGGTTTTTTCAAATGGATATTATCATCCTGAATTTTCTTCCCGGATAGATGGCATAGAAGTTTCGATTTTATCAGAAAAGCCTAATACACCTATTGGAAGTATTGCTAAGCCTGAAAAAGACCCTTTTCTTTCCTTAAATCAAGCCACCTTCTCCGATGGAGTTTTCATTTCCATCCCGTCCAAGTTTATCTGTAAAAAACCTATTTTACTTTTGAACCTTCACCAAGAATTGGATGGACAAGTAATTAGTCCAAGAATTTGGATAGAAGTTGGGGATTTCTCCGAAGTCACATTTATAGAGCAAGGCTGCTCCTTGGGAAATTCCCCTTATTTCGTTAATAAGGTCATTGAAATCCAAGGAGGAGTACAATCACAAATTTCCTACCACAGAATTCAGCACGAAGGAAATCAGGTCATAGAAGTAAGTCAGCTAGAAACTGACATACAGAGAGATGCTCGATTTACCTCATTTTATTTATCCCTTTCTGGGGACCTGATTCGAAACAACCTATCCTTGTATTTGAAGGGAAGTAATTCCGTGGGTAACATGTATGGAATTTCCTTGCTCCAAGGAAAATCTCTGGTAGACCACCACACCTGCGTGGATCACAAAGAACCACATGCCGAATCCAATGAATTGTACAAAGGAATTTTTGGGGATTACAGCAGAGGAGTATTTAACGGCAAAATTCTTGTCCGCCAAGATGCTCAAAAAACAAATGCTTTTCAACAAAACAACAACGTGCTTCTCTCAGAAGAAGCCTTAATCAATACCAAGCCTCAACTAGAGATTTGGGCTGACGATGTCAAGTGTTCTCATGGATGTACCGTAGGGCAGTTGGATGAGGAAGCTCTTTTTTACCTCCAAGCTAGAGGTATTGAAAAAACCACTGCGAGAGGCTTACTTTTATTTGCTTTCATTGCAGAAGTGGTGGATAAAATTCAAGTTGAGAGCTTACAAAAATACATCATCGCCCAGATTCAGGAGCGTCTAGGGAGTACCTTTTAGTCTATGAGTGTCGATGTCCAATCCATCAGAAGGCTTTTTCCAGCACTTCATCAAGAAGTGAATGGCAAGCCCCTGATTTATTTTGACAACGCAGCTACCACTCAAAAACCCCTATCGGTCATGGAGGCCCTGCAGACTTACTACAAGCAGGATAATGCCAATATCCATAGAGGGGCCCATACCCTAGCAGACCGTGCCACGATACAATTTGAGGCAGTCCGTGAATCGATCCGGGGCTTTTTAGGAGCCAAGGAATCGGCTGAAATAATTTTCACCAAGGGCACTACAGAAGGGATCAACTTGGTTGCCAAAACTTTTGGAAAAAAATTCATTGCCAAAGGAGATGAAATCCTAATCTCCACCATGGAGCACCACAGCAATATTGTGCCGTGGCAGATGCTCTGTGAAGAGACAGGAGCCTCCTTAAAAATAATTCCAATCACTACTGAAGGAGAATTGATCTGGGAGGAATTTGAACGGCTTCTAAGCGCAAAAACCAAGTTGGTAAGTATCGTGCACGCTTCCAATGCCTTGGGAACCATAAATCCTGTCAAAAGAATAATTGCTGCTGCTCACGAAGTAGGTGCCAAAGTACTGCTTGATGGAGCACAAGCCACTTCTCACTTAGAAGTGGATGTACTTGACCTGGATTGCGATTTTTTGGTGTTTTCGGCCCACAAACTCTATGGCCCAACCAGCTTGGGAGTTTTGTATGGGAAAAGAAATCTTTTGGAACAAATGCCTCCTTTTCTAGGAGGAGGAGAAATGATTCGAGAGGTTTCCTTTGAAAAAACCACCTACAACGATATCCCATTCAAATTTGAAGCTGGGACTCCTGGCATTGCAGAAGTCATCTCCTTTGGTCCCGCGCTAGATTTTATTAATGGACTTGGCAAGAAATCAATCATGGCTCATGAAATCGAACTCTTGACCTATGCCGCTCAACACCTACAGCACATCAAAGGAATAACCCTTGTGGGCACTGCAGCAGAAAAAGTTTCCGTACTTTCTTTTACAGTGGAAGGAATGCATCCTTTTGACGTAGGCCAGCTTTTAGATGCTAAAGGAATTGCCGTGAGAACAGGTCATCATTGTACCCAACCTTTGATGAAAAGATTGGGAATAGAAGGAACTGTACGAGCGTCTTTTGCAGTTTATAACACTAAGGCTGAAATTGATGTTTTCGCTGAGGGAGTAGCTCAACTTGCAAGATTAAAAAATAGATGAATTCCATCTTAGACATACAAGAGGAAATAGTTTCTGAATTTGAAATCCTTGGGGACGATAAAGAGTCTACTATTTTTTATATCATGGAACTTGGAAATAGCCTTGACCCTTTTCCAGAAGAAGAGAGAAAAGAGGAAAATATAATCAAAGGGTGCCAATCTAAAGTTTGGCTCACGGCTCAATTTATTGAAGGAAAGTGCCACTTCTCTGCAGACTCAAATACAGATATCACCAAAGGTTTGATTTCCTTATTGATTCGCGTTTACAACCGCAGGAGTCCAGAGGAAATTCTTGGAAATGAACTCACATTTCTCCAACGAATCGGAATGGGCAATATTTTGGGAAGTCAGCGTTCCAATGGTCTAGCCTCCATGATACAACAGATGAAGCGCTATGCCCTCGCCTTTAAAACCAAGCAACTATCCACCCATGGAAACGAAGGCATCTGAACCTAACGGTGTACAACTAGACAACCTCAGGGAAAAGGTCATTGCAGCAATAAAATTGGTGTATGACCCAGAAATTCCCGTTGACGTCTACGAGTTGGGATTGATTTATGAGATAACTACTTACCCCGTCAATAACGTATATGTATTGATGACCCTTACTTCACCCAATTGTCCTTCTGCAGAATTTATCCCCTCGGAGGTAAAAGAAAAAATTCAGCAAGTCATGGGAATAAATAACGTAGAAGTAGAAGTAACTTTCGATCCCCCTTATACCCAAGACATGATGTCTGAAGTAGCCAAACTTGAATTAGGATTTCTTTAATATTACAACTTAAAAAATAGTCGATCATGTATCCAGAAGAGTTAATAGCCCCCATGAGAGCTGAATTATCAGATCTTGGATTTCAAGAATTTCGTACCGCACAACAGGTGGAAGCTCACCTGGGCCCCGAACACTCCGGTACTACTTTTGTCGTAGTGAATTCTGTTTGTGGCTGTGCCGCGGGAGCAGCTAGGCCAGGAGTACGCTATGCTTTGGAACAATCCAGCAAAAAACCTAATTCCCTAGCCACTGTCTTTGCAGGAAATGATCGGGAAGCTGTTGCCAAAGTTAGAGAATTAGTGCTTCCTTATCCTCCTTCATCTCCTGCCATGGCTCTTTTCAAGGACGGAGAATTGGTTCACTTCATCGAAAGACACCACATCGAAGGGCGAAATGCCAAAATGATAGGAGATCATTTGATCGAGGTATTTGAGCATTTCTGCGATTGATAGGTCCACAGTCCTCGGTTGTATAAGGAGTATGAGGCAGGTAGGGATTAATCCTAAAAATTTAATGCCTTGGTTATTTGATTTTAAATAATTAGTAAGGATTAAATTTTTAATCTTTATCATAAATCCATTTATAGAATAAAATAGTAAAAAAATAGTCTCTTTTAGTAACTTGAGGGCGTTTTTAAATTGCCCTTCAAAATAAACTCAAACTACCACACCATGTCTGATACCGCTAAACTGGTCTACAAAGGACAAGAATTTGAATTTCCTATACTTGTAGGTACAGAAAATGAGCCTGCAATTGATATTGCAAAACTTAGAAGTGACACGGGATTAATCACCCTTGATTCAGGGTTTAAAAATACTGGGTCGACTACCAGTTCCATCACCTTTTTGGATGGAGAAGAAGGTATTCTGAGGTATAGGGGATATAAGATTGATGAATTGGCAGAAAAATCAAATTTTCTAGAGGTGGCTTATCTCTTGATCTATGGGGAATTGCCAAGAAAGGACCAATTTGATGATTTCACCAAGCAGATAACCTACCATACGCTTGTCCATGAGGACATCAAGAAGATTTTGGACGGGTTTCCTTCCAACTCTCATCCCATGGGAGTACTATCTTCCCTAATTTGCTCCCTTTCTGCCTTTTATCCGGATTCACTCAATCCCAATAGTACTCCTGAGGAGATGAATTTGAGCATGATTCGCTTACTGGCCAAAATGCCAACTTTTGCAGCATGGGCGTATAAAAATAAAATGGGGCACCCCGTAAATTATCCAGATAATTCCCTGGACTACTGCTCTAATTTCTTAAAAATGATGTTTGCCTTCCCTGCAGAGCAATATAAAGTAGATCCCATAGTAGCCAAAGCACTGGATGTGTTGCTCATTTTGCATGCCGACCACGAGCAAAACTGCTCTACTTCTACGGTACGGATGGTAGGCTCTTCCCAAGGACCCATTTATGCTTCCATCTCCGCTGGAATCAACGCCCTTTGGGGACCTCTGCATGGAGGAGCAAATCAATCGGTCATTGAAATGCTAGAAGCTATCAAAGCCGATGGAGGGAACGCAAAGAAGTACTTGGATAAGGCCAAAGACAAAAATGATTCTTTCAGATTGATGGGATTTGGCCATAGGGTATACAAAAACTTCGATCCTAGAGCAAAAATTATTAAAAAAGCAGCTGACGATGTGCTAGGAAAATTAGGGGTAAAAGATCCCGTTTTGGATATCGCTAAGGAATTGGAATTTGCCGCTTTAAATGATCCTTATTTTGTAGAGAGAAAGCTTTATCCTAACGTGGATTTCTATTCTGGGATTATTTATAGAGCTCTAGGAATTCCTACCGACATGTTTACAGTCATGTTTGCTTTGGGAAGACTTCCAGGTTGGATTGCCCAGTGGAAGGAAATGACCGAAAAAGGTGAGCCTATAGGCAGACCGAGACAAGTGTATACAGGAGCGACGGAGCGTGGCTATGTGGCCATGTCAAATCGTTAAACATTCCAAAAGCCGTCGTCAAGGGAAAAGAAGTTGATTATAGCTTTTTAGCCCTTGATGAGGTTAATTTTATCATCTACTGAAGTAACTGTTATCTCCCTCCACATGATTCCAAGCACCCTTGAAGAAGCTGTTGCGCTAACCCAAAAATTCACTTCTAAGCCTAGCAATGAAGAACTTCTTCGCCTCTATGGTCTTTACAAGCAAGCTACCGTGGGAGACAATGAAGAAGAACGGCCTGGAGGATTTGATTTTAAAGCAGCTGCCAAATACAATGCCTGGTTGATCCTAAAAGGAAAATCAAAAGAGGAGGCCAGCACGGGCTACATCGAATTGGTCACTGAATTATCCAGCAAATACCTCTAACATTCAAAAAGCCTTGGGTCACGCTCAGGGCTTATTTTTTTCAAAGAATTTAGCCAAAATACTCCCTAAAATCAATTGCTGAAAGTGGTACAACATCACAGGAAGCAGCACAAGCCCCAAGATTGAAGAACTAGGAAACAATACTTTTCCAATGGCTACCCCATGCACCAAAGACTTGGTGGACCCACAAAAAAGAGCTGCAATTTGATCCTCTCTTGAAAAGGAAAGTACCCGAACCAGAAAAAAAAGAATTCCAAAGACAAGTACAAGGATAGCTAGCATAAAAAGTGCTAATGCTCCCAAGTTTAACCAGGAAAAGGAAGCAAATATTTTTTGCGAAAAGGACTCCGCAAACGTGGTAAACACGATGGTAAGAATCACCGTTTGATCCAAGTATTTTAATCGATTCAAATAAGGCTTGATCTTGGGAAATAAGAGGCGATGCAAAAACAAACCCAAAAGTACAGGGAGGACTACCTTGAAGCACAAATCTACAATAGAAGACCAAAAATCAAGTTCTCCTGCTACCTCTCCTCCTGACAGACGCATCCATAAGGGTGTGAAAACTACCCCAAATAAACTTGAAATACTGGCATTAAAGATGGCTGCTGCCACATTTCCACCCGCGATGGACACCATTACCACCGAGGCACTCACTGTAGAAGGCAAAGCCCCTAAATAACTAATCCCTAGTGCAAAATTTGGATCTAACCCTGGAATAAAGGTGACCAGTCCCATCACCAGAAGGGGAAAACCCAGAAAGGTGGTCAACTGCACCAAGACATGAAGCCTCCAATTACTTAATCCAGATCGGAATTGGGCAGGATCAAGTTTCAGTCCATAAAAAAAGAAAAGCAAAGCAATACCTACTTCAATAACCGGCTTCCAGGGGAGAATGGATTCCGAGGAACCTAAGTCTGGGAAAAGTGATGCCATGCCAATGACTACAAAAATTCCCAACAAAAAGCCATTGAGTCCTACGCTATGAAACAACTTGGATAAGCCTTTCCTCATGGACGCAAAATTCTTTTGAAATTATCACAAAGGATAGCCGTAGCAATAGCCACATTTAGGGATTCAGCCGTACCATACCCAGGAATGGTTACCTTTCGAGTCACCCATTTTTCTATGGCTTGTGAAATCCCTTGAGATTCATTTCCCATCAAAAGAACTCCTGGAAGAGGATTTTTCAATTGGTGTATAGATTCACCTTCTAAAAACGCACCATACACGGGCAAGTTCCATCGGGAGAATACTTCACCCAATTCCTCGTAAAAAAATTGTACTCGTGTAAAAGAGCCCATGGAAGCCTGAATTACCTTGGGATTATAAAAGTCTGCGGTGTTTGGGGAAAGTACCATTTTTTTGATGCCATACCAATCCGCTATTCGGATGATGGTTCCTAGATTACCTGGATCGCGTACCTCATCCAAGGCTAGAACAAGCTCATTATCCTGAGGCGTAAAAGCCAAATTGGGCTTCATTTTTACTACTGCCAGGGCTGCATCGTTACTTTGGTAGTGTCCCCATTGAGCCAATTGTTGAGGGGTAGCGAAGACGACTTCTCCAGAAAATACTTGGAGTAAAGAAGATTGGCTTTTCGCAAACGAATCTGTGATTACCAAAAGATCCACTTGAAAATCAGATCGAAGGACTTCCACCACACTTTTTTCACCCTCAACAAAGAAGGACCCCGACTCCATTCGGTATTTCTTTTGTTGTAAGGATTTTATAAACTTAACTGTATTTTTGCTCAGCATTCCTCTCCTTCTTAGAAATTGAAACCATCCAAATATATACTTTTTATTCCTCTCCTGTGGTTCTGCCTAAGTTGCTCCTTGACTAGAAATCTGCAAGTAGGTCAATGGGTGGTCTATGAAAATGAGGTGAAAGGGGTAAATAGAGCTGATCTTGAGGACTTGCAAGGCCTAATCGAACAAGAACCCAACACCCGTTTCTTAGGTGGATCCTTGGGTGTAGGAATTTATGCATTGGGAAATAGTTTTTTTGATAGCTCCAAAGTGTCCCAGAAATACGATAAGGTCAGAAGTAATCTTCGAGAAATACAAAGCCAAGTAGATTCTCTAGGGCCTAAAACCTCTCTAAAGCAAAAGGAGGAAAAATTGAAATCCAAACTTGAGCTACTGGAAAATACCCTAGAATTTGGTAATCGACTCATGAGAACAGGAAATCCAGTAGTGGTGCTAGATTCCACGTTGGTTGAAAAATCCTTTAAAAACATGAAGGGGTACCTGGTCAATCATGGATTTTTTGATGCCAAAGTCAGTTATTCGGTAAAAACAAAGGACAAAAAAGCTTTCGTTAGCTACTTGATTGAGGAGAATCAACCCTACCTCATCGATTCTATCTTGGTACGTACGGATAATGAAAAGATTCAGGCCCTCATTACCTCGCATTCTTCCACCTCCTTGCTTAAAAAGGGATCCATTTATAACCAAGATAATATTGCTTCCGAACGCAATCGCTTGGAAGAATTGCTGAAAAACAACGGATTTTACATGTTTTCCAAGTCCTACATTTCTTACATCGCCTACCAGGACACCAGCAAGAAGACCATTCAGCTGGAGGAGATCATCCAAAAACCTACCTTTACAGAGGACCATGAAGTTTACACCCTAGAGTCAATAAAATTTAGGATCAATCCCCCTTCAGATGAATTTGCAGATAGGCAAATCCAAACGGCGTTTCAAGGAATTGATTTCTCTTTTTACAGAGATCGGTATTCTGCAAAAATTCTAGCCTCTAGAATTCAACTTAAAAAAGGAAGTCCCTACAATAGAACCCAAGCCTTAGAAACTCAGAGGCTGATCAACAACTTGGATTTATTCCGATTTGTAAATATTTCTTTTGATACCCTAGGCACCTCTTTGACAGCAAATATTTTCACACAGCCCAATCAAAAGTACCAATTGACCAACCAACTGGGGATGACCATTACGGAGCAACTTCCAGGCCCTTTCTTTAGCACTGCCTTGAGAAATCGTAATTTTTTTCGTGCAGGGGAACTTCTTGAATTAAATTTCAGAGCCGGTTTAGAAGGAGTTGCTTCGGCAACAGGCCAAGGAGTATACCAAAGTAGCGAATTGAATACCTCGGTATCTGTCATTTTTCCAAGGTTTCTTATTCCCTTTTCTCCAAATTCCCTACAACGACTAGGTAGATTTAGTCCTACGACAAGACTTCAGGTAGGCTATCTCAACACCAATAGACCAGAATACAAACGAAATGCCCTCAATAGTCAATTGTCCTATACTTGGGCTACTCGAAACAACAGGCAATCCTTTACCATCAATGCTGCCGATATCAGTTATATCCGAACTCCCTTCATCCAAGAGGAGTTTTCAAGCATTCTTAAAAATTTACAACAGGATGGAAACAACCTGATTTGGTCGTTTTTACCTTCTTTGATCAGTAGTTTTTCAGCCCAAACCTTAATTAATTTCAATCGATACGGAGATTTTTCTACCCAAAAAGCTTCCCTATTAAGGATATTTGGTGAAAGTGGAGGAAGTACACTCAATTTTGTAGACGTCAAGAGAAATGATGAACCGGGAATTGATTTTGCTAATTTTCAATGGCTCAAAGGTCAAGTAGATTTCCGGAGGTACTACCCCATACGAAACAAACAGACCTTGGCCTATAGGCTAAATTTTGGAATGGCTAGACCCTACGGAGTCAGTGCGGGCATTCTTCCTTATGAAAAATACTTCTTTGCAGGAGGTGGAACCAGTATTCGCGCTTGGCAGGCTAGACGTTTGGGTCCAGGAAGTTCAAAACCCATCACCGGACCAGGAGGAGATTATGATTATACCAACGAACAACCTGCAGAAATGATCCTTGAAAGCATGTTGGAATACCGCCGAAAATTATTTAGTTACTTTGATATGGCTGTCTTTCTAGATGCCGGCAATTCCTGGATGATAGGAAGAGACGATGCAAGACCCGGAGCAGATTTTAGGTACGACAGGTTTTACAAAGAAATTGCTGTGGGAACAGGAATCGGCTTACGAATGGATTTCGATTTTTTGGTGATTCGACTTGATCTCGCCACTAAAGCCATTGATCCCTCTCAAGATGAGGGGAATAGGTGGGTCTTGGACAACTTGAAATTTAATCAACCTTTTGGGGTTAGGGGACAAACCGTGTTTAATTTTGGAATAGGCTATCCTTTCTAAGCCAAACACCTATGCAAAGAAAAACGAAAGAAGAAATTGCTCTTCTGTATCAACAGATGCAAGATCACATCTGTGAGCAGCTAGAAAAGGCCGACGGTAAGGGCAAATTCAAAGAAGATGGTTGGCAAAGGGCTGAAGGCGGAGGTGGAAAAACTAGAATTTTTGAGCAAGGAGCAATCATCGAAAAAGGGGGAGTTGCCTTCTCTGCCGTTCATGGACCTACCCCAGAAAAAATTAAAGCTTCATTAGGAATAGAAGAGGCTGATTTTTTTGCCACTGGAGTTTCAGTGGTGATTCATCCTTATAGCCCTATGGTTCCAATTATCCACATGAATATTCGATATTTTGAACTGGAAGATGGAGTTCACTGGTTTGGAGGAGGAATAGATCTTACTCCCCACTATATCGTAGCAGAGGATGCGGCATATTTTCATCGCCAACTTAAATCCGCTTGTGATGCTTTTGATCCTACGTATTA